>NZ_SJXI01000191.1:0-16236 GCF_004337455.1 Parafrankia sp. BMG5.11 | reverse complement strand
CCCTTTTCAGACACCCTCTAGGGCGAGCGGGTCAACGGGTGGACGATGCCGTCATCGACGACGGCCCGGGACCGTCTTGCCGCGGTGTTCGGGCAGGACGCGCTCGCCCTGTGCCGGGCAGTCGCCGCTCCCCGGCCAGGTTCTCGATCACATACGACGCGACCACGTCACGCACCCGATCAGCGTTCCACACATACCCGTTCAGTAGCCGCTGCATCTTCTGCGGACCCGCCTGACCGGTGAACTCCGCGAGGGTCCACCCGTTCTTCCGCTCCGCGCGGGACAACAACCCGGCCACATACGCCCGCGCCTGCACCCGCGGCTGCTCCGACACGAAACACGGATCGACTCGCACCAGCAACTCCTCCAAACCAGCCTCCCATACCGCCACGTCCAAACCGGATACACTCCGCTCCGCGGCCACCGCGGATTCATCGTCTATTCTCACAAACTACGGAGAATCACACGGTAGCCGCACCCGTTCGGACGCCACGCCGCCACTCCATGCAGAGAGACCACATGCCGGCCACTGTCACTGGAGTATTAGGTGATGGAGGCGGCGTCGTGCAGGCTGTCGAACAGGGCCGCGCGGCGCATATAGGCGCGCGCGCTATCGAGGTTCTCGGCCGTGCAGCGCAACTGATCGAGGTTCTGTCGCCGCACGGCGGGGTCGCGTTCCTCCAGCATTCGCTTGTTGGCGATTGTCTGGGCTTGTACGTAGTTCAGCGCGGCGTGACGGCGCTGGCGGCTGTAGAGATCGAGCAGATCGTCACCGTCCCGACCGTGGATCACCTGGGGGAGCTTCTCCGCAAGGTTGATGGCATCATGGATGCCGCCGTTCATGCCCATGCCGCCGATCGGGTTGTTGACGTGCGCGCTGTCTCCGGCCAACAAGATGCGGCCTTTATGGAAGGTCCCGGCCACGCGCTGATTGACCCTGTAGACCCTGGCGTACTCGACGTGGTAGGGGTCCGCCTTGGGGAAGAACTTCTGCAGCCGCCGCTCGACACGCGCTGCCGACAGTGCGGTGGTGTCGTCCTCGTCCTGGCCGATCGGCAGGATCAGCCGCCAGAGTCCTTCGGGCGTCTCCCCGCGCACCTTGAACAGGTTGGCCCACTCGTAGGGGTCGGAGAAGTAGTTGCGCAGTGACAGATTCGACTTCACGGTCTTGAAGTCGAATCTGGTCGCGATCTTGATGAACCGCTCCGGATACGTGAACCCTTCGAACTCGATGCCGGCGAGCTTGCGCACTGTTGACCGGCCGCCGTCGCAGCCGATGACATAGGCCGCCGTCATGCGCCCCGTGCCCGCGGGGGAGGCGTACTCCACCTCGATGCCGTTCGCGGCCACGGTGAGGCCGGTGAGGGCGTGGGAGAACCGCATGTCGAAGTCGGATCCGTTGGCGTATTCCTCGGCGATGGAAGCGGTCAGTTTGTATTGCTCGTACTGCAGCACATAGGGAAACCGGATCTCGTCTTTGAGCCGGGCGAGATCGAACTCCGCCACCAACTCGCCGGTCGGCCGGTCATGGAAGCGATAGGTGCTCGAAACCAGGCCGTGCGGCGTGATCTTCTCGGTGATGCCCAATTCGTCAAGCATCTCCAGAGTGCTCGGATGAATGGTCGCGGCGCGCTGATCCTTCACCGGTACGGGCTCCGACTCGAGCACGGTGACCGGGATGCCCTGCCGGTTCAGCGCCAGTGCGCACACCATTCCGACCGGGCCGGCGCCGACGATGACGACCCGGGTGCTGCTCTGCGACGAAATCATGGCTCAGGCGAGCGATCCTGTGCGTCGCCCGACCACCATTCCCGCAGTCAGGCCGGCGCCCGTCGGGTAGTTCCCGCTGAAGAGGCCCCCGAGCGCTTCACCGCACGCGAAGAGCCCGGGGATGGGCGCACCTGACGGATCGAGCACCCGGCCGTTGATGTCGCCGCGAAGCCCTCCAAAGGTGAAACTGATTCCACACGTCACCGGATATGCATAATAGGGCGGCGTCTCTATCGCCGATGCCCAATTACTCTTGATCGGTTCCACCGTCGCGCTGCGGCCGTCCTTGATCGTTGGATCGAGCGGACGGCTGGTGTCGATCGATGAGTTGAAATCGCGGACCGTCCGCGCGAACGCGTCGACGTCGACGTCTATGGCTGCGGCGAGCTCTTCGACGCTGTTGGCGACGACCGGGATGATCCCGGGCATTTCATACTCGTACACGTTGAGCATCGATCGCGAGTTCGCGTCGAAGATCTGAAACGCCACCGAACCCGGCTGTTCGAGGATCACCTTGCCGTACTTCGCGTACGTATAGTTGCGAAAGTCTGCACCCTCGTCGAGGAATCGTCGACCCCAGGCGTTGACAATGATGCCAAGCGGATAGCCGTACCGGCTGAGTCGGTTCGTCAACATACGGTTGCTCTCGTTCTCGGGATATGACGCGTCCCACGGCACGCTATGACACGTTGACCAGTCGCCTCCACGATCTGCACCAATCTCCAAGGCCGCGCCGATCAGGTCACCGGTGTTGTACGGCGTGCCACGCACCTTCGCGTGCTGCCACCCGTCTCCCAGGTAGCGTTGCCGCCATTGCGCGTTCGCCTCGAAACCGCCGCTGGCGATCACCACCGACTCCGCCGGAAACTCCTGATCGCCCGCGCGAACACCGACGACCGAGCCGCCGTTGGTCATCAGCCCCGTGACCGGGCAACCGTAGCGCATCTCGACCCCGAGCCGCGAGGCGACGCGTTCATGGTCTGATATCAGCCCAGGGCCCGCGTCGACGTTGCACACGTGCGTTCCACCCCAGAACACGAAGGTTCCATCGGCGTTCTCGTGAGCCTGCCGCTCGTACATCAGCCGGAATCGCAACCCCAGTTCGTGCAGCCAGCGGACCGCGTCGCGCGAGCCTTCGACGACAGCCGCGGCAAGTTCCTTATCGTCACGTCCCTCGGTGATCCGGTCCAGGTCGGCCAGGAACTCTGCCGCCGAGTACGGCGGAACTTCGGTACGCACGTGACGCTCATCGGGCTCAAGGACCTCGAGCAGATCGCCGAGCCCGGCGTGCACCATCCGGGTCGCACCGAGCGTGTAGTAGCTGTTCCCCCCGGCCAGCGCCCGCGGCGCCTTCTCCAACAGCAGCACGCGTCGCCCGCGCTCGGCCGCCGCGTGAGCCGTGCAGTACCCGGCGTTACCCCCGCCGACCACAACAACATCCGCGTTGTGCATAACCACCTCGTTGCCGTATCCGACCCGAGAACAACTCACGTTGAGCGATGCCGCTCGACGCGTTCCTAGTTCTGCTCGCGCTGCAGTCGCTTGCTGACCTTGCCGACCGCGGTGTACGGGAACTCGTCGACCACCTCCACGAAATCGGGAAGCTTGAATGTCGCGAGGCCCCACTCCTGCAGGAACCGACGCAGCTTGCTCAAGGTGAGATCGGCCACGTCCTCCGGCGACCGGGGGATCAGGTACGCCTTGATGCGCTCGCCGAGCACCTCGTCATCGATGCCGATCACGGAGGCGTTGTGCACGCCGCCGTGGGCGAGGAACGCGTTCTCCAGCTCCTCGGGCGCGATCTTCTCGCCGCCACGGTTGATCTGGTCCTTCGACCGGCCCACGACCCTCATGAACCCACGCTCGTCCCGCTCGACTATGTCACCGGTGCGGTAGAAGCCATCGCTGGTGAACGCCAGGGCATTCTGCTCGGGGTTGCGATAGTAGCCGCGGATTACCGACGGCCCCCGCGTCAGCAGGTGACCGGGCGCCCCGGGCGGCACGTCGTTTCCCTCGTCGTCTATGACCCGGATCTCGTCGGCCTCCGAGGCCGGCCGGCCCTGGTATCGCACGCTGGTCTCCCGATCGACGTCCGGAGGGTTGCTGACGACCAGGCCTTCGCCCATCCCGAAGCTCTGAGACAGCTCCATGCCGAGCTCCGGCTCGACCCGCCGCGCCACCTCCTCGCTCAGCTTCGCACCCCCGCACATGATCACCTGCATGCTGGAGAGATCGTAGGCGTCGCGCAGCGAGGAGTTCAGCCAGGCCAGCAGGATCGGGGGCACCAACGTCACGCGGTTCGCGCGGTGCTTCTCGATCAGCGGGAACGCCGCATCGGGGCTGCCGTTCGGCGCGATCACGATCGTTGCGCCCACGCTGAACGCGCCGAGGAAGCCGGGCGAACGCGTCGACATACTGTGACAGATCGGCATGACCAGCAGATGCACCGTCCGCTCGGTGATGCCCCGTTCCCCGACGCTTCTGCGCAACGCATAGCCGTACGTGTGATGAGTATGCGGCATCAGCTTCGGAACGCCCGTCGTGCCGCCCGACATCTGCAGCAGCGCGACGTCCTGCGGGCTGCATCGCCGCACGTGCTCGAGCGATCCTTTCGAAAGCAGCGCGTCGTACTCGGCGCCGCCGCCGCCGCGATCGAGGATCACTGTGTGCTCCAGATGGGCCCAACGGCCCTTCAGGTCGGCAGCCAACGCAGCGAGATCGGTGCCGCTGTCCGATGCGACGGTGATGTAGGTACGCGCCTCGGCAATCTCGATGAAGTGTTCGATCTCCGCGCGACGGTGCGCGATGGGCGCGACCACGGGAATCACGCCGAGCTCCCACAGGGCGAAGACGAACGCGATGTACTCGTAGGTATTGGGCAGATGCACGACCACTCGGTCGCCACGGCCCAGCCCCAGATCCTGCAGACCGGCCGCGAGACGCAGGACTTCATCCGTGAGTTGCCTATAGCTCAGCCGGGTGTCGCGGTCGATGACCGCGAGCTTGTCGGGATAGCGTTCCGCCGCGGCAAAAAGCAACTCCGGAAGCGTCTGATCGTGCCAGTATCCCTTTGTGAGGTACTGGGCCACGGACTTTGGCGGATAGGGTACGACGCCGTCAAGGGTCAGCGGTTGGATGCTCATCGGTCTTCCTCGGGTGTCGGCGTCTCGTGTCCTGGCGGCATCGGCGCCGCGTGAAGCTGCCGATGCCGATCCGGTCGTCGAAGAGCGAGTTCACGCAAGAGGTTCAGGCTGTCATCCGTTGTCGAATCGTGTTCAGCCCAGGCTCAGCACGGTTTCGAGGCCGATCGTCACCCCGGGGAGACCTGGGACGGCGCGGAGCGCGGCGAGCACTCCGGGCATGAGGGACTCGCGTGTGACGGAGTCGTAACGCAGCCTCAGGATCTCGCCCTCGGATCCGAACAGCACCTCTTGTGAAGACATGAAACCGCGTACACGCACCGCGTGGACGTTGACTTCCTCGATCCGCCCGCCGCGCGTTCCATGCGGGTCGCGAGAGGTGGCATCGGGCGAGGGAGCGGAACCTGCTTTCGCGCGAGCGCGAGCGATCAGTTCGGCCGTGTGCTGTGCCGTACCCGATGGCGCGTCCACCTTATCGGGATGGTGCATCTCGATGATCTCGACAGACTCGAAGAGCGGGGCAGCCTTCGCCGCGAACTGCGTCAAGAGCACCGCGCCCACCGAGAAGTTCGGGACGACGAAAACGTTGACTTCATCACGTTCGATGAGTGCGGCGCGAATTTGCTGGACAGCGTCTTCATCGAAGCCGGATGTTCCCACCACGACGTGAATCCCCTGCTCGATGCACCATTGGACCTGCTCGTGTGCCACGCCCGGCGGGGAGAACACGAGCACGACATCGGCCTTCTTTTCGACGATCTCTCGCAGGTTATCATCGACATCGATCTCGGCGACCACGCTCATGTCGGAAGTGGCCTCGATTGCACGAACCGATGCCTCACCCATGCGCCCGCGTGCTCCCAGCACAGCAACTTGAGTCATGAGGGAAGGTTAACCTAAGTCATTCGACCGACACAAGGCTATCTGCGGTGAGCTGTCAGGGAGCGGAGCGGTCGCCGGGCAGAGGTGGTCCGTCTTGGTTGAATCGCTGTGTGGCGGCTGGCGGTCGGTCGTCGGGGACGCTTCGGCCGTCGGGTTTGATTGGCGGCGTTTGCGCTGGTGGCGGAGCTGTTCAGCTCGGGTGAGAGGCTCGGTCCCTGAATTTGCGCAGGCTGGAATGGCCACTGGCGGGGTGGCAACCACGCGTTCATCGCCAGCAGCCCCCTGGGCGCCGCCAACGTCGACAAGCTCCAATGAGGCAGCACAGATCATCGCCGAGCTTTGTGAGCCGCGGACGCCGTGTGGCTCGAGTCTGCCGTGAGCGCACCCAACATCTCTCTGCCTCTGCCATCGCCGCCGCGATGGGCAAGGCCGACATGGCGACGCTGCTGCGCACCATCACCCAGACCTCCGCTCAGCCCGCCCCGTCCAGGGCTGCCGCCTCGTGATGCACCTGCAGATCGGCTTGGACCTTGCTGCCGAGTACGGTGCGTAGCATCAGGTTCGTTCCTTCCCAGCCGACTGCCGCACACCGCCGTGCGTTACTCGCCTGTGGCAGCTCTCGCGACTTCGTGGCTGGCAATGAAGTCGCGCAGCGACTTGGGCCGCAGGTCGGTCCAAGTCTGGTCGATCCAGTCGAGCACCTCCTGCCTGGGTCTGCCGTCCGGCTCGCCGTAGACGATGGTCCAGCCGCCGGGCACCGGCTTGAACGTGGGCCAGAGCGAGTACTGCTCCTCATGGTTGATGAGCGCGTAGAACGTGCCATCCTCGTCGTCGAACGGGTTCTTCGCCATCGCGTGTTCTCCTTCTGCCGGTGGGACGGGCCGTCAGCTGCCCGTCGCCATGTGGGATCTGTGCGTGGGGACCGCGGCCTCGAGAATCTCGCCGGCGCGCACGGCCAGGGTCGACAGCAGCGACGAGCTGAGGCCGTGGCTGTGCTGGACACCCCCGCTGAGGAAGATGCGGCCCTCCAGCCCCGGCACGCGCAGGCTGTAGTCGCGCGCCACGAGCGACTCGTCCCCGTCGAGCGCGGCCTCGAGGTCGATGCCGTCGCCGAGCAGGCCGCGCGGGTCTGACGGGCGGAAGCCGGTGGCGAAGACCACCGCGTCGACCTCGAGCGGCGTGCGCGCACGGGCCCCGAGGTCGCGCAGCGCGACGACGACACCCCCCGGGCCCTCGCGCAGGCTTTCGACCTCGGTGACGCGGTGCACGAACAGGCGCCGCACGCCGCGCAGCTTCTCGTCGTACTCCCGTCGGTAGAGGTCGTCGATGAGCTCGGCGTCGACAGCGGCGTAGTTCGTCGACCAGTGCCGCCGCAGCAGCTGCTGTTTGACGTCGGGCGGAGCGGTGTAGTACTCCCCGACGGAGGCGGGGTCGAAGATGCGGTTCGCATACGGGGTGTTGTCGGAGGGCACATAGCCGAAGCTGCGGATGGAGGCGTGTACCTCCGCCGCCGGGTAGGTGTCATGCAGGTAGGCGGCAACCTCTGCGGCGCTCTGCCCAGCGCCCACGACGAGGAACCGGCCGTGCGGCGTGGAGGGGAGCCGGTCGAGGCTGCTGAGCAGACCGTGGTTGTGGAACACCCGAGGGCCGGCCTCGATCCCGTCCGGGAGCACGGGGCGCAGCCCGGTCGCGACAACTACCGACCGCGCCCGGACCGCCTCGCGTCCGCCGCCGCCGCCCGACACCATGACGGTGAAGGCCGCACCGTCGTGGTCGACGCGGGTGGCCCTCGCCCCGTAGGAGACTGGCACGTTCACACGCGCGGCCGCCCACGCCAGATAGTCGCGGAACTCGAGCCGGGTGGGGAAGAAGCTCTTCAGGTTGATGAAGTCGCTCAGGCGCCCGCGCTCGTGCAGGTAGTTCAGAAAGCTATACGAGCTGGTGGGCGAGCGCATGGTCGCGAGGTCCTTGAGGAAACTGATCTGCATGGTCGTGCCCGGCAGCAGCATGCCGTCGTGCCATCCGAACCTCGGCTGGGCCTCTACGAAGCGGGCGGTCACACGGTCGGCGGCAGGCCGGGCGCCGTTGCGCTCTTCAATGGCGATTGCCAGGCTCAGGTTGGCCGGTCCGAAGCCGATACCGATGATGTCGACCACATCGGGTAGCATGCCCACCGCATCCGACCGAGTGTTCACTTCATTCATCGCCGTCACCCGACGGCCGACCCCTCGGGCTCGGCGAGAAAGTCGAGGATGAGCCGGTTCACCGCTTCGGGCTGCTCGAGATAGCCGTAGTGTCCCGTGTCGGGCACCTCGACATACCGGGCAGTCGGGACGATATCGGCAAGCTCGCGTCCGAGGTGTGCCGGGATCATCAAGTCGTCGGCGAAACCGATCACCAGCAACGGCCGGGTGATCGCCCTGTACGCGTCGCCGCGATCTCCGAGTCGTTCGGAAGCGCCGAGTTGGCCACGCTCACCCGACGACGCCGGAACCGCGGAGTACTCCAGAAGCGCAAGCCAGTCGTTGGATTTCGTCTCATCTCGCAATGTCGCGGGCGATAAGTTCAGCAGAGCATCGACCGCTGCCTTATACGCTTTCGGCAGCACGATCTTTTGGTCGAACAACTCCTGCTCGCCCCGGGTGAGCATCTGTCCGACGTCGTCGATGCGTGCGTGACCACCCATCGCGACCGCCCGGCACACAAGGTCGGGGCGCTCGAGGACCAACTCCTGCACGACCCGCGCTCCGAGCGAGGTTCCGATCACGTGCGCCGGGGCGCCGAAGCGCTCGATGAGCGCGGCGAGATCGTCAACGAGCTCTGGGACGACGATGTCGGGGCACGACGTGGCAGTCTGTCCGGGCACCGGGCTGATGCCCCGGTTGTCGTAGGTGACGACCCGGTACCCCGCCTCGACGAGGGCGGGCACCTGGTGCGGCGTCCACACCTGCCCCTTCGCTCCCGTTCCCATCACCAACACGACGAGAGGGTCGGCACCATCGCCATACTCGTCGTAGTGCAGGGCGATTCCGTTCACGAGCATCGTGGGCATTGCGTCTCCTTGTCGGGGAGGGGCGGGAAGATCGCGCAGCCGGTCGTCATACCCGCCCCTGGTAGACGAGACTCACTCAGACGACTCGGCGTCATCGTTCGTCGACGCCGCCAACACCTCAAGCCAACGTGACACCCGTTGGTCTTCAGCGAGCGTAATGAAGTCGATGCCCTCCGCGCCGGCGCTGCGCCACCGCTCGACCAGTTCCATGAGCCGGACGGAGTCCATGCCCTGTACGCGCAGGTCGGCGTTCTGATCCACGTCGTTCGCCTCGATGTACAGGACATCGGCGACGTCGGCTAGCACTCGGTTATCGCTGATCTTCATGATCCTCCTCTGGGTTACCGAAACCGCTGTTCCAGACGCCCGTCTCTGTCGTGTAGGACGCCAACGTCTCGAGCGACTGCACCCACAGCTCTTGCAGTTCGCTCACTTCCGCCTCGCTGAGGATCCCCGCCGCATAAACGATGTTGCCCCTCAACGTCCACTCGTTGTTCTCAGCGCTCTGTACCGCCACCAAAGAAATGTCCAACACGGCGATCAGAGGCATCGTCCTGTCCGCGGAACCGACGATCCCAGGAGCCTCGGGGGCCATCTCCCATGCGCTGTCCCTCACGGCGCTGCCGGGGCCGAACTGGCCGAGGTAGTTGAATCCGATCTGTGGCACCACGCCGTCGACCAAACGGCCCGCGCCGTCAGGAGCGAGCTCTCGAAGCACCCCGTAGCCGATGCCGCGATCGGGTACCGCCCGCAGTTGCTCATTCACGTGCCTCACCACATCTGCGGAAGCTCCCGGATCCGTCAAGGCCGTGACGGGATCGATGTCGACGGTGTCCAGTCCGACTGGGAACCACGTCGTGAACCACCCCACAGTGCGGGAAAGATCACTGCCGGGCACGAACGTCTCTTCGCGCCCGTGACCCTCAAGTCCGATCAGCGCACGCCGATGACCGACCCCTCGCCTCGCCCGCCATGCCCCGACAGCGATCGTCAACGAGCCGAGCAGCACATCGTTGATCTCGGCCGCCAGTGCACCAGGCACCTCCTTCAGCACCGGGCCGGCGACTCTCGCGGGCACTTGGATCGTGAGCACCTCCGCTGTGGCGCGCGTGTCGAGCGCCGCGTCCAGCGCACGGGAACCCAGCAACGGATCATCCGCCGTGACAGCCTCGGCCCAGTACTCTGTCTGCGCCCTCACATCCTGCTCAGCGGCGCGGCCCGCGAGCATCTCAGCCCAGTTCAGCAAGCTCGTGCCTACCGGCAGCAGTGGCTCAGCAGTGCGGCCGGTCTCCAACTCCCACGCCTGCCGAAGATCATCCCCAAGAACTCGCCATGACACCCCATCGACGACCAGGTGATGCATTACCAGCAGTAGACGGCTTGTCGCATCGGCAGAACCCGTGTACCAGACTGCCCGCCACAAGATGCCGGCATCGAGGTGCAGAGAACGCGCTAGTTCCTCCACACGTGCACGATTGCCGCTGCGCCACGTCGGATCCGGCCACGCGGGCCCCAGCGCTTCGATCACCATCCGATCTTTCGCGACTTCAGGAGAGCGGGCAGGAACCTCGAACCGGAAGGATCCGTCGACATCTGCCACGAGGCGACCGCCCAGAGCCGCATGATGCGCGACGACCCGGTTCAGCACGCGCAACAATGTGTCGTGCGTCATTCCGGCTGGCACCACGAAAGTCACCGCCTGCACCAACGTCGAAAAGCCGGGCAAATCCACTTCCTTGTTGGCGATCGGCCACAACCTGGAGGATCGCAGATCCTTCAGGGGGGCGGTGTGCTCCGTTGCCGACTCCGACTGGCGCGCATCAGAAAGACGAGCCAGCCCGGCCGCCGTCCGCGTCGAGAAGACGTCCGCGGCCGAGATGACGACACCGATGCGCCGCATTCGGGATACCAACTGGATCGACAGAATGCTGTCCCCGCCCAGCTGGAAGAAGTCGTCCTCAACCGACAACCGCGCTTCGTCACTCAAACCCAGCAGGTCACGGACGACGGCGAGGAGATCTCGCTCCGTGTCGGTCGCGGGTGCACGCCCGTGGGCGGTCGATTGCCCGAGATCGGGGACGGGCAATGCCTTCCGGTCGAGCTTGCCAGTTGTGGTCAGCGGGAACGTCTCAAGCCGATTGTAGGATGCGGGGATCATGTAGTCGGGGAGGTGCTGTGCGGCGTGCTCGCGGAGTGACCGGCGGAGTGCGTCGTCGCTGGTATCGATGCGGGCGGTGGTGACGTAGGCAGCGAGAAACTTCCCTCCGGAGGGATGGTCGGCCGCGATGACCTCAGCACGCACGACCTCCGGGTGCGCCTCCAGCACGTCACGGATCTCCCCTGGCTCGATCCGGTACCCGCGGATCTTGGTCTGCTCGTCGGCACGACCGAGGTAATCGATGCGCCCCTCGTCGTTCCACCGGGCCAGGTCGCCCGTGCGATACATCCGCGCCCCCGGCTCCCACGGGCACGCCACGAACCGCTCGGCGGTGAGGGCGGGCTGCTCCCAGTAGCCGCGCGCATTGCCCGCGCCCGCGAGATACAGCTCACCTGGAACACCGGGCAGGGCAAACTGCAGGTTCTGATCCAGGATGTACGCCCGGGTGTTGAAGATCGGCGTGCCCACGCTCGGGTTCGGGCTGTCGGCGAGATCCGCGCCGAGCGCATTGATCGTGTACTCGGTCGGCCCGTACAGGTTGTACGACTCCACGCCCGGGGCATCTCGCAGCTGCTGCCACAGCCGCTCGGGCACCGCCTCGCCGCCGAGCGACACGAACACCACGCCCGTCGCGTCTGCCGACACCGATCGACCCGCCGGCCGGTCACGCTCCAGCAAACCCTCGTCAACGAGCACCTGCCCGTACGAGGGAGTCACGTCGAAGCCATCGATGCGCTGATCGTCGTAGTACGCGAGTAGCTGCTGCGGATCCCGGCGCATCTCCTCGTTGATCACATACACCGAGTGGCCGTTGAGCAGCCAGAACAGCTGCTCCCACGACGCATCGAACGAGAACGACGTCGTATGCGCGATCCGCATCCGCCGCCCGCCCTGATGGGCCACCACGCGGTCGAAGATCTTCTCCACATGGTTGGCATACATGTTCGTCAAGCCCCGGTAACCGACCGCGACACCCTTCGGTCGGCCCGTCGAGCCGGACGTGAAGATGATGTACGCCAGATGATCCAGCGACACCTCCCCGCCGCGCTCGGCCACGGTGACCGGCCCATCCGCCAGTTCCGCGACGCGCGTGCGCACCACCGCATCGTCGAGATTCACCACCCGCCCCGCCGCGGGCCCGAGCCGTGCCACGTCACGATCGGTGACGAGCGTGACCGTCGGACCCGCCACATCGAGCATGTAACCGATCCGGTCATCGGGCAGCTCCGCATCGATCGGCACATACGCCGCACCCACCGCGAACACCGCGAACATCGCGATGACCATCCGCTCATCACGCGGCAGCAGCAGCGCAACCCTGTGTTCCTGGCGCACGCCCCGCTCCAGCAGCAGCCGCGCATACCGGTTCACCTCCGCGGACAACCCCGCAAACGTGAAACTCCGCGCACCCGCAACCAGCGCGATCTCCCCCGGCGACCGCGCCACCTGATCATCAAGAAGACCCGCAACAGTAACAGGCTCTACGTCTCGGTGCAGATCGGCGGCGGTGCCGGTGTGAGGCTCGACCTCGTCGGGCAGCAGCACCGTCAGCCCGCCGACGGGCGCGCGCAAACGGCTCGCGATCGCGTTCAGCGTCGCAACGTAGCGCTCCAGCATCTTTTCGGCGCTGGCCGTTTCGTACGCGTCGCGGCGGTAGGAGAGCCGCACATGCACGGACGCGGATCCTGCACGCTCCCATACATTCACTGCGAACGTCACCGGATAGTGCGTGGCGTCATCCACGGCGGAGCCGACCACTCGGACGCCAGCCCAGTCACGTTCGTCGCGCACCTGGAAGGGCAGGTTCTGCACCACGAACAACGTGTCGAAGAGCGTTGCCATACCAGCAGACGCCTGAATGCTCGTCAGTGCGGTGTCGGGATGGTCGATGACGCGCAGCTGCTCGGACTGCACTCGCGCGAGCATCTCCTGAGCTGTCTCGAACGGGCTAAGACGCACGCGCATCGGTACCGTGTTGAAGAGCACCCCGATGGTCCGGTCCGCGTCGGGAAGCTCGGGAGGGCGGCCGGACACCGTGTTGCCGAACACCACGTCATCGCTGCCAGTCAGGCGGCTGAGGGTGACAGCCCAGGAAACCTGCAGGACTGTACCCACCGTCACTTGCGCAGTCCGCGCGGCGCCGAACACCGCAGCAGCGGCCGATGGATCAAGATCGTAATGCAGATCGCCCGTGTCGATCTGCCCCGCACCGAGATCGCCGCCCTCTGGCCAGAGCATCGTCGGGCCAGACAGCTCGGCGAGATAGTCGCTCCAGGCGCGGACGGCGGTCTCCGGATCCCGACCGTCGAGCCACTCAAGATACGAACGGAATGACGCCGGTTCGACGCGATCCGCGTACCCGGGATCCGCGTAGATCGTGAGGATCTCCTCCAACAGGGCCTTCAACGACCAGCCGTCCAGCAGAATGTGCTCAAAGCTCATCGCCAGAATCCAGGCATCGGTCGACCGCTCGATGAGGGTGAACCGGATCAGCGGTGGAGTCTGGAAGTCGAAGGGCTCACGTCGCTCGGCTGCCAGGAAATCACCGATGTCCACACGGAGTTCGGACCACTCGGTGAGCGAGATGATTCGGAACGGTGCATCTGCGACAGCGGGGATCACCTGCGCCTCACCCGAGGGCACGAAGGCGGCACGAAGGTTCGGGTACCGGTCGAGCGCGACCCTCACCGCACCCTCTAGACGGTCAGGGTCGACCGCGCCTGACAACTCTCTCGTGGCCTGCGATACATAGGCGTTGTGATCGTCCGACTCCTGCGCGCGCACCATGTGGTAAAAGATGCCGCGTTGCAACGTGGACAACGGGAGGATCTCGGCGGCTTTGCCGTAGAGGGCACGGATGCGCTCTTCTTCCTCCCACGAGATCGTGAGACGGTCGGCTCGACGAAGACGCAGCCCGCTTGGCGACTGCCTCGACAGCGTGAGCGCGAAGTCGATCTGGGCGGTCACGGTGGCGATCTCCTCCGCCAGCGCGCGCACATCCAGGTCGACACCAGGGGCTGTCTCGACCTCCACCCGGACCGTTTGCGGCTCAGATGCCAGGCCCGGGCCGATCAGGATGCGGATGTCGAGCTGGATCGGATTGTCTGCGGGGATCGCGGGAACCGTTGCGATGCGCTCCGCCGCGCTACGGAACACACTGATCCGGATGTGCGGGAGAGGCAGATCGTCGAAGAATCGGCCGAGCTGCGGGCGAGCGCGCAGGGACGCGTAGTCAGCCGCACGCTCGGGGCTCAGTGTAAGTGGCGAGTGGGTGCCGCCTCCGTTCGGGGTGGTCGCCGGTTCGCCGAGAAGTACTGGGTAGCTCCAGACTGTGAATGCGTCCGCGGGCTCGCGCCGTTCGACGATCAGCTGGCTTTCGCCGAGCGTTCGGTTGAGCGTCCGGGCGATCGCATCCCACGCTTCGAGTTGCGTTGTGCCGCTCATCTCACGCTGTCCGGAGATCCCGACACTATGTGTCGCGAAGGCCGGTGCTTCGCCAGCATTCGACGGCAGGCTGACATCTCGCACCGCGGCGAGCTGGTCGATCCAATCGTCCCAGAAGGGATCCTCGAGAACCGTGCTGAGCTCGGCGTCTGTCCGTTGATCGCCGCCAGCTCGCGGTGTCTCGATCACCAGCCGGCTCTGTGAGTCGTAGCCAGCGACAAGCTCGGCGAGCAGCGCTCCGACCGCGTCGAGGGCCTCGACGTTGTCGTGTGCGGCGACCAGTTCGCCGCTTCCGTCGTCGAGCACCCGCAGCTGCATCCCGCCGTCGCCCAGTGCGAGAGCGACGTGATCAACGGCAGCACGCCACAGCACGGCATCCTGGATGTCGAATGCGGGAAGCGCAAGGCGGAAGACTGGTCGTTCCTGATCGGAGGCCGCCCCGTGAAGCCCGGAATTGAGAGCAGCCTGAACCATTTGCGCGAGATGGACGGACGCAAG
This sequence comes from Parafrankia sp. BMG5.11, assembly GCF_004337455.1. Lineage (NCBI taxonomy): Bacteria > Bacillati > Actinomycetota > Actinomycetes > Frankiales > Frankiaceae > Parafrankia > Parafrankia sp. BMG5.11. The sequence continues at coordinate 1,292 of NZ_SJXI01000191.1, read as the reverse complement.
CTCTGGATGCCGCGCGCCGAGGGTCAGAAACAGCCGCGTCTTCTGTAGCAGCCGTGACGAAGTGTCTTCGGAGAACAGTTCCCTGGCCGCGTTCAGGTGCAGAGCCAGAGCGCCGTCGCTACGCCTCGTGATGGAGTAGACGAGGTCGAAAAGGGCGGGCCGGGCCGGACCCGGTCCTCCGGTCGCGACCGGGACGTAGGGGACGAAGGTCGTGGCTGGGCCCGGCTCTGGATCACCCTGGTCGAGATAGGCGGCCATCACCTGGAAGAGAGGGCTGATCCCGGGAGCACGTATCGGCTGGATCGCCTCGACGACGGCGTCGAAAGGCACGAGCTTGCGCTCGTTCGCCTCAAGCATGCGCTCCCGCATGTTGGTGAGCGCTTGTCCGAACCCGTCCATCTCGTCGATGTCGGAGCGGACGACGACAGTGTTCACGAAGTAGCCGATCAGGTCGCTTAGCTCCGGTAGATCGCGCAGGCTGGCAGGTATACCGATCGGCACCGTGGTGCCGGTCCCCTCGCTCCAGAGCGCGAGGGTGAGCGCGGTCATCAACCCCTGCAGCGGTGTCGCCCTGCGCTCGATGAGCAGGGCATCCACGGCGCCGACTTCATCGTCAGACAGCACAGCGGTCGCCGGTCGGACCGTGCGCGAGCCGGTGTCGGTGCGCGGGTAATCGATCGGCAGCGGAGTTTCCGTAGGGAGATCTTCGAGCGTACCGCGCCAGTACTCAAGGTCACGCCGATAGCGCGAGTCCGCATCTCGGGAGTCACCGAGCACTGCCCGGTGCCAGAGCGCGAAGTCCGCGAACTGCACGGGAAGCGCAACGAGCTCGGACGACGTGCCAGACGTCTCTTCGTGATAAAGAGCGTTCAGATCGCGGAGGAAGGGGGTGAATGATTGCTCGTCGGAGACGATGTGGTGCCCGGCAGCAACGAGCAGATCGTCCTCCTCCCCGCGGAGGAGACTGAATCGGAGGCCGCAGTCGGACGCGAGGTCCATTGGGGCGGCGACGAGTTCGGCGATCCTCTCATCCGCCGCTGACGAGGGGATCTGCTCAACCGTGACGAGCGCCACGCTCGGTTCTGTGGCCGGGTGGATCCTCTGGCGCAGTTCGGCGGCGTCTTCGTCGAGCACGAAGGTTGTGCGCAGGATCTCGTGCCGGGCGACGAGACGACGAACGGCCGCTTGTAGGGCACTGACGTCGACCGGTTCGCGTGATTGGAGGGCCATAACCATGCGGTAGATCGTCTTGCCAGCAATCTGGTCGGTTACCCAGAGGGCTTGCTGTCCGA
>NZ_SJXI01000190.1:0-11016 GCF_004337455.1 Parafrankia sp. BMG5.11 | reverse complement strand
CACAACCAGATACGCGCCCTAGTACGCCAGCGGTGCATACCTCCAGGCGTCGCTGTACTCGACGCAGTACGTGGCGTCCGCCGGCGCATTTCTACCGTCCGCGCCTGGACGCGCCCGCCGCAGTAGGGCCCCGGCTTCGGCGCCGTGTTCTGGGCACGGATCACCACGGCGGGATTGCATGGCACGCCGCTGTACTTCGGCCCGCTTCTCGACGCCACGCCCGGCCGTGGCGACGACCGGAACCCGCTGATCGACGTCCGGCTCGCCGCGCAGGGAGTCGCTGCCCGGCGAGCCGTTGTGGACCTCGCGGGGTTCGACGCCGGCACCTACCAGCGGTGGGCAGGCGTGCAACCTGGCGATCTTGAGCAGGTCCGGCGGCTGCTGGCGAGGCGGTAATCGACAGCCCGTGCCGCGCCGGATGCGCGGCTGCCCACGGCGGTGTCCCACGCAGCGTCGCGCGTCGGGTCCCGACTTCCGGCCCATCCCACCCATCCGCGATACGTTTCGTTGTTACGTTATAAGTGACGTAACAACGAAACGTATCGGAGGTTGGTGACGCCGTGTAGCTACCACTCCCCTGATTTCTGACGCCCGAGAAGGGAGGCTTCTCGGGCGTCAGAAATCAGGGGAGGGTCGCAGGGTCCGGAGGCATGCCCTGGTCAACCGAGGACACCGGGCTGGCTGGTGTCACGAGGCCACGAAACGCAATGAAACGGAACGACGGAACCGAGTCGGCGTGAGCAGCCATCGACCCGTGATGCTCCGATAGCAGTCAGGCCCCTCACCGCGGGGCTCGGTCGGCAGGCGGACGACGACCCGGCGCACCGCCACGGGGTCGCCGTAGCATCCGCCGAAAATCGGGCGGATATGGCTCGATAGGTTCCCGAGCGGGGAAAGCCCACCGGGCGGGCCCCGGCTCTGGCTACGGTCCGGCCGTGCCGGTGGAGTTTCTGACTGATGAGCGGGCCGAGGCATACGGGACGTTCACCGAGGTGCCCACGCGCCCGGAGCTGGAGCGGTTCTTCTTCCTCGACGATGACGACCGTGATCGGATCGCGCTGCGGCGTACGGACACGCACCGGCTGGGGATGGCGGTGCAGATCTGCACAGTCCGCTACGTCGGCCGGTTCCTGGGCGAGGACCCGCTCGCCGTGCCGTGGGAGGCCGTGGAGTACCTGGCCGGGCAGCTCGGCATCGCCGACGCCTCGTGCGTGAAGCGGTACCCGGAGCGCCGGTCGACGGTGTACGAGCACGCGGCGGAGATCCAGAAGCGGTTGAACTACCGGGACTTCACCGACCGGAAGTGGGGCCGGGAGTTCCGCAGCTTCCTGTACGGGCGGGCATGGACGCACGCGGAGGGGCCGGTGGCGCTGTTGAACCAGGCGGTGACGTGGCTGCGCCGGCACCGCGTGCTGCTGCCCGGCGTCTCGGTGCTGGCCCTGCGCTACACACCGTGCGCCCGTTCCTGTCGCTGCTGGGCGCCGCCCCGGCTGGTCGGCGCATCCTGAAGGCGGTGCGGTGTCTTCCCGCGTTCTCGCGCCGCCGGGCGAAGGACCGGCCGCTGCTGCCCCGCGAGGTCGACGCCGAGCTGGTGCCGGCGATGTGGCGGCGGGCGGTGTTCTCCAACGCCAAGCTGCCGCAGGGCGCGGTCGACCGCGACGCGCACGTGGTATGCGTGCTGGAGCAGCTGCACCGCGCGTTGAACCGGCGGGACGTGTTCGCCTCCCCGTCCAATGAGGATCGTCGCTCCGTACCTACATCAAACCGCCTCTCAGAACACGATCGAGCGCTGCCCGGCCTGCGGGTCCCCACGTCGGCTTGCCGCCAGGAAGGCCCCGGTCTCCGTTCTGGCCCATCAGCATGAGGAACAGGCTTTTCAGAGCAGCCAGCCCGCGGGCGCGCCGGATCATCGTCTCGTCCGCATGCGCGTACACGTCGAAGAAGCGTGAGGCGGCGCCCGCAGGAAGGACTACCCATGCGGCCGCGAGGTCCCACGCCGGATCGCCGGCGAACATGTCACCGAAGTCGATCACGCCTGAGAGTGTCCCGTCCGAGACGACGACATTTGCGGGATGAAGGTCACCGTGCACCCAAACCGGCGGACCCTCCCACTCGGGCGCCGCAACGGCATCGTCCCAGACGACCCGGACATCGTCGGCAATGCCGCCGGGGACAACGGCTTGAAAGAAGTGGTCGAAGCCGTCCGTGCATTTCTTGGGGTGAGCGCCGCGGTCCGAACTGATCGGCGCCTCAGCTGGCGCCTCCACGTGGAGCGCTCTGAGGAAGCCCGCCAGAGTGTCGGCCGCGTGGTCGCCGCGGCTGATCGAGGTGTAGTCCAGTGGCTCGCCGGGAACCCACGTCATGATGGTCCAGGGCTTCGGGAAGCGCACGGACGGTTCACCGATCCGTACAGGGACCGGGACCGGGAGCGGCAGGCGCGGGGCCAGGACGGGCAGCCACCGGCACTCCTTGCGCTGGAGGTCCGGGGCACGTTCTGTACGCGGCATGCGCACGGCCAACTCGTCCCCAAGGCGCCACTGCTGGTTGTCCCACCCGCCCGCCACCTCGCGGATGGCCAGCCCTGCAAGATCCGGATGCTGCTCCTGTAGCAGGTCATGGACCAGGTCCGCGGTGATCTTGATCTCGGAGTTGGTCATACGAAGCCACAGTACTGGGCAGGCGCCGACTCTGGCTCCGCTCATGATCCGCGACTGGCTAGCTGCCCGAGCCGGTAGCCGACGGCGGTACCTCGACGACAAAGAACAGGAAGTTGGGATTGGTCGAAAGGTCCTGGAAGCCGTCCGGGAACAGCTCACGGGCGGCCGGGTCGGGCTGCGGCTCGCTGATGACGGAAAGACGGAAGCCGGCGGTGGTGAAGGCATCGGTCATCGCGTGCAACAGCCTGCTGCCTGGACCCCGACCGCTCCATCACCTCGATCGTCAAGCTGCTGGGCGTCTCCCCGGGCACTCTCTACAACCACATCCCGGGCCTGAAGGAACTGCGCACCGGTACCGTTCCCCGGCAGCTCGAAGCCTCAACGGCGTAGGTGAACCCCGGCAAGATCAATCTCACCGGGATTTCCTGCACCCCAACTACTTACGCCCGGAGGTGCGCCGGCTTCCCGAGCTCTCGCGGCAGCGGGTGTCGCAGAAGCCGCTGCGCCCTGACGACATCGACGCCGACCTGGTGCCCGGTGTGTGGCGGTGGGCGGTGTTCCCCCACCGGCGGCTGCCGGTGGGGGCGGTCGACCGGGACGCCTATGTGCTGTGCGTTCTGGAGCGGCTGCACGGGGCGCGCTGCGTCGCCGCGATGTCTTCGCTGTCCCGTCGAAGCGGTGGGCCGACCCGCGCGCCCAGCTGCTGGACGGCGCCGACTGGCAGGCGGTGCGCGAGTTCTGGCACCCCACCCCCACCCGGCGCCGACGTCTCCCCCGCATCGTCACGCGTCAAGAGAGGAGGCACCAGCAGCGTGGATGACGCTGTCAGGCTAGCAGTTGGCAGATCGGTCAGCCGCATCCATTCAATGTCGGGATCGCAGATTGGAATTGGGTTTATCCGATAGAGCGCAACCCTGTGATCAGAATTATAGTGGCGCAGTAACTGCTCCGTGAGGACGCCGAGGTTCTTTCGATAGTCGTACCGCCATCGAAAATCCAGCGCGCCGATGACCCCGACCTGCCACAGGATAAGATGCGAGGTCGGGTCGTGACGACGCCGATTGACGAGAAAATCAGTCGTCTCGAAACTCTGGCATCCTGATGTTGAAGGGTCGACCCCGAAATCGGCAAACAGCCAGTCCTCCGCGGAAACCGCAGGAAGCATCCGTGCCGAGTATCCCTCCGCGCGGGCTTGTCTTATCGATTCATGTGTCGGAAAGGCAAAAACGCCAGGATGGCCGTAGTAGGCCGCGCAGGCAAAGTTCCCAAGCCGAACTTCGGAAAGAATCCGCGCCACCATTTCGGCGTAGGTTTTCTTCCGATCTTTTCCCTGCTCATACAGAGCATGCAGGTCTTCGGTCGAAGGATTGAGATCGCGGATAGTCTTCGCTGTCAGCGGGTCGGCGATGACATGGAAAACTTTGTCCGCCTGCTCCAGGCACGCCCGGGCTTCAAGCGTGATATCGCCAACACGGCATCCAGTCCCCACCCACGATCAACCAGCCACGACTCTTCTTCTGCTCCACGGCAGGCAGGGCTACTCCTTCCCTGGAAAAATTGACCGTTCACAGCCACGCCACGCCACCAGTACGACGACCGTCCCCGCACATCGAGTCGACAATCTATCTACTCATACGGCGACCACGACCCCGACGACATGGACAATGCCAGGATTTGCCATCCTAGCCCCGTCGCCGAACCCAGCGTCATTGGCGAGCGCCTGCTGAATAAGTACGGGGTCCCCCGAGAGAATCAACGCCTGCTCGGCAACGGAGAGACCTGCTTCATCGACAGCAGGGTCGGCTCGTACACGGCCGAGCACCTGCGGCGCGGTCCTGAGCCCGTGCCCGCGTGCGCCCGTCCTCGATCGAGGACGGGCGCACGCAGCGGTTCAGGTCCGCTTGCCGAGAATGAGCCCCGAGGGAGTCTCCGCCAGGACTCTGCCGGGACCGGTGGTGTCGGACCCGGCCGCGACCAGACCGGCGGCCGCCGGGACGAACGGGAGTGTCAGTACCAGCATCGTGTGTCCGCGCATACCGTGTATTCGTGGCCGGGCCGGGTCCGGATTGGTTTTGTTCGTGAGAACGGATCCGGATCTGGTGCTGATCTTGAAACTTGGTGATCGTTCTGGCCTCGACCGTGGGTTCGGGCTGTGGTGCCGTGCTGCGATCATGTGCCCGGTCTCGTGCCGACCGAGAGGCGTGCCCGCAGTGCGGCACCATGTCCGGGCCGCGTGCACGGGAAGTACCGGCGCCGGCTGGTGGACACGGCGTTCGCGGGAGCCTCGGTGCTGGTCGAGCTGCTGCAGGGTCGAGTACAGGGGCCGCGGATCCTCGTTCCGATCCTCCTCGACCCCCGTGTACCCGAAAGACGCGCTCCGGCCGCGGTCTGGAGGGATCGGCGTGATCAGTCCGGGCGGCGGGCCCTGTCGGTCGCTCTGAGACCGTCGAGGGTGAGCGACAGCAGCCGGTCTGCGGTGACACCGTCGGGGACGGCTGCCGAGGCCTGCTCGCATGCCCAGGCGAGGCCGCTGACCAGGGTGAGCAGCTCGAGGGCGGTCAGGTCGGAGCGGATTTCCCCGGCGCGCTGCGCCCCGGCGAGCAGGGTCGAGCCTGCCGTGCGCATGGCCGCGCAGGCGGCGTGCAGCTCGGTCGAGGTGTCACGCAGGGTCTGCATCAGCGTGGCGGTGAGCCCCCGGTAGGCGCTGGTGAACTCGACGAATTCACCGAGCCAGACGGTCAGCGCGGTGCCGGGGGCCGTGGTGGCCGCGAGTTCGTCGGCTCGCGCGGTGAGGCGGTCGAACCGGTCGTGCAGGACGGCTTCGAGCAGGGCTTCCCGGGACGGGAAATGGCGGTAGAACGTGCCGGTCCCGACGCCGGCCCGCCGGGCGATGTCTTCCAGGGACGCCCCGGTGCCGTGTTCGGCGAAGGCGAGGCGTGCCTGTGCCAGCAGCCGCTCGTAGTTGGCCCGGGCGTCGGCACGCAGGGGCCGCGCCCTGGTCGCACCGCTCACCGCTGATCCCTCCCCCGCCTGAGGACCGGAGGCTACCTCCACCCCGCACACACATGCGGAGGCAGTCTCCTGTTACGGTGGCGTCCGCTTACAGGAGGCAGCCTCCGGTTTGGTCGGGGGTGGTGGAGGGGAGCAGTGGTGGCGGTAGCGGAGACCCGGCGGCAGCTGGGCAGGTTCGGGGTGTGGGTAGCCCCGTTCTCCTTGCTCGAGACGTCGGTGGCGGTGCAGCGCGCACAGTTCGCCCGGATCGAACATCTCGGGTACGGCTCCCTGTGGAGTGGGGAGACGCCGCCGGGTGCGCCGACCGGGGGCCGGGAGGCGTTCACCCAGCACGGGTTGATGCTCGCCGCGACCGAGCGGATCGTCGTCGGTACGGGCATCGCGAACATCAGCACCCGCACGGCGGGTGCGATGCACACCGGTGCCGCGACGCTGGCCGAGGCGTATCCCGGCCGGTTCGTGCTCGGTCTGGGCGGCCAGTCCGGTGACCGGCCCCTCACCCGTCTACGGGAGTATCTCGACGCGATGGACCAGGCCGCGCGGGCGTTGGCGCAGCTGCCGGCTCCGGCCTATCCGCGTGTTCTCGCCGCGCTCGGGCCACGCGCCCACAGGCTGGCTTCCGATCGCGCCAACGGCGTGCACCCGTTCCTGCAACCGGTGGCGCACACGGCGGCGGCCAGGGCGGCCGTGGGCCCGGACCGTCTGGTGATTCCCCACCAGGCCGTCGTGCTCGACACGGACGCGGACACGGCCCGGGCACGGCTGCGGGCGGTTTTCGCTCTGGGTGTGGGCGCCTCGGACTCGCCTTACACCGTGCACTACCGGCGGCTCGGCTACAGCGAGGCGGACCTGGCCGGGCAGCGCAGTGACCGGCTGGTCGACGACGTCCTGGCCTGGGGTGACGAGGCTGCTGTCGCGGCCCGGCTGATCGCGCATCTCGACGCCGGTGCCGATCATGTGCTCGTGCACCCGTTCGCGGCGGACCTTCCCGCGGCGGTCGACCAGCTCGAACGGCTCGCTCCCCTGTTGCGCGACGCAGCCTGACCGACCGCGGACCCGACGGTGCACGACGCGGATCGCCTTCGCGACGTGCGGGTGATCTACACCTTCGACGGCCTTCGACGGCAGGTGACACCGGGCCGGGAACGACTGGCTGGTCAGGGGAGATCGGCGGCGAGGACCACCAGGTCGTGGCGCTGCCAGGCGATCCTGGCCCGGAAGCCGGCAGCGTGCAGCCACCCGATCTGTTCACGCGCGCCGCTGGGCTTGTCGTGGGCGGCGTTGGTGGGAGTGCGGGCGTCCCGGGGATCGTCGGGGACGACCACATCACCGAGGACGAATCGGCCGCCTGGGCGCAGGACGGCCGCGACCCGCGTGAACAGGTCCGCCTTTGCGGGGCCGTCGAGGTGGTGCACGGCCAGCGCGGACACCACCAGGTCGAACGGGCCGGCTGGCAGCGGGTCCTGCAGCCGGCTGACGTGCAGGTGGGCGGTGGGTAGGGGTAAGGCGCAGATTTCGGCAGGATTGAACGCTAAGGATTGATCTTGTGGGCGGTGCGGTCGAGTACCCGGTAGACGGTGGCCCGGGAGACGGTAAACAGTTCGGCGAGCTCAGCGATGGTGTGCTTTCCCGCGTCGTTGAGCTCGACGAGGTGGGCCTGTTGGCGGGCGCTGAGCTTCGGCTGCCTGCCCCGCAGCTTGCCTTTGGCCTTTGCGATGGCCATGCCCTCGCGGGTGCGCATCCGCAGCAGGTCGACCTCGAACTCGGCGAAGGTGGCGAGGATGTTGAAGAACATGGGGGTTGAGGAGGAACCGTTCAGCCGTTGGCGCTAGCGATGATCTAGGCCACGGTGTGGTCGGGTCCGCCGATACCCGTTCCCGCTGCGCGTCTGACTGGTTACGTTCCGGGGTGTGCCGCTGGAGTTCCTGACTGATGCGCAGGTGGCCCGGTATGGCCGGTTTCAGGGGGTGCCGTCGCGGGCTGAGCTGGAGCGGTTCTTCTTCCTGGATGACGTCGATCGGGGTCTGATCGCGGACCGGCGGGGTGATCACAACCGGTTGGGGTTCGTGGTGCAGGCGACGACGGTGCGGTTCCTGGGCTATTCCTGGAGGATCCGCTGGATGTGCCGTGGCCGGTGGTCGAGTACCTCGGGCAGCAGTTGGGGATCGGGGACGTGTCGTGTGTGAAGCGGTACACCGAGCGGTCGAAGACGGCCTACGAGCATGCCTGGGAGATCCGCGACGCCTACGGGTTCCGCCCGTTCGAGGACGAGCAGGCCGCGGCTGAGTTCCGCCGGTTCCTCGACGGCCGGGCGTGGACGCACGCGGAGGGACCGGCGCGCTGTTCGACGAGGGTGTCGGCTGGCTGCGCCGAGGGCGGGTGCTGCTGCCGGGGATCACGGTGCTGACCCGGCTGGTCAACACCGTCCGCGAGGCGGCGGGCAGGATGCACGCCACGCTTGCTGAGGCGGTCGCCGCGGCTGATCCGATGCTGCCGGCCGTGCTGGTTGGTGCGTTGACGGTGCCGCCGGGCGGGCGGGTGTCGCGGTTGGAGGAGTGGCGGCGCGCGCCGACCCGGGTGTCGGGGTCGGCGCTGGTGAAGGCGTTGGACCGGGCGGCTGATCTGGCCGGGCTCGGGGTACGGCGGGTGGACTGCTCGGGTGGTGCCGGCGAACCGGCTGGCCTCGCTGGCCCGGTACGGGCTGGCGAGCAAGGCGCCGAGCCTGGCAGAGCTGGCCGAGCCGCGGCGGACCGCGACGCTGCTGGCGGTGTCGCGGCATCTGGACGCGGTCGCGGTCGACGACGCGCTGGATCTGTTCGCGTTGCTGATGGCCACGAAGCTGATCAACCCGTCGCGGCAGGCGTCGAACGCCGAACGGCTGGGCTGGCTGCCCCGCCTGGAGCGGGCATCGCGGGTGCTGGCGCTGGCCGGCCGCGCCCTGGTGGACGTTCTCGACGCGGCAGCGACCCGCGGCCGGAATGTGGACGTCGCGGCGGCCTGGGCGGCGGTGGAGGCGGTCGCACCGCGGGAGCGGGTCGCCGGCGCGATCGCCGTCGTCGAGGAGCTCGTGCCGGACGGCGACAGCCGCATGCGGCTCGCGGTCGAACGCCTCGAAGCTCTGGAGATTCCCGCGAGCCTGGAGGCGCTGCGTGCGCGGACGGCGGCGATGCTGCCCCGCGTCGACCTGCCCGAGCTGCTGCTGGAAGTCCACGCCTGGACCGGGTTCCTCGACGCCTACGTCCACGTCTCCGGAGCGGCCGCGCGGATACGGGACCTCCCGCTCTCGGCCGCGGCGCTTCTGGTCGCCGAGGGCTGCAACGTGGGCCTGACCCCGGTGATGAATCCGAACGACGAGGCGCTCACCCGCGGGCGGCTCTCGCATGTGGACCAGAACTACCTGCGGGCCGAGACCCACACGGCGGCGAACGCCGCCCTCATCGACGCGCAGAGCCGGATCCCGATCGCCGCAGTGTGGGGCGGCGGTCTGCTCGCCTCCGTCGACGGGCTGCGGTTCGTCGTCCCGGTCCGCACCCTCAACGCGGGGCCGTCACCGAAGTACTTCGGCTACAAGCGGGGCCTGACCTGGCGGATGCTCGGCCGCGACGGCCACCCCACCCCGCTGGGGCAGGCCTTCGCCGAGTACGGCCGGATCGCCAAGACCCTGCACCTGCTCGCGATGGTCGACCCGCTCGACGACACCCACCGCCGGGCGGTGAACACCCAGACCACCGTGCAGGAATCCCGCCACAAACTCGCCCGCACGATCTTTCACGGCCGCCGCGGGCAGATCTACCAGGCCTACCGGGAAGGGCAGGAAGACCAGCTCGGCGCGCTCGGCCTGGTCCTCAACGCGGTCGTGCTGTGGAACACCCGCTACCTCGACGCCGCCGTCACCGCCTTACGCCAAGCCGGACACGTCGTCTACGACGCCGATATCGCCCGGCTCTCCCCGCTCGGGCACGCCCACCTCAACTGCCTGGGCCGCTACTCCTTCTCCCCACCGTCCCAAGGCATCGGTCTGCGGCCCTTGCGCAGCCCCGAGGATGAGCCCGACGAGAAGACAGGTCCATGAGCCAGCAGCAGGAACCGTCCGGCTTCGCCGCGGTGACTGGTCGGTGACGGCCATTAGCTGTCGGTGCAGGTAGGCCAGTGCTCGGCCGCCCACTGCGCCCAGTCCGGCCAGCCGGGCGGTGGGCCGGGGATCTCGCCGCCGTCGAGCTCGGCGGCATCCGGTACCTGGAACTGCTCACGCCATCGGTCCACGTCGGCGACGCTCATCGGGAACGTCTGGTGCGGCGCCGTGGCCTGGCGGTGTGCGATCCGGGCGAGCTGGATGTCGGGGTCCACGGGAAGATAGACCACCTGGCTGGCGGCCCCGGCCGACCGTGCCAGCCAGCGCAGCGCCGAGCGTTCGTCGCGGCCCCACAGCCCGTAGTCGAGCACGACGCTGGTCCCCAGCCGCAGCGCCTGCAGGGCAATCGAGACAAGCCGCCCCTCGAGCACGAAACGCTTGCCGTCGGCCATCGGTTCACCGAACAGCGGGACCATCCAGTGATCCGGGGTCAGCCGCAGCGCCCGGTACGCCGCGGCGAGCTGCCTGGCTCGGGTGGTCTTCCCTGCTCCAGGAAGACCGACCATCAGAATCATCGTGGCGGCGCGCGGATCGGGCTCCGCGAACAGGCCAAGCCGCCGCTCGGCGGGCCCGGCCGCGGACGGGTGCGGGAAGGGTTCCTGGCGTTGTGCCTGTGCGTCGGATCGCTGCGGCGCTGACATGACTCCCCTGATCAGGCAGGACGAGCCGACAGCGCAGCGCTGGACGCGTACGCGGCTGCCGGCGGGACACCGATCGGGCGGTACGCCAAAGCGATGCCTGCCCGGCTCGGGGCAGGCATCGGGACCGCGGTGACCGCGGCCCTGGTACCGCCGCTAGGGCGCGTATCTGGTTGTGATCTGTCTGCGGGATTCGTCCTGGTGGCGGGGGCTGGTCCGGTAGGTCGTCGTGTATGACACGGGTGCAGTTGACGGACGAGGAGTGGGCGTTCATCGAGCCCTACCTGCCGATTGGCAGGTTCGGGCCGTATCCGCAGCGGCTGCGGGCGCAGTTCGAGGGCGTGCTCTGGCGGTTCCGGACGGGTGGGCAGTGGCGGGAGATGCCGGCGGAGTTCGGTGCCTGGCCGACGGTCCACAACCGGTTCCGGCAGTGGCGGGACGCCGGTGCCTTCGAAGCCCTGCTGGAGGGCATGGTCGCCGAGGCCGCGAAGCGGGGTGAGGTGGACCTGTCCCTGGTCAGGGTGGACTCCACCACCGCCCGGGCGCACCACGACGCTGCCGGGATGCACCTGGCCGA
>NZ_SJXI01000189.1:0-5268 GCF_004337455.1 Parafrankia sp. BMG5.11 | reverse complement strand
ACCGCTTCCGCGGCGTGTAGGACCCACTGTCCGGACCGTCCGTTGCCGCAGCTCTCGTCACCCAACGATTGCCCGTCTGGGATGCTGAGGCCCTATGACAGAGCACAGTGACCTCATCCCGATGTCCGGCGAGGGTGACGGTGCCCCCGGCTTCGACCTGGTGCGCCGCGGTTACGACCCACACCAGGTGAATGCGCACGTCAACTGGCTGGTCGAGCAGCTGCGCGAGGCCGAGTCGCACCGCGCCGCCGCCGAGGCGGCCGCCTCGGAGGCCGCCGCCGAGGCGGCGCGGGTTCGCGACGACCTGGCCGCGAACCGACCTGCCTGGGAGGAGTTCGGCGGCCGGATCACCCAGATCCTGCAGCTCGCCGAGGAGGAGGCGGCGACGGTTCGCGCCGAGCGGACCCGCGACGCCGAGTCCCAGCTCGAGGAGGCCCGGCGCATCGTCACCGAGGCCGAGCACACCCGCGACCGCACCCTGCGGGAGGCCGACGAGCAGGCGCAGAGCATCGTCTCCTCGGCCCGCGCCGAGGCGGAGCGCGTCGTCGAGGCGGCCCGGTCGGCCGCGGCCCAGACCGAGGAGGAGTCCGCGCGGCGCCTCGCCGAGCTGGAGCACCAGCGCGACCAGGTCACCGCGCAGCTCGGCGCGCTGCACGACCAGGTGACGGCCCAGCTCGGCGCGCTGCGCGACCGGCTCACCGCGGCGACCGCCCCGATCGAGGCGCCGTCGGCCTCCGAGCCGAGAGCACTGACTCAGGGCGAGAGCACCACCGTCCAGACGGCGGGTTCGTCCCGCGGCTGACGCCGCCGCCGGTGAGGTCAGCGGCGGCAGCCGTCAGCGGCGCGCCGCCAGGGCCAAAGCAGTCACCAGGGCCAAGCAGTCCACCTGGGCCTCGCCGTGGTGCCGAGGTCTAGCGATGGCGCCAGGGCCGTCGACGTCGGTTCGCGCTGACGTGCCGCCGGGTCCAGCACGGGGTGTGCCAGTGCCGCCGTTCGCCGATGTCGCCGACCGGCCACACCACCCGATGCGGCGTACCCGCGGCTATGAGCTGGTCGCAACCCGGGCACCGGTATGCCTTCGTCGTCGCGGCGCCGGTCACCGGCCGCACGACCCAGTCCTCGTCCCCGCCCGCGCTTTCCCCCGTGCCCGGATTTCCGCCCGCGCCCATGCCGTCGACCGGGCCTCAGTGACCGCCGGAGCCGCCGTCCGGCCCTGAACGGCCGATGACCTCGCCGTCCACGACCCTGACGGTTCTCGGCTCCGCGCCGGTGTCACCCGCCCGCCCGCCGCGGCCGACCCGGTGGATCGCCGCGCCGGCCAGCGTACGGGCCACCTTCGCCCGCCGGAGCATGCCCGCCGGGCTCGCCAGCGCCGACGACGCCCCGATGAGCGCGTGGAACGAGCGGTCGCTGCCGCGCCAGTGCTCCCGCAGGATCGGCTCACCCGCCCCGACCACCAGGCGACGGAACGCGAAGGCCACAACGGCCACGTCATCGAGCTGGCCGATCACCGGGATGATGTTCGTCAGCCGGTTCTTCGGCGACACCAGGTAGGCCAGCGCCGCTCCCGCCTCCAGCTTCGCGGACTGCGGCACCCGCGGGTCGGCGACCACCCGGCGCAGCATCACGACCAGGTCGGGCAGGAAGGTCGTCACCTCACGGCCGAATGCGCGCAGCGCGTCCTTGTCCACCGTGGCCATGGGCGTCCTCCTCGGGGCGTACGGGCTGCCGGCACGGGCGCCGACCGCCGGGGGGCGTCCCGGCGCCCGGCGACATCCTAGACACGACCGCCGACCCGCCCCGAAGGGTGATCAACGCCGGCTGCCCGTCCGGTACCCCCCGGAGGGGTCACGAACCCCCTCCGACCGGACCCCCGCCGCCTCAGCGCGAGTGGTCGCGGAAGCCCCGGCCGGTCTTGCGCCCCAGGTAGCCCGCCTTCACGAGGTGCTCGAGCAGGGGGGCCGGGGCATAGCCCGGCTCCCGGAACTCCAGGTACAACGTCCGCTGGATCGCCAGTGTGACGTCGAGACCGACCACGTCCGCCAGCGCGAACGGGCCCATCGGATGTCCGCAGCCCACCGTCATCGCGGTGTCGATGTCGTCGACGCTGGCGTAGTGCGCCTCCAGCATCCGCACGGCGTCGTTGAGGTACGGGAAGAGCAGCGCGTTCACGATGAACCCGGCGCGGTCCGCGCAGACCACCGGGTGCTTGCCGGCGGCCCGGCTGACCGCGAGCACCGTCGCGGTGACATCGGGAGCGGTCAGCACCGTCGGCACGACCTCGATCAGGCGCATCGCGGGCGCCGGGTTGAACCAGTGCATCCCGACGACGTCCCGCGGACGGGTCGTCGCCGTGGCGCACTCGACCACCGGCAGGGATGACGTCGTGGTCGCGAGCACCGCCCCCGGCTTCATCACCTCGTCGAGCGCGGCGAACAGCGCCCGCTTCACCGAAAGCTCCTCGACGACCGCCTCGACGACGAGATCGCAGCCGGCGAGCGCGTCGAGGTCGGTCGTCCCCGTCACCCGGGCGAGCGCGGCGTCACGCTCCTCGGCGGACAGCCGTCCGCGCTGGACGCCTCGCTCCAACGACTCCACCAGCCTCTTGCGGACGGCCGACACCTTGTCGTCGGACCGCGCGCGGAACACCACGTCGAAACCGGAGCGGGCCAGGACCTCGACGATGCCGCAGGCCATCGTCCCGGTGCCCACGACGCCGACGGAGCGCACCGGCCTGGGTTCGACCCCGGCGACCACGCTCGGGGCGGCGTCGTCGACGACGTGCGGCGAGTCGGCCTCGGCGTAGGTGTAGAAGCCCCGACCGGTCTTGCGGCCCAGCATTCCGGCCGTGACGAGCTGCTTGAGCAACGGCGCGGGAGCATGCAGGTGATCGCGGGACTGGTGGTACATCGAGTCGAGGATCTCGTACGCGGAGTCGAGCCCGATCAGGTCGAGCAGGGCCAGCGGCCCCATCGGGTGACCGCAGCCGAAGCGCATCGCCGCGTCGATGTCCTCCCGGGTCGCGTAGTGCGCCTCCAGCATCCGCACCGCGTTGTTCAGGTAGCCGAACAGCAGCGCGTTGGCGATGAAACCGGCCCGGTCGCCTGCTCTGACCGCAATCTTCCCGACGCGGCCGACCAGGTCGCGGACCTCGTCAAGGACGACAGGATCCGTGACGACCGTCCCGACCACCTCAACGAGTTCCATCACCGGCGCCGGGTTGAACCAGTGCGTGCCGAGCACCCTGGACGGCCGGTGGGTGCCGGCGGCAAGCTCGGTGACCGACAGTGAGCTGGTGTTGCTGGCGATGATCGTCTCGGCGGGACAGATCTCGTCGAGACGCGCGATGAGCTCCTGCTTGGCGTCCAGCCGCTCGTGGATGGCCTCGATGATCAGCGGACAGTCCGCGACGGCCGTCAGGTCGACGCCGCTGCTGATGCGGCCGAGCAGCTCCTCGCGCTCGGCCGGGGTCAACTTGCCGCGCTCGACCGCCCGATGCGTGGAGTGCTCCAGATGGCCCCGACCACGGGCCAGCCCGGCCTCGTCCCGTTCGACGCCCACCACGTCGATACCGGCACGGGCCAGCACCTCCGCGATGCCGGCTCCCATGGTGCCGAGCCCGATAACCCCGATCCTCGTCAGCTCACCGAGGGTGCTCTCCTGGCCCATGCCCAGCGCTCCTTCCTCCGGGTGGTCTTTCCCGTGGTCTGGCCGCCTGTCACCGCCGAGTACGCGGCGTGCGGCGTGCGACGTCCCGGGCACCGGTGTGGCGTTGGGACCGGCACCGACAGTGGAGCGTCCACTCCGCGAGTGCCCGAATCCTCCCAGGTTCTCGACGCATGAGCTTGTGATCGTGATGAAAGCTGCCATGCAGTGCGCGGGGACAGGATGCTACGCGCGCCGCCCCACCCGCCGCGACCGCACGAGCCCGCCAACGGACCACGGACGGCGACAGCCAAAAAGGCGTGGCGGCTCAGCGGCAGGGGAGGACTCACCCAGCGGCCACGCGTCGTCCGGGAGGGACGGAACCGGGTCAGAACAGGGTGGGGATGGAAGGCTCGAGGCCGCGCAGGGCGTCGTAGTCGACCACCGAGCAGGCGATGCCGCGGTCGGCGGCCAGCAGGCGTGCCTGCGGCGTGATCGACTGGGCGCACAGAATGCCCCGCACCGGATGCGGAAGGGCCGGATCATCGTCCAGGCGGGAGAGGTAGCGGGTGAGCTGCTCAACCCCGTCGATCTCACCCTTGCGCTTGATCTCCACGGCCACGGTGGAGCCGTCGGCGTCGCGGCAGAGCAGGTCGACCGGGCCGATGCCGGTCTCGTACTCCCGGCGGACCAGCGTCAGGCCCTCGCGGACGGCGTCCGGCCGGTCGGCCAGCAGCACCTGCAGGTGCGCCTCCACGCCGTCCTTGCGCAGGCCGGGGTCGACACCGAGCTCGTGCGTGGAGTCGTGCAGGATCTGCTCGATCGAGATGACGAGCTGTTCCTCGGCCTTGTTGGTGACCCGCCAGACGCCCTCCTCCTCGGCGATGACGCAGGGCGGGCTCATCCAGTTCAGCGGCTTGTAGGCACGTCCGTCGGCGTGGATGGAGACAGAGCCGTCGGCCTTCACCAGGAGCAGCCGGACGGCGCTGGGCAGGTGCGCCTTGAGCCGGCCGATGTAGTCGACGCTGCACCGAGCGATAACGAGCCGCATGTCGCGACCGTACCGTGCCCGGTCACCTCACCTGGCCCGGGTACCCGCGTTCCGCAGGACGAGGTCGTCGAGCAGCCGGCGGCGGCCCGCGTAGCGGGTGGTGAGCCGCTGGGCGTCCTCGGCGGGGAGCCGTCCGAGGCGGCGCGGGTCGGAGTTGTCGGCCATGTCGGCCCGCTTGACGACGACGGCGATGCGGTCGGCGGCGACCCGGGCCAGGTAGGCCTCCTGCGGCTCGCCCTCACGGTGGGAGAGCGCGTCCACCGCGGCGACGACCGCCGGCGGGTACCCGGAGGCGGCGAGGTCGTCGAGCGTGACCTCGCTGTCCTCGACCACGTCGTGCAGGATGGCGGCCATCTGCGCGAGGGACGGGTCCACCCCGGCGGCGGGGGCCGTGCGGCCGACGGTGTCCATCACCCGCAGCGGGTGGCCGATGTACTCGTCGCCCGCCTTGTCGAGCTGGCCGGTGTGGGCCCGGGCCGCCAGCGCCACCGCGTCCTCCAGCGACGGCCGCGGCGGAGGCTGCGGCTGGGGAGTGGGGGCGGCCGCCGGTTCAGGCACTCGCGAGGCCGTTT
>NZ_SJXI01000188.1:0-1722 GCF_004337455.1 Parafrankia sp. BMG5.11 | reverse complement strand
GCCAGCGGGGTGTCGGTGGGGCCGGGGCAGATCGCGTTGATGCGGATGCCCTGCTTGAGCAGGGGCATCGCCTGGGTGGCGACGTAGGCGCAGACGGCCTGCTTGCTCCACATGTAGTCGGCCTTGCCGTGCTCGACGGCCCACTTGGTGGCCTCGTCGAAGTCGGTGATGGCCAGGTACTCCTTGAGCAGCGGGAGGTTGGCCTCCCACCCCAGGCCGGCCGCGGAGGAGATGAAGCCGATCGCGGAGCCGCGGGGCAGCAGCCCGCCGGCGAGCAGGCGGTCGATGAGGTAGCGGTGGCCGATGAAGTTGATCCGCTCGATGCCCGGGGTGCCGTCGGCGACACCGGCGGCCGAGAGCAGCGCGTGGACGGGTCCACCGAGCTGCTCGACGGCCGCGTCGATCGAGGCGGCGTCGGCGAGGTTCACGTGGATCGACTTCGCGCCGGGCAGGGTGACCTCGGCGTAGTCGGCGACGATGACCTCGGCGCCCGCGGCCTGGGCGAGCTCGGCGGCGGCGGCACCCATGCCGGTCGCGCCGCCGACCACGAGGACCCGCTTCCCGTCGAATCGGAACGCGTCGAACAGCGTCATCTCAGTGTCTCCTGGCTCTTCGTTGAGGTGGGGGTCATGCGACGACGCCGCGGATCTTGAGGTCGAGGACGGCGTCGGTGTCGAGTCCGAGCTCGGCGAGGATCTCGTCGCCGTGCTCGTTGAACAGCGGCGCCCGGCCCGCCGGCGCGGGCTTCCCGCCGTACTGCACCGGGGCCGCGGCCATCCGGAACGGGATGCCGGCGGCGGTGGCGCAGTCCTGGACGTACCCGTTGGCGACCGCCTGCGGGTCCGCGGCGGCCTCCAGGGTGTCCTGCACGACCGTCCACTGGCCGATGAAGGTCGCCAGCCGCTCACGCCACTCGGCCAGCGGGTGCTCGGCGAAGGCGGCCTCGAGGATCGCGATGGCCTCCCGGCTGTTCGCCATCAGCGCGGCGTGGTCGACGAAACGCGGGTCGGCGCCCAGCTCGGGACGCCCGATGGCCTCGCACATCGGAGCCCAGTACTTCCCGGCCTGCAGGCAGGTGAACGACAGCCAGCGGCCGTCCTTGGTCTGGTAGTTACCGGTCAGCGGGTTGGAACGCGGCGCGTCCAGCGGCGGCGGGGTCCACGGGATGTCGAGCAGCAGCGACAGGGCGAGGGCCTGGCCCATCGCCCACATCCCGGTGGCCATGAGGGAGACGTCGACCTCGGTGGCCTCACCGGTGCGCTCGCGGTGGAACAACGCGCCCATGATCCCGCCGGCGATCGTCATCGCGCCGATCGAGTCCCCGAAACCGGGCGCGGGCGGGACCGGGACGTGGCTGTACTCGGGCCGCATGCTGCCGACGGCGACGCCGGCGCGGGCCCAGAAGGCCAGCGAGTCGTAGGAGCCCCGGTCGGCGTCCGGCCCGCGCTCACCCTGGCCGGTCCCACGGACGTAGACGATGTTCGGGTTGTGGGCGCGGATGTCCTCGACATCGATGTGCAGCTTGGTGCGCACGCTGGGCAGCTTGTTGGTGAGGAAGACATCGCAGGTGCCGGCGAGCTTGTAGAGGATGTCGCGGCCGGCCTGGGAGGTCAGGTCGAGGCCCAGGCTGCGCTTGCCACGGTTGGAGTGCTCCAGCAGCACGTGGACGTCCTTCGGGACGACCGCGACACCCGAGGACGCCAGCGCGCGCATCGCGTCCCC
>NZ_SJXI01000187.1:0-1461 GCF_004337455.1 Parafrankia sp. BMG5.11 | reverse complement strand
CACACCCACCGACCCGGCATCGACCGAAGAGGGAGTGATCGTGAGATCCGCGAGTTCGTGGAGCGTCATGCCCGCAGGGCCGCCGAGGAGGTGGCCGAGGAACACGGTGAACGCCGCTGCGTGCTGGCCGGCCGCGTCTGTCGGCACGAGCGGAGACCGGCCGGAGATATCCATCCGCAGGCCCCGTCCCGGGCTCCCGAAGACGGAGAGATCCAGCGCACCGGTCGGGCCGGGGTTGATCAGCTCCGTGATCCCCGCGACCTTTCCGAAGACCGGTGTCGTCCTGAACATCTTGATGTTGACCGAGGGCAGCGACAGGTAGGAGAGCTCTCCTCCCTGCCAGAGACGGGCGAGCTGATGATCCTCGATCGCGGAGTTGTCCCGTAGATCCCGGACCTGCGATCCCACCACCGACAGCACCTCGGCGAAGGTGGCGCCCGGGCGCAGAGCGGTCGCGACGGGCAGCGCGCGGGCGACCGCGCCCGGCACGCGCAGCGACTCCGGCTCGCCGCGCATCATCGACGGTACCCGCACCGCGAGGTAGTCCTGGTTCCCGGCAAGGGCCGTATACAGCCCCCACGCGGTGATGACGAGATCCGTCCACGTGCTCCTTGCCTGGCGCGCCAGCGCGCGCAGGCGATCATCGGCCCCCGCCGGAAGCGCCACGGGAACAGGCCGGTACGAGAACGAAAACAGATCAGCGGGCGTGCTTCCCGTGGGCTCGGAAAACGCGTCGACAGCAAGCACATCACGCCAGTGACCGACGATGCCGGACCCACCCGGCGTCGATGCCGACCCCGCGACGAGATCCTCCAGGCGACCAAACCACCTCGGCGGCGCGGGGGTTGCATCGACCGCAGCCGAGTACAGCTCCGCGACCCGACGGATATAGAGAGACGTGCCATACCCGTCAAGCAGGAGATTATTCGTCGTGAACGACCACACCCACCCGCCGCCGACACGCTTGAACAGCGTCGACGATGTGAGATCCTCAGCCGCCGAAACCTCCCGCGCACTCACCCCGGCGCGGACCACAGACCGGATCTCCTCGTCTGTGAGCACCTCCTCGGAAACCACCGTCCGCAGAGACAGCCTCCCGCCGACCGACTGCGAAGGAGCCCCGTCATCGTCATAGATGACCGCCCGCAGCGCCTCCGTCTCCGCGAACGCCCCGCTCACCGCGTCGGCGAACGCCCCGGCATTGATAGCCCCGTCAAGCCACACCAGGTCGCACACACAGAACGCAGCAGAACCGGGGAACAACCGCTGCGCCGCCCAGTTCCCGCGCTGAGCAAACGAGAGAGGCAACCGCCTCCCACCACCCACCCCCCGACCGGAAGGCGCCTCTTCTCCAGCCGATGGACTCCCCGCATCCTCACGGGAATCCCCGCCCCCGCTCATCGCGAACCCTCACCGCGCTGACCATCCATACCACCAGTGTAGGGTAACCTAACCTAAATT
>NZ_SJXI01000186.1:0-6612 GCF_004337455.1 Parafrankia sp. BMG5.11 | reverse complement strand
TTAGCTTCGTTAGCGCAGTCTGACTAACCGCGAAAGAAGAAGTTTCGATACAGGCGTTTAGTTTCCCATTCTGGCACAATTTTCTTCAGGCAGATCGATAGCCCAAGTTTAGACCGTAAGCGTCAAGGCAAGCCTAGCGTTTGCTCTCCAATCAATTTCTGACGCCCCTGCGTCTTCGCGGGCAGCTGGAAGTGGACCAGCCGCAAACGATCCATTCCGGACATCGGTCGCTGTTGAAGGTCTCTTAAGGCTCTCGCCACCGTTCGAGGTCGTGAGGCTTGCCACGGATGGCCGCCCAAACTGCCCTTAAGGTCCGGAGTACAGAGTAAATCATCCAGCCAAAGAGAGCTGCCATTGATGACCACCAGACCACCGTGAGTGTGCCTGTAATCATGGGATGCGCGCGTGCCCCAAGCACGCTCAGGGTGATCAGGCTTGCTATTCCAGGTGTCACGAACAGGCCGGCCGTAAGGAAGCTGCGCCAATAGGCCCGATAACGATTAGCACCTTCCCATCGGTAGAGCCTGTCGTAAAGCCGGAAGCAAGCAAGGCTGTACTTTGACCTAGGCACAGTTCGCCGGTCGTTCTCCCGACAGCCGCCAGTCACCGTCTGCCTCAGTCAGCCAAAAGGTGCGCGTGGGCTCCATCCGAACATTGTAGCCCCGGGCGCCAGTAAATTCGACACAACTTTCGCCATGCCAACTGACGAAGCTGTCGAACGCCACTAGATCTGTGTCAACGATGCGAAGGCGGCGGGGGAAAGGATTCCAGGTCCAGATCGATGAACCCTGATAGGGTGACCACCGGCGGTCGTCGTGGTGCCCAGAGAAAAAGTGCTTTCCTCCCGGCGAGGGGATCGGCCGTGACCCTATCGGTATGTGGTGGTTTGGCATCACGAGGAAATAGTCAGTCTCCTCATAGTGACTGACTTCAACGCCCACATATTGGTTCCGCCAAACGCCATCTACGCGATAGCGAGTGCAGTCACCGGATACGCACTCGCCGCGGTCTTCAAAGGTCTGACCCAGTACCGTCAGAACCTTGCCTTGGCGTCTCACTAGGCCGGGGTAGGCCGAGATCAGCTCTACGTCTGATGACAAGCCATCATCGCTGCTGTGCGCGCTGCCCCCGCCGAGCAGTGTGTCAGTGGCACAGCATCCCAGGAACAGGGGCACTAATCCAGCCATGAGGAACCGCGTGAACATGACGAAGAAAGCTCCTGTCCAGACGGACCATACTTAGCCAACAATACGCAGCCAACAATCGTGGCGGCTTTCCACCCATTCTACGCCGCGCTCTGGGTTGGCGGCGCAGCTCAACAGCAGATGAACTGCGTTCGCACCTTCGCGGACGTCAACGCTGAAGCGACGAATGTCTCACGTTGAGGCAACTTGCTAATTTCGCTTCTCAAATCGTATGGCAGCGTCATGGATCCAGAAATGCTCAAGGTCCCCTCCGATGCGCTGAGAATAGCTGATTACGTCAAGAGACAGGCGGATAACTGTCTGGAGGTATCCCGCCGCACGCCTTGCGATTACCTCCTCGACAACACCCCGCGCGAGATGTGGCTGACGATCTCAGGAGTGTTGTCGGCCGTCGCGGAAGAGATCGAGAGCGGGCGGTATTCTGATCTCCCGGGAGCCTAGTCTTTAACCGGTGCAACCGTGTGGCTCCGCATCCACGCGCTGTTGGCGATGACGAGGAAGGTGATCGCAAACGAGCCCTTAAGTCGGAGTGCTGCCCAAGCGAGCCGTATGGTGGGATAAGGACGTACCCCGGCAGCAGACGTTGCCTAAACGAGCGACGGGCAAAGCTTAGTACCCTGTTCGGCACCAATTTCAGCGGTCCTGCAAAGCGCCTCCAGTTTCTACCCGCCCGCCTCGACATCGAGACTGCTAATGCCGAGAAGTGACTTACTGATAATTTCCGGGCTGGTGCTCCTTGTGGTTTGCGTCGCCGTATTCTTCTGGTGCGATGTGATCAGGCCCCGCCGGCGCAGGCGCAAAGAGCGACGGCTACGTAGAGAATGGCGATGGCAACAAGCTCTGAGGTTCCGTTTCTGGAACGATGTAATAAGGCCTCTGCGGACCCGCCGGATTGCCGATCAGCGGTCACCTCGGGGACGCCATGACAGCGACATGAGTTCCGACTAAGTTGGCGGCTGTCGGTCCAGGCGCAGCGCATATAACGCGTAGTACTTGACGGGTGGTAGGCTCTGGAGATTTTAGAATGCCGCCAGGTGAAAGGCTGCCCTTGCACCTAGAGGGCAGCCTTGCCGATAACCTGCGAGCGGCGATTGCAAGTGCAACTCGGTTGAAGGACCACCCGGTACACCGGGACACTCTACAGTTCTGGGGAGAGCTTCTCACGCACGCGCGGTTGGTGCATCGTAGAGGTCGAGTCCGCGACTTGGTGGAACTTGAACGGCTTATTATTGAGCTCGAGTTATCCCTCTACGCTCATATTAAATCGCTTTGAGCCGCAAGGAGTAACGCCGCTTGGGATTGAAACAGGAGGGACGACGCGCCGCCGCCCCTGGCAATCTGCATTTGGCATTGATCCGCGAGAAGGCTCTGCAGGACGCTAGCACGCGACGAATGTCCGCTTACCACCCATGGTCGGTCGTAGCTGCGAACCTTTGCTGCGCCTCTTATCCGACAGTTAGCTCCTCGGCTGAACGCGCCAGGAGCGGACGGGCAGCAAACGACCCCGAAACGGACATCACATGGCGCGGCCACTCGTCGATTTAAGAGACGTTTCGGGCGACCTTAGCTCGGGGTAAGTTCGCCCGACCTCTCAGGAAGGGTAAAGCAAACCGATGCTCCTCCGTCAGGCAAGTTGGTAGCGGTCATTCGACCCCCATGCGCCTCGACAATCGTCCGCGAAACTGAAAGCCCTACTCCAAGACCCTCCGCCTTGGTCGAGACGAAAGCTTCGAAGATTTCGGCCATGACATCTACCGGTATGCCTGGGCCGTCGTCTGATACGCAAATTTGGACATAAGAGCCTGTAGACCACGCCTTGATGCCGATGTGGCAGGCACTACCCCCGGCCGCCTCGCACGCGTTGCGGATCAGGTTGATCACGACCTGCTGAATCTGAATGCGATCTGCATAGACCGTCAGACCGGAGGAGACATCCCGAGACATTGTAAGGTGCTCGATACCCGCGGTCGCAAGAGCAGTGGCTTCTTTCAATACCGGGCCTAGTTCTACTTCCGTCTTCTTGCCGTCCCCTTTGGCGCTCATTGCCCGGACTGAGCGAATGATATCACCGGCACGATGCGCGGCATCCAAGGCCCCCTCGATGCATTCGTCGAGGTCGGAACCAGCAGTCTCACGAGGCGCGATCCGGCGGGCGGCAGAGAGATAATTGGAGACCGCAGCAAGCGGCTGGTTCAACTCATGTGCGATCGTGGAAGCCATGGCCCCCATGGCGCTCCCACGCGAAAGGTGAATTAGTTCGGTCTGGAGCGAGTGCAGCTTGTCGCGTGCGTCGATCTCACTTGTCACGTCCTGCTTTGTGCCGAATATTCGAACGGACTTGCCTGCCTCTTGTTCTACCTGCGCGGTTAAGCGGACCCAGCGGGTTCCGTTTGCCTTAGGCTTGATCTGAATATCCAGCGTGAAGCCTGTGCCGTTGGCAATCGCTTCGCTGCGTAACCGCTCCATTTCGCACCGAGAATTGGGCTCGTAGAGCTGGAGCGTCATCTCGCGATCAATCGTGAGACCTCGCCGCACTCCGAAGATGTCATAGACCATGTCGGTCCACGCAAGCTCACCTGTTGCAAGATCGCATTCCCACACGCCGATCCGAGCCAAGGTTGAGACCCGGTTATACATCTTCTTGTAGTGGGCGGCCGATGTTTCCTGGGCCAATGTGGGTCCTCTAGCTGGAAATGCCGCGACCCAGATTCGCTCGGGATACACCCCTCATCAGGGGAACGCTAGACCACCCGGTCCAGTTGCAAAGCCAGCTCAATCCGCGCCGGAATGACCGCTTCTCACTAAAGCCTAGCGCAGCTGCGCCCACCTGATGTTCCAAAATAAGACGGCTCTAAATAGGCATGTCGAGTAGGCTACGCGTAAGCTAAGACTAACGCGTCGCTAAAAAGAAGTGCGAAATTGCACCAAATTGCATTCAAAACAGCGTTTTGGCTCCGTGCGAATCGCGCAACACACTGGATCGTTAGATGAACGCCAAACTTCTGACTGCGGCTGCTTGTGCTGCAATCGCCTTTGCTGTGCCAGCGGGTGCGGCGCCCCCCCTTTGCAGCTCTGGTCCCGGGATCAACTTGACCACGGATCCCTGCATAGCATCAGGCAACGATAATTTGGCGTCAGTAGAAGCAGCCATCGCTGCTGCGACTGGCATCGACGTGAGCCTGCTCAATCTGACCCTCTACGGGAAGAGCGACGACAATCCGGGCCTGTTTAGCTTCTCTCCGAACGCTAACCCGACTGATGGAAAGGAAACGACTTTCACAGTCCTCGACGGCACTCTGATCAGCTATGTAAGCCTAAAGGCTGGAACTGACTTCAAGGTTTATCAGCTGCCTACAGCAACCAGTATTTCATCGCTCGGCATCTTGGTCGGGAAAGGCAATCAGCCTGACATCTCGCATCTGTCCTTCTGGACCACGCCAAACGCACCTGCTGTTCCTGAGCCTGCGACTTGGGCGATGATGCTGTTTGGTTTTGGCGCTGTCGGGTACGGCATGCGCCGCCGCAGAAGCGAGAGCAACGGAAAGCTGCGGGTGCGCTTCGCCGTTTGAGACAGCGTACACACGATCAGAGCGCCGCTGGTCAAACGGCCGGCGGCGTTTTGTTGTGCCAAGCTACTTCTGCTTTCCACCCACTGCCCGACGTTGACGCCTTTGCTGCTGGTGCCTGAGAGCGGACCGGCAGCAAGCGACCCATTACGGACGTCGAGCAAATCGGTCGATTAGCGCTCTTCTGAGCCTAGCAAAAAAAGCTTTTGCGGCAGGCACGTCGTCGTCGCTATCCCCCAAAGAAAACTCCGCCGGAGCGGGGCTAGTTGTTCGGGACTTGGCGCACCGGACGGGAGGGGGTATGGAGTGTGCCCTTTATGTGCGAAGCTTGCGTCTAGTTCCCACGACGGCCGGGGCTTCGGCGCCCCCCCACTTACGCCGCAGAAGGTGGCGTCTAGTCGGCACGGCAGGCGCGGTGATCGCCTTGTGCTCAATGCGCTCGCGCTGAACTCGAACGGAGTAGCGGCTCCACACCGCGAGACAGCGTTGCCGCTGGATGCGGTTGCTCTGCGCGGGCGATCGGGTTCCGAGTACTGCGCCTTGGGGATCTAGCTCCCGATGAGCGGACTTCGCGATCGGTCGAAGAAAGCAGCCACTTCTTTCGCGCCACTCAGGACCGCTGAACAGGAGCGGTCTGGTGCGCTACGCTTAAGCCGCTCGGCAAGCGTCCTTTCTCTGCGTTCCGGCTCTTGAACAGAAAAGCCCAGGTGGTTGATGATCGCTGGATGTAGCTTCGTGCGAAACGAGATCTTCGCCTCGCGCAAATCCTGCCAATTGACATCAGCGTAGATCCGCATGTTCCCAATCGTTAGCGTAATCGCGTCGCCGGGTGAGACAAAGCCGAAGCTGGTCACAACTCTGCAGCAATTTAAGGTGAGATCAGACACCGTCACGCGTTCCGAGCGCCCTCCCACCCGTGCGAGTGCGGAGATGGTCCTAAGATCCTGAGTATTGCTCGATCCGTCCATGAAACGCTCTTTAGCACGGGCTTAGTTAACGCATGACTTACTGCGTAAGCGCGCCGCCGACCTAAGCATATTCTCCTGATACCTAGCTTGTCTGGGACGAGAGTTAGCGCCACACAGCTAACGGCACTCAGGACAACCTCGACGCTTCCTACGTGCCAACATGGAGGTCGGGCAGTTGCGCCCCTTCTGCCCGGCGCCCTTGGTAGCCCCAGCAGAAACAAGAAATCGTACTCACGCGCGGGATGTCTGCGTAGCTGCAGCCTTGACATGGAAACGGTAGAGGTGCCGGCGGCGGCGGCACCTTCGCGAGCGCCGCGTCACTACCTTTTAGGCGCTGGCAGCTTACAGGAGTAGCCTCCCGCGGATCGAATGACCGGCTTTGGGTGGGAAGCGGACATCCGGCATGTTGCGATCGGGTCAGCGCCGAGGGAGCGCCACTCGCAACTATTCGAGAGTTCGGAGAAGCCCGCAATGGCTCTGCTGCTCAAACTTCGAGCAGGACTGGCAAGGCTAGCTCACCATAGTCGGGCTTCAGTGCCCACTCGCTTGCTGACTTCAGCCTCGATCGCTTGCAGCTGGCTACGGCTCATGACGCCGTTCGCCAGCAGCGCCTTCATCAGCTCGTCCACGAGAGCGGCCAGGAAATGCAGCTCTCCACGCTCGGATGCTTGCTCCTCTTCAACGCCTTCTTCCATCCCGCACTCCTGCTCGTTCAGCCTGTCCGGTAAGTGCAACGATTGCTTGAAGCAGTCGCTCCGCCAGGCTGTCTTGTTTTGTGGCAGGCGACACTTGGATGTTGCCAGCAGCACGGCCTCTGCCATTTTTAGCTCCCGCCACACGGGCGAGGGCCTACGAGGTCGCGACAGCCTCGTC
>NZ_SJXI01000185.1:0-3528 GCF_004337455.1 Parafrankia sp. BMG5.11 | reverse complement strand
ATTCGTGGCCAGCGCACTAGCGGGCAGCCTTGGGGGCAGACAGCGCCAGCTTTGTGAACATCGACTGCGACAGGATCGCCGGCTCCGCCGCCAACACCAGCCAGGCGGTCACCTCGGGTGGGGCCAGTGCCCACCCGACGCGCAGCCCCGGG
Organism: Parafrankia sp. BMG5.11; assembly: GCF_004337455.1. NCBI lineage: Bacteria > Bacillati > Actinomycetota > Actinomycetes > Frankiales > Frankiaceae > Parafrankia > Parafrankia sp. BMG5.11. Next base: position 3,376 of record NZ_SJXI01000185.1, on the reverse strand, counting down.
GCCAACGTCACCCGGCGGATCCTGCACGTTCCGATGGACGGCGACGGCCTGTCGCCGGGCACGTTCACGGAGACGTTGGCGTGGCTGGCCAACTGTTCCTCAAACCCCTCCCTCCTCTTGACTCCTCACACAGCCAAAAAATGACAGAGAGTGACAATCGACGAGAGCTCCGAGGCTCCACGAGAGGCGACAACTGATGCCCTGATCAGCGGCGATCGATGGGGCGCCATGACAGCGATCTTCGATTTGCGCCCACAATACGCCCACATCGACCATTTGATCTTGAATAGCTGATCTCTAACTTTGCAAAACCGCAGGTCAGGGGCCATCTATCTGGAGCCGGCGAGGGGACTCGAACCCCTAGCCGCTCGATTACAAGACGGAATACCGCGTATCGGAACGTGCCAGGAAATGACGCGCAATGCCGGAAAATCCGAGGCCGGGGCATTTTCGGTGTCGGAACGTGCCGGAAAATGTCGCGCCGTGCCGGAGCATCCGCGCGCACAATGCGCACACACGCGGCCGGGGTGCGGCCGGCGACGTCTCGACATAGCAGTCATACCGCCCCTTACTGGACACAGAACACCTTGGTAACATTGCGTAGTTGATCGCGAACCAAGAAGAGTTAGCCCGGACCGTCCGGCGATCGACGCGCTGGGCAACCGACGGCCGAGCGAGAACTGATGGTTGTGCTGCCTGCTACTGGGTGAACTCGTCGACGCTGCTAATGAAGGCGTTCTCCTCTGCGTGCGTGAAGACCACGCCAGGGACTGTGGTGTTACGGGATCCGGGCGACGCTGCCATACACGTCAACCTCGGCATCGGTCAGGCTGCCCGCGCCGCTGTCGTCGGGCCGCCAGCAGCGTCATGACCCGGAACGTGGTGTCCTCCCCACGCCCGTGGGGGTGATCCGCCATCACGCCGTCGCCGCAGTCGACGACTTCCACCGATCCTCGTAGGCGTTGGCCGCGTGCAGCATCGATCCGGGTTCGATGCCGAACCACCGGACCAGGGGCGTTTACCTTCCTTCGATCAGTAGTATTTCCCGCACCATGACCTCTCAGAAGCCACAGCGCACCCGTCAGAAGCAACTGACCACCCGCGGCAGGGTGTTCTGCTGGGTGATGATCGTGTTCGTCCTGCTGACGACGTGCGCTGCCGGCCTGACACTGATCATCGAAGGCATTGACGGCCGCCGCGCTCTGGCGCACGGCCCGGTGGGCACGCTCACCCCCACCGACAGAAAATGCGGCGATGAGTCCTGCACTTGGGTGGGAACGTTCGCCAGCGCTGACGGCACGGTCACCGAGGAGGATGTAGAACTGAAGGACGCCGAAAAGGTCCGGTTCAGCGCCCCAATGCCGGCCACCATCGACGACGTGCGCCTGGACGACGAAGACACCCGCCCGACCGCCTACACCGCCGACTACAACTGGCGCGGGTCTGTGTTCAAGGGAAGCTTTGTCATCCTCTTTGGGCTGGGGATATCGGGTGGTCTGGTGATGATGCTGAAGCGGCACCGACCCACCGCCGTTTCTTCGTGAGCGCCGCTTCCGACTCTGGGCGCTGACTGCCGTTTCGGGTTGAGCAGTGGGGCTCGATCCCGTAGGGGCTACGTTCTCCGAGACCTCGACCCCGCGCTGGGACGGGTCTCCCGCGAACGGCGGCGGCTCGACCGCGCTGGCCGTCACGCCGGGTTGATGTCCGTGTGGCACAGCATGCACGTCAGCGGAGCTGGAACTCCGGCCGGGACCGCCTCGGCTGCTCCCGTAGCAGGAAGCCGTCACCGCCATACCGCCTTCCAGGTCCGCACCCTGCTCGTCCGCGGCAAGGGGGGAGTGTCGTTGTTCTTACACTCCCCGTCCATGAGCAACTCGGCGTGCGGCCAGGTCAAGCAGCTCGGCCGTGGGGATCCACAGGTATGACATGATGGACAAATGCTCCCAAGTCGGAATGACAACTGGAATCTGGACCGGACTACCCGCGCCATGCGCCTCACCACCGCGGCCGGCGCGCTTGCGGCAATGGCATCTGTGAGCGCCTGTAGCGGCTCGGTCTCCATCGGAGGGCCAGATGCCGTCGCCGAGCCGGAGCTGGAGCAGCGGGTGGCCACCGCGCTGGCCGAGCAGATGAATCAGCCCGTTCCCAACATCGACTGCCCCGGTAATCTGGCCGCCGAGGTCGACGCCTCAATACAATGCGTTCTCTCCGTTACTGGCGACACGACCCGGTATCCGGTCGATGTGCGGGTGACCTCCGTCAACGGCGACGATGATGTACGGTTCAGCGCCCAGGTGGGAACCACGCCGCTGCCGGCGGACGGCTGACGCGGGCGGCACAGCGTCCCGTCGGCCGGCGGCACACAGTCAAGGGCGCCCCTTCGGGGCGCCAACCCCCAGGCTGACCGGGCCAGAACCCCGAGGCCACGCCGAACGGGGCCCCGCCTCCCTCCGGTCGGCACCCCATCGGCGCGTCGGACCGGCCGCCCGTTCGGCGCGTCGGAGCGTCGCATGATGGAGACCTGATCACGGCCAGGTCGGCGGCTCCCAGTGCCTGGGCCGACGTGCGCAGGCGAGGAGCAACGGTGCTCGAACGGGAGACTCGCCCTAAAAAAGCCCAGGTCAACGCCAGTGGCCGAGTTCTGACACCCCACACGGTCCTGGACCTGCACAGCCGCCGGATCGTCGGGTTCGCCCTCGGCACCCGCCATAACCCGGCGCTGGCCACTGCCGCGCTGCGCACCGCCGTCACCGCCCGCGGTGGCCACGTCGACGGCGTCGTCCTGCACACCGACCAGGGCGGTGAATACACCGCCACCGACTTCGCCGACACCTGCCGAAAATCAGGCGTCACCCAGTCGATGGGACGCACCGGCAGCGCACTCGACAACGCCGTCATCGAATCGTGGCACTCCACCCTCGAATGCGAGCTCCTCGCCCGGCAGCGGTTCACCACCCGCACCCAGGCAAAAACCGCCGTCGCCGACTACATCGACTGGTACAACACCAAACGCCGCCACTCGACCTGCGGTGGACTACCACCAGCCACCTACGAACAACAGACCCGGCCAGGCCACCTGACCGTTCCAGACAAAGACACAGACGTGGAGACGGCTAACGCCGCCGCTCATCCCCGAGAACCACGTGCCGGGCCGGAAGCGCCACGCACAGCACGAGGCCGCCCCTCCAAGGTCAAGGACCGCTCCGCGGCCGCCTGACGGCGGTGGCCCTCCGGGCCATCCCTGACCCCGGAGCCTCTACGGCCCCGCGGCCAGGACAAACAGGGCCAGGTCGGAACCTGGCCCATCAGACGCGCGGCGCCGGGTACACCCACCCACAGCCACCAGACCAAGACCCAATGCCGTGAAGCTTAAGTC
>NZ_SJXI01000184.1:0-5032 GCF_004337455.1 Parafrankia sp. BMG5.11 | reverse complement strand
CCACGCCTGGTCAACCTCTGACGCTGACCTGAGAACCGAAGCTGGAGCCCGAGACCGGAATCCGGAAGGAGCGAGGAGCCAGGAGCGGCCAGGACCCGGTGCCGATTTTTCGATGACGACGACCGGGTGACCACCCGCGGTAGCAGTGAATGGTGAGCCAGGGAAAGAATCCTGTCGGAACCGAAACTCTCGAGAATCTCTCGAGGAGCGGAACCACGCGGATTTCCGTGGAAATCAGAAGGACCCGGGCGCTTCGAGCGCCCGGGTCCTGGCCGACCGGTTTCGGAGAAGCCGGGGCGGTCTGGGCGTGCCGCCCGGGACCGCCGTCCCCTCAGCTCTTCTGCTTCTGCTTCGCGGAGAGCCGCTCGACGATGGAGGCGAAGTCATCGGTCTGGAACGACGCCTCCTCCGCGGTTGTCGCGAAGTCGAGCGAGGCGATCACGGCGCGCTCGACGTGCAGGTTGAGCAGCCGCTTGGTGGTCTCCACCGCCTGCTGCGGAAGCTCGGCGATGCGCTTCGCGCACGCCAGCGCCTCGGCCACCGGATCAGCGGCGATGTGGTTGGCCAGCCCCATCTGAATGGCCCGCTCGGCGGAGATGCGCGCGCTGGTGAACGCGTACTCCTTGGCCAGGTGCATGCTGGTGTGCAGGGGCCAGGTCAGCGGCCCGCCGTCGGCGGCCACCAGGCCGACCTGGATGTGCGGGTCCGCGAGGAAGGCCTTCTCCGCCATGTAGACGATGTCGCTCAGTGCGACCAGGCTGCAACCGAGACCGACGGCCGGGCCGTTCACCGCGGCGACCACGGGAATCCGGCAGCGAACCATGCCGAGGACGATCTCGCGCCCGTGCGCGATGGACAGGGCGCGCAGCTCCTTGTCCTTGAACAGCTCGTTGAGGTAGGCGAAGTCGCCGCCCGCGGAGAACGCCCGGCCGGCCCCGGTGAGCACGGCAGCCCGCGCCGAGCGGTCCTCGTTCAGCTGCGGCCAGAGCTTCGCCAGCCCGACGTGCAGGGGATGGTTGACCGCGTTGAGATCGTCGGGCCGGTTCAGCGTGATGATCCTCAGCGGCCCGTCCGCGCGGACCTCGATCTCCTCCGGCATGTCGTACACGTCATACGTCCAATCGATGATCCGGGTAGCGATGTTGTCGGTGGCCGGCCCCGGTGCGTGACCCTCGACGATGTGCTGCCGGGCGCCGCGGCCACCGCCGTGGCGCCCGGGGATCGCATCTCCTCGTTTCCAACCCCTGCAAACTACATTCTCGTTGGGGGTGAATCAACCAATGACCGGGCAGAATGCCGGGTACGGTCATATCGGAGTCTTGACCCGACGGGTCGGGTGTGCTTGTCCAGTGTGTCGTCGGGGATGAAGGTTTTCGCGCGAACGCAGTGGATGAATGTTGAATCCATGGCAATGTCGATTTTTCTTGATCGTACCGCCTCTGATCGTATGCGGAGATCGTCGCTTCACGGAGTCCGGCCTTCACGGAGTCCGGCCGTCATCGATGCCGACCCGCGCCGCGCGGGTGCGGCCCTGGAACGAGAGCGAGACCGACTGTGTGGGAGTTCGAGACCGACCCGGCCTACCAGGAGCAGCTCGACTGGGTCGACACCTTCGTCCGGGACGTCGTCGAACCGCTGGACTTCGTCCTCGACAACCCGTTCGACAAGCGGGACTCCCGGGCGCAGGCGATCGTCCGGCCGCTCAAGGAGGAGGTGAAGGCACGCGGCCTGTGGGCCTGCCATCTCGGGCCCGAACTGGGCGGTCAGGGCTACGGCCAGGTGCGGCTCGCCCTCCTCAACGAGATCCTGGGCCGCTCCCGGTGGGCGCCGTCGATCTTCGGCTGCCAGGCCCCCGACTCGGGGAACGCCGAGATCCTCGCCCACTTCGGCACGCCGGAGCAGAAGGCCAGGTATCTGGAGCCGCTGCTCGAGGGCGACATCGCGTCCTGCTACTCGATGACCGAGCCGCGCGGCGGTGCCGACCCGACCCTGTTCACCGTCCGCGCCGTGCGCGACGGCGGCGACTGGGTGATCAACGGCGAGAAATGGTTCTCGACGAACGCCCGGCACGCCAGCTTCTTCATCGTCATGGCCGTCTCGAACCCCGACGTGGACGCCTACAAGGGCATGTCGATGTTCATCGTGCCGGCCGAGACGCCCGGGATCACGATCGTGCGCAACCCCGGCGTCGCCACCGAGCCCCCGGAACAGGGCTCGTTGGGGGGCGTCCGGCATGACCACGGCTATGTCCGCTACACCGACGTCCGGGTGCCGGCCGATCACCTGCTCGGCGGGGAGGGCGACGCGTTCGCGATCGCGCAGACCCGGCTGGGCGGCGGGCGGGTGCACCACGCGATGCGGACGGTCGCCCTGGCCCGTCACGCCTTCGACCTGCTCTGCGAGCGGGCCGTCTCCCGCCAGACCCGGACGGGGCCGCTCGCGTCGCTGCAGATGACCCAGGAAAAGGTCGCCGACAGCTGGATCGACATCGAGTGCTTCCGGCTGCTGGTGCTGCGCACCGCCTGGCTCATCGACAAGCACAAGGACTACCGGAAGGTCCGCAAGGACATCTCCGCGGTCAAGGTGATGCTGCCCCGCGTCCTGCACGACGTCGCCCAGCGGGCCCTGCGCATCCACGGGTCGCTCGGGGTGTCCAACGAGATGCCGTTCGTGAGCATGATGGTGACCGCGGAGGCGCTCGGCATCGCCGACGGCCCCACCGAGGTCCACAAGGTCACGCTGGCGCGTCAGGTGCTCCGGCAGTACACCCCGGTCGAGACGCTCTTCCCGTCCGGTCACCTGCCCACCCTGCGGGAACAGGCCTTCGCCGCCTTCGCCGACCGCCTCGAACACGAGGCCGCCGAGCTGTGACGACGCGCCTGACCGAGCGGCGACGGCACCTGGTGGGCCACGCCGCTCGGCAGGCTAGGCCCTCCGAGTGAAGGACACGCCCTGCCGGACGCGTGCCTCGACCTCGGTCGCGAACGTGGGTAGATCGTCGGGCGGTGTGCCCATCTTCCCGTCGAGGTAGCGCCGGTACACGCCGGCCAGGATGGCAGCGGCCCGCCAGGCGGTGAACGCCATCCAGTAGTCGAGCTCCGCGATCGAGCGGCCGGACTGCCGCGCGTAGCGGGCGGCCAGCTCGTCCGTCGTGGGGAACCCTGGCAGCGCGGACGGCAGCCGCTCCTGGCTCGCCCGCGCGTCCGGCGTCGACCAGGTGCGCAGCAGGTAGGCGACGTCGGCGAGCGGGTCGCCCAGGGTGCACAGCTCCCAGTCCAGCAGGGCCAGGACGTCCCCGTCGGGGCCGAGGAGCGCGTTGCCGAGCCGGAAGTCGCCGTGCACGAGGCGCGCGGTGGACTCGGCGGGCCGGTGGGCGACGAGCCAGTCGTGCAGCGCGGCCATGCCACCCATGTCCCCGAGCTCGCAGGCCGCCCACTGCGCCGACCAGCGCCTGAGCTGCCGGTCGAGGAAGCCGTCCCGCCGGGACAGGGCGCCGAGACCGACCGTGTCGACGTCGACGGCGTGCAGCGCGGCGAGGGTGTCGACGAGCGCGTACCCGGCGCGGCGGCGGGCCTGCGGGGAGGGGAGGAGGGCCTCGGAGTCGGCCGCGGTGCGCAGCACGAGCCCGTCCACGTAGGCCATCACGTAGAAGGGCGCGCCGGTCACCTCCGGGTCGTCGCAGACGCCGAGTACGCGCGGCACCGGCACGCCGGAGCCGGCGAGCGCGGCCAGGATCCGCGCCTCGCGGGTGACGTCGTGGGCGGTCGCGAGCAGCGCGCCGACCGGCGGCCGGCGCAGCACGTACCGCTGGTGACCGGCGTCGCCGACGAGGTAGGTGAGGCACGAGTGGCCGCCGGCGACCCGGTCGTAGCGCAGCGGTGGCACCGCGCCCGCCACATGTTCACCGAACCAGCGGTCAAGCGCCCCGGCCTCGATACCGAGGGGTTCGGGTGCCGTCGGGAGGGCATCCATCTGCGACCTGCCTTCGGCTCGGTGCGGAGATCGACGTGGCGAGAGTGCCGCGGTTTCCCAGCATCTGACCCTACCGTCACCTTGCGCGGTGGCGCTCCCGACGCTGCTCGGTCCGCCGTCGCGATCTGCTGGCGTCGCGGACCACCGAAGTGTAGGGAGGATAGGGACGTCCATCGCAGACAAGCAAGGGAGGGCCCGTGGCTCACGCCGGTATCTCGGTGTTCGACGCGGACAACCATCTGTATGAGACGAAGGAGGCGCTGACGAAGTACCTGCCCGCCCGGTACAAGGGGGCGGTCGACTACGTCGAGCTCAACGGGCGCACGAAGATCATGGTCCGGGGCCAGGTGAGCGAGTACATCCCGAACCCCACGTTCGAGGTCGTGGCCCGGCCCGGCGCGCAGGAGGACTACTACCGGAAGGGGAACCCCGACGGGCTGTCCTACCGGGAGATCTTCGGCAAGCCGGTGAAGTGCATCGACGCCTGGCGCGAGCCCGCCGCCCGGCTGGCGAAGATGGACGAGCAGGGCCTCGACCGCACCCTGGTGTTCCCGACGCTGGCCAGCCTCATCGAGGAGCGGATGCGGGACGACCCGGACCTGATCCACGCGGTCATCCACTCGCTCAACGAGTGGCTGTACGAGACCTGGCAGTTCAACTACGAGGGGCTGGACCGGATTTTCACGACTCCGGTGATCAGCCTTCCGTTCGTCGACAAGGCGATCGAGGAGCTCGACTGGGTGCTTGAGCGGGGCGCCAAGGTCGTGCTGATCCGGCCGGCGCCGGTGCCCGGGCTCCGTGGTCCGCGTTCGTTCGGCCTCCCCGAGTTCGACCCGTTCTGGGCGCGGGTGCAGGAGGCAATGCCGTGAAGCTTAAGTCGATCTTGGATGGCTGATCTTCTGCTGTTCTTGGCTGGTGGGTTGGTACGGCGTGGCGGCGTGGCATCTGTGCTGGTGGGTGGTTTGGTCACGGTTCGTGGCTTCGATGGTGACCCCGGACCAGGTGTCGGTCGGGGTGTTGGTGACGGCGGTGCCGCGGGACGCGGTGGACGAGGCGGTCG
>NZ_SJXI01000183.1:0-1737 GCF_004337455.1 Parafrankia sp. BMG5.11 | reverse complement strand
CGATGCCGGGTCGGTGGGTGTGTGGTCGGTGGGTGCGGGGGTGGTGGTTCCCGCGGTGACGGTGGACGGGCTGATCCGGGATCAGGTAGCGCGTACTCCCGGGGCGGTCGCGGTCGTGGACGACGCGGATGGTGCGGAGTTGGCGTACGCGCAGTTCGACGTGCGGGTGAACGCTCTGGCTCGTCTCCTGACCGAGCGGGGCGTGACGGTGGGTGGCCGGGTCGCGGTGGCCCTGCCGCGCTCGGCGGACCTGGTGACCGCTCTTGCTGCGGTACTGCGTGCCGGCGCCGCGTATGTTCCCGTCGATCCGGGATATCCCGCGGAGCGTGTTACCGCGATCCTCCAGGATTCCGGTGCCCGGGTGGCTATCACTGATGGTGCGACGGCGGCGGCCCAGGCGGGCGTGTTCACGGCCGCGGGTGTCGTCACCGTGGTCCTCGATGAGAATGCTGTTCGTGGCCAGGTGGAACACGGGGCGTCCGACGCACCCGTGCTGTCGCGCCCGGTCACCCCCGGCGACACCGCGTATGTGATCTTCACGTCCGGTACCACCGGACGACCCAAAGGCGTCGCCCTGTCCCATGCCGCGGTCGTGAACCGGCTTGTCTGGGGCCGGGAGGTGTTGGGGTTCTCGTCGTCTGATCGGGTGCTGCTGAAGACACCGTTCACGTTCGACGTGTCGGTACCGGAGTTCTTCCTCCCGCTGATCACCGGGGCGGTGGTCGTGGTCGCCCGTGACAACGCACATGGGGATCCGGGCTATATCGCCGGTGTGGTGCGGAAAAGGCGGGTCACGAGCGTGCATTTCGTGCCATCGATGCTTCAGGCGTTCCTGGACTCGGGAGCAGAGGCGGGGTCGTTCCCGGATGTGCGGCTGGTGTCGTTCACGGGGGAAGCGCTGCCGGTGGCGGCGGCCATCAAGGCCCGGGAGGTGTTCGACCAGGCGGAACTGTTCAACCTGTACGGGCCGACCGAAGCGGCGGTCGAGATCGCCAGCTACGACATCGCCGCTCTGAACGCAGACTCGGATTCGACGCCGATCGGTCGCCCGGTGTCGAATTCTTATGTGCGGGTGCTGGACGGGTGGCTGCGCCCGGTACCGGCCGGGGTGACCGGTGAGCTGTATCTGGGCGGGGTGCAGCTGGCGGAAGGATATGTGGGCCGGGCAGGGCTGACAGCGGAAAGGTTCGTCGCCGACCCTCTCGGCGCCCCGGACGAGCGGCTGTACCGGACCGGCGATCTGGCCCGATGGAACGACCAGGGCGAGTTGGAGTACCTGGGCCGGTCCGACGACCAGGTCAAGGTACGCGGGTTCCGGATCGAACTCGACGAGATCCGCGCTGTCCTCGAACGACACCCCGCCATCTCGGGTGCCGCGGTCACCGCTCTCGATCACCCCGCCGGAGGGAAGTTCCTCGCCGCCTATGTCACCACCACCCCGTCCGCACCAGCCGACGAGGCCGTGCTGGCCGACGTGCTGCGGGAACACACGAACGCGCTCCTGCCGGAGTACATGGTTCCCGCATCGTTCACCCGCCTGGCCACACTCCCCACGACCTCGAGCGGGAAACTCGACCGCAAAGCACTACCCGCCCCCGACCTGACCGCCGGATCCGGCAGCGGCCGCCCCCCGGAAACCGACACCGAGCTGTCCCTGGCCGGGGTGTTCCGCGACGTCCTCGCCCTCCCCGAGGACACACCCCTGTCCGTGGACGACGACTTCTTCCGACTCGGCGG
>NZ_SJXI01000019.1:0-36902 GCF_004337455.1 Parafrankia sp. BMG5.11 | reverse complement strand
CGGTGGCGACCAGGACGATGTCACCGACGAACGTCTCGCCGTCGGACGTCTCGACCGCGTGCGGGCCGACCAGGCGTCCGGTGCCGTGCACCACCTCGACCCGCTCCCGCTCCAGGCGGCGCTCGATGTCGGCGGACTGGGCCTGGGCCAGCGCCCGCACCCGTTCGTTGACCTGCTCGGGGTCGACCGTGACCACGTCCGGTGGCGTGAGGTGGGGCAGGCCGGTCAGCTCCCAGCTGCCGACCTCGGCCGAGGGGTCGCCATGTGGGCGCACCCCCAGGGCCGGCGCCATCGCGAAGTTCGTCATCGTCTCCGATGTCGCGATGAGGGTCTTCGACGGCACGCAGTCGGTCAGGACGCACGCCCCGCCGATGCCGTCTGAGTCGATCACGGTCACGGTCGCGCCGAGGGACGCGGCGACCAGGGCCGCCTCGTAGCCGCCGGGTCCGCCGCCAAGGATGACGATGCGCGTCACGTGGGATCCTCCAGAGCTCGTCGTACTGTCAGTGCCCGAAACCGTCCGTAGGCCACGAGTAGCCTTTCACCTCACTCGCGATTAAACGATGATCAATACGCTTTCCGTCGAAGATGATCGAACACCTGCGCCTCTAATAGTCCAGATGCGCTCTGCCTACGGTCCGTGGATTCCAGCACCTACGCATGGCCCACGTATATGGCTCAGCGAGCAAAACGAGCGAAAAGCGAAATACGAATTCTATCTACATTAGCGATACAAGGGTTCGCTGTGGCTCTGGGGGTTTGTACGGTTCCCAGCCATGCGACCTACATCACATCCATCGGGCCTGGCTCACGGCGCCGAACGACCGCCGGCGATCTCGCTGGAAAGGGCCACCAAGCGGTTCCCGACTCGGGACGGCGGCGCGTACACGGCGATCCGTGACGTCAGCATCACTGTCCCGGCCGGCGAGTTCGTCTCGATAGTAGGACCGACCGGCTGCGGCAAGTCGACGACGCTGTCGCTGGTCTCCGGGTTGGAGCCAGCGTCCGCGGGTGACGTCCGTGTCGAGGGCAAGCCCGTCACCGGTATCCCGCAGGGGCTTGGCTACATGTTCCAGTCGGATGGGGTGCTGCCCTGGCGAACCGTGCTGGACAACGTCGCGGCTGGCCCCCGGTTCCGGGGTACGCCGAAGGCCGACGCGCGCGAGCTGGCGCGGGACTGGGTGACCAAGGTGGGGCTCGGCGGGTTCGAGCGCTACTACCCGCATCAGCTCTCCGGCGGGATGCGCAAGCGTGTGTCCCTCGCCCAGACACTGATTAACACTCCGTCGATCCTGCTGATGGACGAGCCGTTCAGCGCCCTGGACGTGCAGACCCGTGAGTTGATGCAAGACCTGTTGCTCGACCTGTGGGCTGGTAGCGGCGCGGCGGTCGTGTTCGTCACCCACGACCTGACGGAGGCGATCGCGCTCGCCGACACGGTCGTGGTCATGACCGCCGGCCCGGCGACGGTCAAAGACACCGTGAGGGTCGGACTCCCACGCCCGCGCCAGGTCGAAGAGATCCGGCTCGAGACCGCGTTCCTCGACGTCTACCGCCGGGTGTGGGACTCGCTTCGGGAAGAAGTCGAGATCACCCGCGCCCGTGGAGCGCGCCAAACCGTGGCGGCCTGACCCGGTCCCGCAATACGCGCAGTGCCCGTGCAGTAACGGCACCGTGCCCTCCCCCTTTCACAGGAGCCTGCCCATGTCTTATGACCTCAACGCCCCGCCCCCAACCATCGACCGGAAGACTGCCCAGGACGTCGCGGTCCCCGCCGCGACGACCCCGAAGGCGGCGCCACGCCCTCGTAACCCCCTCACCTGGCCGAAGGGCGCTCAATCATGGTTTTTCGGCGCAGGCAGAGGCCAACGTTCCAGAATAACGGTGACGGGCCTGCGGGTGTTGGCCGTTGTCGCGTGGCTCGGCAGCTGGGAGCTGGCCGGTACGCACTGGATCGATCCCTTCTACTACTCCAAGCCGAGCAACATCTGGCAACGGCTGGTCGATTGGTTCACGACGGGGACCGCGTTCGGCTCGATCTGGGAGCAGATCTCGGTGACGTTGCAGGAGGCCGTACTCGGTTTCCTCATTGGTTCGGCTGCCGGGGTCGTCTTCGGCATCTTGCTCGGCCGTGCCCGCCTGCTGGCCGACGTGTGCGCACCGTTCGTCAAGGCCGCGAATGCGATCCCGCGCATCGTGCTCGCCTCGCTGTTCGTCATCTGGTTCGGTCTCGGGTTGTCCTCGAAGGTTGCGACCGCCGTGGTGCTTGTTTTCTTCGCGGTCTTCTTCAATGCCTTCCAGGGAGCCCGCGAGGTCGACCGGACGCTGGTCGACAACGCCCGTATCCTCGGAGCGGGCAAACGACAGATCATGACTTCGATCGTGCTTCCGAGTGCGACGTCGTGGATCACCGCCAGCCTGCACACCGCCTTCGGATTCGCCCTGATCGGGGCGGTGGTCGGCGAGTTCGTGGGAGCGGACAAGGGCCTCGGGCTGCTCATCAACAACGCCCAGGGCACCTTTGATTCGGCCGGGATCTACGCCGGAATGATCGTGATCACCGTGATCGCACTGATCGCCGAATCGCTTATCACCCTGTTAGAAGGACGCCTGCTCGCCTGGCGTCCGCAGTCCCAGTCCAGCGCCACCGGACTCTGACCGTACACCCTATTCATCGAAAAGGAGCCAGCCCGCAATGAAGCGAAGGATCGCAGCGGCCGCCGCATTGGCCCTCCTGGGCGGGACACTTGCCGCGTGCGCGGGGAACGCCGGCGCCGCCGGCGAGACCGAGAAAGTCAAGATCATGATTGGCGGGATAGACAAGATCATCTACTTGCCCGCGAAGCTGACTGAGCAGCTCGGCTTCTTCGCCGACGAAGGCGTCGAGGTCCAGTTATTGACCGAGCCGTCGGGCGCGCAGGCCGAGAACGTGCTCATCTCCGGTGACGTCCAAGGAGTCGTCGGGTTCTACGACCACGCGATCGACCTGCAGACCAAAGGTAAGTGCATCCAGAGCGTCGTGCAGTTCGCCGACGTGCCCGGCGAGGCCGAGGTCGTCGCCACGGACAAGGCCGGCGACATCACCTCGACCGCCGATTTCGCGGGCCGACGGCTCGGTATCACCAGCCCCGGTTCCTCGACCGACTTCCTCACCCGGGCGCTCGCAACCGCAGCCGGTGTGCAACCGTCGGACTACACCACGGTGAAGGCCGGGGCAGGCCAGACGTTCATCGCCGCGATGGAACAAGGCAGCATCGACGCCGGCATGACCACCGACCCGACCATCGCTCGGCTGGTGGCCTCCGGCCAAGGCAAGGTGCTCGTCGACATGCGCACCCAGGAAGGCACCGAGGCTGCCCTGGGCGGCCTGTATCCGGCATCGTCGCTCTATATGGACTGCGACTGGGTGGCGGCCAACAAGCCGACCGTGCAGAAGCTAGCAAACGCGTTCGTCCGTACCCTGGGCTGGATCGACACCCACTCGGCGGCGGACATCGCGGCCGAAATGCCCAAGGAATACGCCGGGGACGACCCCGAGCTGTACCGCAATGCGATTGACGACAGCAAGGGAATGTTCACGGCCGACGGTGTGATGCCGACCGAGGGCGCCGAGAACGTGCTTCGGGTACTTGCCTCGTTCTCGCCGAACGTCCAGGGCAAGGAGGACACCATCGACCTGTCGAGAACCTACACCACGGAGTTCGTGTCGGCGGTTCCCGAAAGTTGACCTTCGGGCCGCTGTCGGTGCGGCGAGCGGGTGAGCGGTGACGGATCGCACCCGCTCGCCTTGCGGCTGCCACCGTGGCCTGCGGCCGCAGACACTGCGTCGTATCGTGCAATTTGTGTGTTTCATTTAATATGGCCAACGTATTATCATCCTCCCCATGCTTCGCCGGCCGCTCCGCTTCGCTACCCGGGCGTTGCTCTTACAGGTCGGGGTCCTCCTGCTGGTCGGGAGCGCCGGGCTCGTCCTGATGGGGTTCCTGCTGCATGACAACCTCACCGACCAGTACGAGCAGCGGGCGCTCGCGATCGCCCGGGCCGTGGCCGCCGACCCGGATGTCGCCCGCGCGGTCACGGTCGGTAAATCAGACGGCGAACTACAGGTGCGTGCCGAGGCCGTCCGCCTCCGCACGGGGGCGTTGTTCGTCGTCATCGCCGACGTACGGGGGATCCGCTACTCCCATCCCAACCCCTCGAACATCGGCAAACCGGTGAGCACCGACCCGTCGGAAGCTCTCGCCGGCCGCGAAATCGTCAGCGTCGAGCGCGGCACGCTGGGGCTGTCCGCGCGAGGGAAGGTCCCGCTGCGCGACGACCGCGGCGGCGTCGTCGGCCAGGTGAGCGTCGGCCTCTCCGCGAACGAGGTAAACGAGCGGCTGTGGGCACTACTGCCCACGGCCGCCGTCCTGCTGGGCCTCGCGCTGCTCGTTGGCGCGGCCGGTGCCGCGCTCCTCGCCCGCCGGTTGCGGCGGCAGACCCTGGGACTCGAGCCGACCGACCTCGCGAACCTGCTCCGCGAGCAGGAGGCGGTCGTACACGGCGTCCAGGATGGCGTGTTGGCCGTCGACCCGGCAGGCAGGATCACGGCCTGCAACGAGACCGCCTGCCAGCTGCTCGGCGTGCCGCTAGCACCGCGGGACTGGATTGGTAACGCCTTGCTGCCAGAACGGTTACGTGACGTCGTCGAAAGCCGCCGCCAGGTTCGCGGCCTGCTAGTCCTAGCCGGGGATCGAGTGCTCGCCGTCACGAGCCATCCGGTGGACCGCGATGGGCGAGATCTCGGCCTGGTGATCACGTTACGTGACCGAACCGACCTCGACGAGCTAGGTCGTGAACTGGACGCGGTGCGGGCACTGTCGGACGCGCTACGGGCACAGAGCCACGAGTACACCAACCGACTCCACACGATCGCCGGCCTGCTGCAGATCGGGCACGCCGACGAGGCATCGAGCTACCTGTGCGAACTCACCACCGATCCACTCGCGACGGAGAACGGAGCCACCGTCCGACTGACCGATCCCTACCTGCGCGGCCTGCTCGCGGCCAAGACCGCGGCGGCGTCCGAGCGCGGCGTCCGGCTCGCCCTAGCCGCTGACGCCGAGTTACACGCCCCGCTCACGGCGCCGCTCGACGTGGTGACGGTGGTCGGCAACCTCGTCGACAACGCGGTGGAGGCCGCGAGGTCCGGGCAGCGCCGCCCCGCCTGGGTGGAGATCTCCGTCGCAGGAGCCGGAGACTCGCTGCACGTCGCGGTCACCGACAGCGGAGACGGCGTTCCTGAGACGGTGCGCGACCGGGTGTTCGACGACGGTTTCACCACATCCGCCGATACCGGGCGGCCGCACGGCATCGGGCTCGCCCTCGCCCGCCAGGTCGCCCGCAGCCACGGGGGCGACATCGAGCTGTTACGAACCGCGGGCACTGACCACGGCGCCGTGTTCGCCTCCCACCTCAACGGCGTCGTCGAGATCTCAGCCCGACCCACCCTGGAGGGCATCCCGTGATCCGTGTCCTGGTCGTCGACGATGACTTCCGCGTCGCTAACCTGCACGCGCACTTCGTCCGCGCCGTTGCGGGCTTCACCGTCATCGCGGTGGCCCACACCGCCGCGACCGCCGTCGAACAGGCCAGGAAACACCGCCCCGACATCGCCTTACTCGACCTGTACCTTCCCGACGGGCGGGGCACCGACCTCATCGGCGAACTGGAATGCGACGTCGTCATGCTCACGGCGGCGGCGGACGCGGCGTCCGTCCGCGAGGCATTCGGCCGCGGTGTGGCCAACTACCTCGTCAAGCCGTTCTCAGCGGCCGACCTCGCCGACCGGCTTCAGGCGTACGCCCGGTACCGCGGCCACCTCAACGGCAACCGCGCACTCGGCCAGACAGACATCGACCTGGCCGCTCGCCTGCTCCGGGCCGGCGACCAGGTGCAGGCGAGCGTGCGTAAGGGCCGCTCCGCACACACGGCGAATCTCGTCATCGAGGCGCTGCGAGGTGCGGCGGAAGCCGTCTCGGCTGCCGAGGTGGCTGCGTTGCTCGGGCTCTCCCGACCCACAGCGCAGCGTTACCTGGCGGACCTCGCTCAGGACGGTCGTGCCTCGGTCAGCTTGCGATACGGGTCCACCGGCCGTCCGGAACACCGCTACCAATGGCGGACGAAAACCACGGCACCCAGTCCGGACCGTTCGTGACCGCACCTGACGTGAGCTTGCGGGCTGAGCGGCCTCCCCGCACCGCCTACATATCGGTCGCCTTGGAATGGCTAGTTCCGCTCGCTCGGCGTCAACACCTGTTCGCGTCGCTGGCGCAGGTGGTCGCGGTAGGGGTCGACGAGAGTGGGGCGGTATTGCGGTGCCCGGACGAGACGTTTGGGTTCGGGAATGCGGGCGTAGCGTTTGACGGTGTTGAGGGCGAGGTTGAGACGGCGGGCGCACTCGAGCAGTCCGATGCCGGCGTCGAGCAGGTCGTGCGTGCAGGTGCCACGACCCGCGCGACCGGGCGACGATCCGCTCGGCGAGCGGGGCGAGCAGGTCGCTGACCTGGGCGCACGCCCCGGTCAGCGTCGCCGCCGAGATGTCCGCGCCGTGCCGGGCCAGGCTGGTGACCAGCGAGTTCTGGGACCGGCCCGCGACATAGCGCTCGACAAGCAGTGATGGCTGTGCGTATCGGTGGTGGCGCGCTGCCCGTCGCTGTGGGCAGCGCGCCACGCCCGGCCGCTGGCCGTCCGCGGGGACATGCCTGGGTGGGCCAGCCTTGTAGATCAATAACTCGCGGGTTTGCGCCGTGCCGCCGGTCGTCGCGGTACGGCGGGCCTCAGGGCCGGTCGGTAGCCAGGAGCAGTTCTGCCTGAGCGGAGCAGTGGTTGGCGTGGCGGCGATCGGGGATGGACGCGACATTGGCTGACTGTGGCTCGGTAAGGGGGTTGGTGGATGGGGACCCAGCGCAGGGCACCTGGCCGGGATCCGCCGGCGATCGTGTGTACAGAGCTGCTTCACGAGACGGAACGGACCCGGGTCACTCGGCTGGTGTTCCCGACTGGGGCTGTCATCCGGAAGGAGCCGCTGGGGAGCGACGCGCGGGGACGGTTGCGTCATGAGGTCGAGATCCTCAACCTGCTGTCCGGTGTCGAGGGGGTCGTGCAGCTGGCGGACGGAGCGCCGCCGTCCCCGGGGTCGATCCTGCTGGCCGATGTCGGCGGTGTGGCGCTGGCCACGCGAGCGACTCCGCTGGATCCCTGCGAACTGGTCGAGCTGGCCGGATCTCTCGCGCGCGCCGTGGCCGGCCTGCACCGGCGAGGGGTGGTGCATCGGGACATCAACCCGGCGAACATCGTGGTAAGTGGGGACCGGAAGGCGCCGTTTCTGATCGATTTCCTGCTGGCGACCACGTTCACGGCGGTCCAGCCGGGGTTTGTCCATCACAACGAGGTTGTCGGGACGCTGCCGTACCTGGCGCCGGAGCAGACCGGGCGGACGGGTCGCTCGGTCGACCAGCGGACGGACCTGTACGGGCTCGGGGCGACGCTGTACGAGCTGGCGACGGGCGCGCCACCGTTCGGTGCCGGCGACCCGCTGCGGATGCTGCATGACCATCTCGCGCGGGTGCCGGTACCGCCGTCCGAGGTGAACCCCGCGGTGCCGGAAGCCCTGTCGGCGATCATCATGCATCTGCTCGAGAAGGAGCCGGACGATCGCTACCAGAGCGCCGAGGGCCTGGTACATGATCTCACCCTGGTAAGCCGTGGCGCCGCGACGGTGCGTCCCGGCGAGCAGGATTTTCCGACGCGGCCGCTGACGCTGTCCCGACTGTCCGGGCGTGACCAGGAGATCGGCGAGCTGGGGGCGGCGTTCGTCGAGGCGGTGGAGGGCCGGTGCACGGGGATCGTCGTCAGCGGTGCGCCGGGGGTGGGCAAGACGTCGCTGGTCAATGAGCTGCGGCCGATCGTGGCTGGTCGCGATGGCTGGTTCGTGGCGGGCAAGTTCGACCAGTACCGCCGTTACCAGGAGTATGACGGCGTCCGCCAGGCGTTTCGGGCGCTGGGACGGCTGCTGCTTGCAGAGCCGGAGGACGACCTGGCCGAGGTCCGGGACCGGATGCTGAAAGCGTTGGCCCCCCACGCCGGCCTGACCGCCGCCGTCGTGCCCGAGCTGGGAGCGCTGCTGAGGGTCCCCCCGGAGCCAGGCGATCCGATGACCGCGCAGGCACGCGCCCAGCGCGACGCGGTCGAGATACTGCGTGCCGTGGCATCCCGGAAACGTCCGGTGGTGTTCTTTGTCGACGACCTGCAGTGGGCTGGGCGGATGCCGCTGGGCTTCGTCGACCGGATCCTCAGTGGTGAGGAGCCGGTCGAGGGGCTGCTGCTGGTCGGCGCCTACCGGGAGAGCGACGTGGACGTCACCCACCCGCTCACGCCGATGCTCGCCCGCTGGCGATCCCAGCCGACCGGGTCACGCCACGTCCGGTTGGGCAACCTGACACCGGAAGGCCAGGCGACCATGGTCGCCGACCTGCTGCACCTGGCGCCGACGCCCGCCGCGGAGCTGGCGAGGCTGATCGCCCCGTCGACCGGGGGTAACCCGTACGACACGGTCGAGCTGCTGGGCACGCTGCGTCACGACGGGGTCCTGGTAGCCGGCGACGGCGGGTGGCGATGGGACCGGGCGACCCTGCGCCGCCGGCTGGACCGTGTGGACATGGCCGAGCTGCTGACAACCCACCTGGCCACGCTGCCACCTGCCACCCAGGAGGTCCTGGCGGTGATGGCGTGCCTGGCCGGCCAGGTGGAGCTCGGCCTGCTGGCGACGGCGACCAGCCTGCCGGCGGACGAGCTCGAGCGGCGACTCGCCCCCGCGTGCGCTGACGGGTTTCTGGTGCTCGAAGCCGCCGAGAGGCCGAGTGTGCGGTTTCACCATGACCGGGCGCGGGAGTCCGTGCTTGGCGCCCTCAGCCCGCGGGAGCGGCACGCCATGCGGCTACGCCTGGCGAGGCGTCTCGCCAGCCGGCCTGAGTTCTTCGCTGCCGCGGCGGAGCAGTACCTGCCCGTGGCCGACGCAGTAGGCGCCGCCGGGGAGCGGCGGCTGATGGCCGGACTGTTCCGACGTGCCGCCGACGAAGCGAGACTGCTGAGCAACTACCCGCTCACCGAGCGGTTCCTGACCGCGACGCTGCCGCTCCTCGACCCGACCGACGTCGACCAGCTGATCACAGTCCACACCGACCGGCACACCACGCTGTACCTCCTCGGCCGGCTAGAGGAAGCCGACGAGGAATACCAGACCATCGACCGGCTTCGCGCCGACCCGGCGCAGGGCACGGCCGCCGACTCGGTGCAGGTCATGAGCCTCACCAACCGCAACCGTCCCGGCGAGGCGATCCGGCTCGGTGTCGACCATCTTCGGAAACTCGGCATCGCCGTTCCGGACCGGGAAGACCTCGACGCGGACACCGACCGCAGACTCGACGAGCTCTATCGGTGGATCGACCAGACCAGCGAATCCGATGACCTGCGACGACCGGCCTTGTACGACCGCACGCAGCTCGACACTATCGGGTTCATCTACCGGCTCATGACCCCGGCGTTCTTCTGTGACCACGTGTTGCTGGACTGGCTGAGCGTGGCGACGCTGGAGATGTGGGCACGGTCCGGCCCCGCGCCCGACATGCTCGGCCCAGCCAGCCATATCGCCATGGTGACCATCATCCGTAGGCAGGACTACCGCACCGCGTACCGCATCATCCGGCGCATCCTCGCGGTCGCTCAGAAGCGCGACTACGAGCCCCATATCGGGTACGCACAGTTCGTCTATGTCGTCAGTACCGGCCACTGGTTCGATACCCTTGAGGACACCATGGCCCTTGCGCGTCGCGCGATGGAAAAGATGATCCGGGCCGGTGACATGCATCATGCATGCTGGCTCCATTACCCGCTGCTGTACGACCTGCTGGACTGCGCACCATCGCTCGACGTCCTGGTCGCCGAGGTCGACGAAGCGCTGAAGATCGCCGCCCGCACCGGCAACACCCACGCCGCGGAGACGTTCCGGATGTACCACGAGCTGACGCGAGTGCTGCGAGGCGAGGCCGTCGAGACGGCGGCCGACGAGGCCGCCCAGGTAAGCATGCTGGCCGACAACCCCCACGCCGCCGCCATCCTGCACGTCACCCGGGCGATCACCGCAGCCATCCTCGACCGTTGGGACGACCTGGCCCGGCACGCGGCAGCTGCGATTCCGTTTGCGCCGATCATCGGGGCGGCCTATCCGATGGCCGTGGCGCGGGTGCTGCTCGCCCTGGCCGTGGCCGCCAAGGCCCGCCGTACGGCGGACACGGATCAGCGCACCGCCCTCCTGGCTGAGCTGGATGAGCTGGTCGCGTGGCTGTCAGCGCGGGCGGCCGACGCGCCGGTCAACTTCGGTCACCTGCTGCGGCTGGTGGAGGCCGAACGGGCATGGGCCGCCGGCGACTTCCGCCAGGCGGCATATGCCTTCGACGTGGCGCAGCGCGAGTCCTCCACACGGACCCGTCCATGGCACCAGGCACTGATCCTCGAACGCGCCGCACGGTTCCACCAGGCCCACGGCATGGAGGTCACCGGCCGCCGAGCCCTCGCCGCCGCGCGCCGCCAGTACCTCGACTGGGGCGCGACCGCGAAGGTCAACCAGCTCGACTGGGCCCACCCGACACTGCGCGACGAGCCCGCCGGCGCCGCGCCCGCCGCCCGACCACCGGCCGCGCCCACCGCGCCCCCCACCATCGCGACCGGCACCATCGACCTGCTCGGCATCGTCGCCGCCTCCCAGGCCCTCAGCTCCGAAACCACCATCGACGGGCTGCGCGCCCGGGTCGTGGGAATCCTCTCCGAAATGACCGGCGCCACCGCCGTGCATCTCCTGCTCCGCAGTCAGGAGGAACACGGCTCGCATATATCCACCGGCACCGATGAAACCGCCGGCCGCGAGGATGCCGACCACCGGCGCCCGCTGCCCTCCTCGGTCATTCGCTACGCCGAACGCACCCGCGAACCCATCGCCATCGCCGACGCCACCCACGACGACCGATTCCGCCGCGATCCCTACTTCACCGACCTCGCCCGCTGCTCGCTCCTGGCAATGCCCATCATCATCCGCGGCGAACCACGGGCGATGCTGCTCCTGGAGAACCGGATGATGCGCGGCGCGTTCTCCACCGGACACCTCGACGGCATCAGGATCATTGCCGGGCAGCTCGCCGTCTCACTCGACAACGCACAGCTCTACACCTCGCTCGAAAACAAGGTCACCGAGCGGACCCAGCAGCTCGCCGCCGCCAACCAACAGCTGGAACAGCTCTCGATCACCGACCCCCTGACCGGGCTGGCCAACCGACGACGCCTCAACGAGACCCTCGACGCGGAATGGCACACAGCCCGGCACCGCCACGTCCCCGTCGCATTAGCGATGATCGACATTGACCACTTCAAGCGGTACAACGACCACTTCGGACACACCGCCGGCGACCGCTGCCTCCACCAGGTCGCCGCATGCCTACGCGAGAACGTCGGCGCCACCCACCTGGCCGCCCGCTACGGCGGCGAGGAGTTCGCCGTCGTCATGCCCGACACCGACACCGACACCGCCCGCCGGCAAGCCCGACACCTCTGCACCGCCGTCGCGGAGCTGGCCGAACCACACCCGACGGTCAGAGAAAACATCGTCACCGTCAGCATCGGCGTCGCGGCGGTCACACCCACCGCCGACGACCCCCCAGACAGGCTCGTAGAGCTCGCCGACGCAGCGCTATACCGAGCAAAGCGCCATGGACGCAATCGGGTGGAAACGGCACATCCACGCCCTACGTCGTGAGCAGTGAGCCTTTTCCGTGTGCCCAGCAGCCAGCCTGCTACCGGGCCTCCTGGCAGCTACCCGGACCGGACTCTCACCGGCAAGCAACGACGAGCACGACCTTCAGCTACGGCCAACTACACCGTGTTACCACCTCCGGTCTTCAGGACACACACCCCAGAAAGTCGAACGTCTCCGGCTTGCCCAGACCCCGACGCTTCCGATCCCGGGCAGCGTACCGCCCGAACTCGATCAGCCGCGTCTTGTCCGGATGCAATTCCAACCCGAACCTCGCGAACCGTTCGCGCAGCTCGTCCAGGAACCGCCGCGCATCCTCCTCGTATTCGAACCCGACGATGAAGCCGTCGGCCCAGCGCACGACAATGACATCTCCGCGCGCGTGGCGACGCCGCCACCAGCCGACCCACAGATCGAGGACATAGTGCAAGTAGACGTTCGCCAGCAGCGGGGACACTGACGCCCCTTGTGGCGAACCTTCCTCACACGCTGTCCACTCCCCACCCTCGACGACCCCCGCGGCCAACCACTTGTCGATCAGCCGCAGGACCCGCTTGTCCGCGATCCGGTGCTCCAGAAACCTCCGCAGCCCACCGAATGTGAAACAGAGCCGTTGATCGGACACTCACCACTTTCGTGTTCAAGCACGCCATGGACCCCATTCCGGACGGTGCATCCAAGCTTAGATATCAGCGCTGGATCGAGATGATCCGGAAATCCGCTGTTTCGGCGTTCGGCGTCGTGAACCGAGCGTTCGAGAGGTAGAATCGGTCACCGAAGCGGGCCATGGCCGTCGGCGTGTCGAAGTTCGGGTCTGTCCACCGATCGATGACCTTGCCGGACGTGCCGGCCGCGTCGAGTTCGATGACTGACACGGAGTTGGCCATATTCTGCACCACGTAGAGGGTGCGATTCTCGAGTACTAGCCCGTCGCCCCACATCACGTCCTCGCCACCGAGGTCAACGAGTGTGGCGTGGCCGGTCGTCGGGTTGATGCGGAAGATCTTGCCGGTGTTCGTCTGAACGACGAGGATGGCCGTCTGGTCCGGGGTGGGGGCGATGCCGTTAGAGTTGAAGCACTCCGCGAACGTCTCGCCCTGCTGGTAGACGAGATCCCCGCTGAGTGGGATCCGCAGGACGTCGTCGTCTAAGGGAAGCTCGCCCCACTCGCCGAACGGAAGCTTGTAGAGGACCGGGGTGAAGGAGTCGGTGACCCAGACTGCGTCGGGAGTGACGATGAGCTCATTGGTGAACGACTGCTCACCGCCGAGTTGGTAGCGCCTGAGCACGGACCGGCTCGAAGTGTCGATCACTGACAGAGAGCCGTCGATACCGCCGCAGACGAACAACCGTCGATGTGCGTCCAGCCCCATGCCTACCGCCGTCGGCGCGACCGGCGGGACGAAGATCTCGTGAGTGCCGTGCTCGAGATCGACGAGGAAGACGGCGCCGGTCTTCAGCGAGGACACGTAAGCCAGCGGTCCTTCACCGATCACGATGTACTCGGGGCCGGATCCGTCCGGCATTGGGATCTCTCGTGGATATCGGACAGAAGCCGTGACAGTTGAGCTGTCTGACATCGCCGTCGACCTTTCGATGAGGCGCGAATGGGAGTTGTCCTGAGCGTTAGGCGTTCCGGGGAAACACAAGGTCGATGCCGCTATGGCCCTGGTCGGGCCACCGGCTGGTCACGACTTTGGCGCGAGTGAAGAAGTGCAGCCCGTCGGTGCCGTGTGCGTGGGTATCGCCGAACAGCGAGTTCTTCCATCCGCCGAACGAGTAGTAGGCCATGGGCACGGGCACGGGGATGTTGATGCCGACCATCCCCACCTGAACCTGGCTCTCGAAGCGTCGTGCCTCGCGTCCGTCGTTGGTGAAGATTGCCGTGCCGTTGCCGTAAGGGCTGTTGTTGACCAGAGCCAGCGCTTCGTCGTGCGTCGAGACTCTGACGACACACAGGACCGGCCCGAAGATCTCGTCCCGGTAGATGCTCATGTCCGCAGTGACGTGATCGAACAACGTCGGCCCGACGAAGAACCCCTCGCCGTCCGCGTCGGGTGTCACGTTGCGGCCGTCGACGACGAGCGTGGCGCCTTCGGTGACGCCGGCGTCGATGTAGGAACGGACCCGGTCACGCGATGCGGCCGTGACGAGTGGTCCCATGTCGCAGCCGCGACGGCCATTACCGGTGCGCAGGGTCAGCGTCCGCTCCCGGATCTTGTCGACCAGTGTGTCGGCGCAGTCACCGACGGCCACGCATACGGAGATGGCCATGCATCGTTGGCCGGCGGAGCCGTAGCCGGCGTTGACCGCCTGGTCTGCCGCAAGGTCGAGGTCGGCGTCGGGCAGCACGACCATGTGGTTCTTGGCGCCGCCGAGGGCTTGGACCCGCTTTCCCGATGCCGTTGCCGTCGTATAGACGTGCTTAGCTACGGGAGTCGATCCGACGAACGAAACCGCTTGCACGTCGGGGTGCGTCAGCAGCGCGTCGACAGTCTCCTTACCACCGTGCACCACGTTGAAAACGCCGTCCGGAAGGCCGGCCTCCTGCCACAGCTCGGCAAGCCACATAGCCGCCGACGGCACCTTCTCACTTTGTTTGAGGATTACCGTATTCCCGGTGGCGATCGCGATCGGGAAGAACCACATCGGAACCATGGCCGGGAAGTTGAAAGGGCCGATGACGGCGACCGGGCCAAGGGGCTCGCGAATCGAGTGCACATCGACCTGGGTGGAAGCGGACGAGGTGTAGGCGCCCTTGATCAGATGCGGCACGCCGCAGGCGAACTCGACAACTTCCTGTCCGCGCGCCACCTCTCCTGCCGCGTCGCTCAGCACCTTGCCGTGCTCCGCGGTGATGATGGACGCCAACTCGTCGGACCGTGCGTTCAACAGCTCGCGGAACCTGAACATGATGTTGCTGCGTCTAGCCAGGGACGTCGCTGCCCAGGATGGAAATGCGGCGGCCGCTGCCGCGACGGCGACGTCCACGTCGTCCGCGGAGGCGAAGTTGGCGCGCGCGATCACTAGCCCGGTTGCGGGGTCGGTTACGACACCCGCCTCGCTGCCGGCTCCCTGATACAGCTTGCCGTTGATCCAGTGCTCGATGATCCGTGTCATACTTGGAGATTCCTCAGTTCAATGGCTCGGCGCCTGGTGCGCAGTCGGCAGTTCGCGCTATGACAGGAGGGCCACGGCCGTCAGGTCGGCGGTGAGTTCAGAGAGTTGTTCGTCGCTGAGCCCGACGAGCGGGACGCGAGGCTGGCCGCCTGACATGCCGAGCAGGCCGGCCCAGGCCTTGATGAACGGGATGGGCATGATGTGGTCACGGAGCCACTGGCCGTGCAGCCACTTCGAGCTGAGAGCCCGCAGGGGATCGAGCGTCGCCGCTACTTCGGCTGCCTTCTCGTACTCGCCACTGAGCGCTAGCTCCGTGTACTCGCGCATCGGCTGCCACGATGTAGTTTGGAAGAGGAACGGAATCGACGACGACATGTAAACGGTCTGACCATGGTCGCGCATGTTTTCCAACCACATCGCCTCGTTGGCCTCGCAGACGAGGATGCGGTCACCCACGCGTGACAGGGTCTCGAGGTAGCGCTCGTGATCGTGCCCCACCTTGATGCCGCAGACATTTTCGATGTCGGCAAGCTCGTCGATGAGCTCCATTGGCAGCTTGGTTCCCGAAAAGTTCGTGTCGAAGAGCCATACTCCGATGTCTACCGAGGACAGGACCTGGTGGAACCAAGCCCTCAGGCCGTCCACCGAGCTTGGCGGGTAGTAGGGGTTGATGACGACCGCGAAGTCCGCGCCGGCTTGTTCGGCGTGCCTTGTCAACTCGATGGTGTCCAGCGCTGAATGGTGTCCCGTGTGGGCGAGCACTGGGCAGTTGCCGGTCGCTGCCTCGACCACCGTCTCGACGGCCTGCTTGCGCTCGTCGTTCGTCAAGGCCCAGAACTCGCCCATCACGCCGGTGCAGAACACGCCCCCGACATGGAGATCCACGGTGAGGTGCTCCATGTCGGCCGCGATGGCTTCCCTGTCGAGGCGGCCGTCCGGGGTGAACGGTGTAGTCATCGCGGCCCAGAGGCCGGTGAACTGACGGCGGGCGGCATCCTTGGCCTCGCTACGCGCGTAGTGCACGGCTACGTCCCTCCGGAAAGAAGTGGCCATTTGGCCATGCCAGTTGGGTCACCTGAGTGTGGTCGCCGGATCCCGGCATGTCAACAACGGGACGCGAAGTCGCTGGTGTCCTACCAAGACGGGATGGGCCTGGAGTCCTGCTGCTGCTCGCTACGGGGCCAGCAGTCCACGATCGAGGGCCAGGAGCTGGGGATGCCCCCTCTCGCGCACCAGACATCTCCGGGACTTGACACCGTTCGGATCCGTCGCGATGCTGGCATGGCCAATTGTCCACTTGTGCGGCTGGGGGCGGGTGGGAACGGCCCGTCAGCCGTCCACGTGCACGTCGATACGCGGAGTTGAGGGCACCCATGTCTTTGCAGGAGTTCATCCCGACACCGAAGTTCGAGGACTACCGCAAGGCGTTCGAGGACTTCTTCCACCTTGAGCGTGACGGCGGTGTCATCGTCGCTCAGGCGCACACGCTCGGTGGCCCCATCCAATTGAGCGTGCAGAACCATCGCGCGCTCGGGCAGATGCTGAAGACCATCGGTTCCGACCCGGAGAACGAGATCCTCATCCTGACCGGCTCGGGTGAGGAATTCATGATGGAGTCGGATCCGACCGGCTTCGAACTCGAAGACGCCGATATGCCGTACTGGGCCTACGAATACGCCTACAAGGACGGCCGCATCAACGTCAGTTCCCTTGTGAACGACCTGGAGATCCCGACGATCGGCATCCTGAACGGCCCCGGGTTCCACACCGAGATCGTACTCATGTGCGACATCACGCTATGCGCCGACAACGCGACGATCTTCGATCTCCACTACGACATCGGATCCGTGCCGGCGGATGGCATCCACACCTGCTTCCAGGAGCTGCTCGGCGTGAAGAAGGCAGCGTACGCATTGTTGACCGGCCAGGCCATCACGGCTCGGCAGGCCCTCGAATGGGGCATGGTCAACGAAGTACTGCCCAGAAAGGAGCTTCTGGAGCGCGCGCGGGTCATCGCCGATCACATCATGAGCCAGCCCCGGATCACGCGCCGACTCACCACGCAGATCGTTCGTCGTCCGTGGAAGAAGCGCATTGTCGATGATCTCGACGGCGGCTTCGGAATCCAGATGTTCGGACATGTGTCCAAGCAGAAGTCGATCCACGGCCAGGAAGCCATCTCCTCGACCATCAGTTACGTGCGCGAGGGCAGGCGCAATAACTTCGACAAGGATTGAGCGCGCGCCGCCCGCGCCAGGCCGACGGTTGTTCACGTTTCTTTTGTCGGTCGTTGCCCTGTGGTGTTGTGAGTATCGAGAACGATGAGCTACGACGATGGGATTACGAGCATGCCGGAAGTCCACGTCTTTATGGCCGAGGGCCGGACCGACGAGCAGAAGAAGAAGGCGATGGCAGATATCACGCAGGCACTAGTGACGAACTTTGGCTGTCCGTCCGACGTCGTCACGGTGCAGATCATCGAGTCCAAGTGGACCGAGAAGATGAAGGGCGGCAAGACGTTCGAGGAGCGCTACGCCGAGGAGACGCCCCCTGGCTACAAGGCTCGTCTCTCGTGACCCGACGCCGCTGGCAGCCGACGACCGCCCGTCGGTGCCTCGCCATGACCGCGCCAGAAGTCCACTCTCGTATATGAGGCTTGCAAGGGAGCCACTTGACATGAAAAAACTCGGTTGGCTGGGCACTGGACGGATGGGTGCGGCGATGGTGACGCGCCTGATCGACGCCGGCAATGACGTTCTCGTGTGGAACCGGACACTCGCGAAGACCGCCCCGCTCGTGGAGAAAGGCGCGAGAGCGGTCGAGACGATCGCCGATCTCGCCGCCGCGGACATTGTCTTCGTCATGGTGTCGACACCACGCGACCTCGAGGAGGTCATTGCGGGGCCGCGTGGGCTGCTGGACGCGGAACAAACGCCCCGCATCATCGTCGACTGCTCGACCGTGTCCGTCGAAGCATCGGCGAAGGTGCGTAGCCTGGCTTCCAAGGCGGGAGTCGGCTTCCTGGCGGCTCCAGTTAGCGGTAACCCCCATGTCATTGCGGAGGGCGGGGGCTGCATCGTCGCTTCAGGGCCGGCTGACGTCTACGCGACCACCGAACCGTACCTGTCGCAGATGGCCAAGGTTGCCGTCTATGCCGGGGACGAAGAGCAAAGCCGGCTGGTGAAACTGTGTCACAACCTGTACCTCGGGATGATGGTTCAGGCCTTGGTCGAGGTGACGAGCCTCGCTGAGAAGGGTGGCACCGATCGAGCCGCCTTCCTGGACTTCCTCAATGGCACGGTTCTCGGATCCGACTGGGTGCGCAAGCGGACCAAGGACCTCGTAGCACTGGACTGGACCCCGACCTTCACGACGGAACTTCTTCGGAAAGACTTCGACCTCGGGTTGGCGGCGGCTCGCTCGCTCGAGGTGCCGATGCCGATCGGCGCTTCGGTCCATCAGCTGATCCAGTCGGCCATCGGCATTGGGCTCCGGGACAAGGACTTTCTATCCCTCTTTGTCCAGCAAGCGCACAACGCCGGACTTCCCTCTAGCGACTGACTCGTCGATCCCGACTGCTCGCGCATGCATCGCCGGCTATTCGTGAACGGAGTCATCATGAAGACTCGCGTCGACCGGATTACCGTCGATTCGACGTGCGAGGCGCTCTGGTCGATGATCACGGCGGCGGCGACGCTGCGCGAGTTCAGTTTCGGATTGACTCTTCGTGGCGCGAGGGTAGCGCGTCGCGGGTTCGCTGGGGCATCCGTGTGGTCGCGGATGGCGCTGTTGTCATGGCCGGTGCGCCACGGTTGCTGGTCTACCGACTGGACGAGTCCGAGACCAGAGAGTGGATTCCTGGGTGACCTGGAAGCTCGATCCACATGGACGCAGGACCAGGGTGTCCTTCGCCGTGGACTCGCTCACCGGAGCCGCGCCCGATTATGGCGCGCAACTGCTGCTCAGCCTCCGGGAGCTCGTGTCCGGGCGCCGCTAGGTGGATTCTCGCGGATCTTGGTGGTTTGATAATGTGCACGGCCCGTGGTCGGTCGAGGTGAGGTCACGGATAGTGCGTGGGCACGGATAGAGCCACTGTTGCCCAAGCACGGCATGGGGGGATGCCGTGGGCGGAGCAGTGGGAACGGATCCTGACCGAGGTCGCCGTCAAGAACGACGCCGTCGCGCACACTGACTGGACCGTTTCGGGTCGACTCGACGATCGTGCGGGCGCATCAGCATTCCGAGGGTGCCCCGCATTGGATTCTGAAGGATCACAAGGGGATGGTCCGATCAATGCATGCCTGCCGGATCACCGACCGGCAGCCGAAGCGCTTGGCCGGTCCCGCGGCGGACTGGCCAGCAAGATCCACCTGGAGTGTGATGGGAGGGGCTGTCGATCGTCCTGACCGCCGGGCAGGTCAACGACTCCACCCAGTTCGACCAGGTCATGGCCGGGATCCGGGTCCCCAGGCAAGGACCCGGCCGGCCACGGACCCGCCTTCACTATGTGCTGGCAGACAAGGCCTACAGCGCCAGGGCCTGCGCCGCCGGGGGATCGCCCACACCATCCCCGAGAAGGAAGACCAGAAAGCCAACCGGCAACGCTGCGGCCGCGCGGGTGGGGCGACCGCCCGGCTTCGATGCCGAACGGTACAAGGCCCGCAACGTTGTCGAGCGCTGCTTCAACCGGCTCAAGCAGTGGCGAGCGCTCGCGGCCCGCTACACCAAACGCGGCCACTACTGCCGCAACGAGGTCGTCATCGTCTCGATCAGGATGTGGCTCGCCGAAGATCGACGACCTGCCGCCTAGCCGGCGTTCGAGTCGAAGGCCTGATTGACATCGGTCACAACTGTTCTAGTCTGAAGTGGCATGGCCACATAGCCAAAGGGGGAACGAGATGTTCGCATCGACGGCGAGTGACTACAAGCTGCGCCGCTTCGCAGACGGAGTGCGACTCAGAGCCGTACGCATGGTGGCACCCCATGGTTTCGGATATCTGGGGCAAGTGCTGTCTTCGGCGGAGTTGCTCGCGACGCTGTACGGGAACGCTTATCGCCCCGAGCGGGACCAGCTCGTTTGTTCTCCCGGCCACTACATCATCGGCGTCTTTGCCGCTGCCGCGGAGGCAGGGCTCCTCGAGGAGGAGGCGCTCTCCAGCTACGGGTTCGACGACTCCCCGCTCGAAGCCATAGGTACGGAGCGGTCACCCGCGGTCGACCTCACCTGTGGATCGCTCGGGGTCGGGCTCTCAGGCGGCGCGGGCTTCGCGCTGTCGAACCGGCTCAAGGGCGACGACGATGCTCGCGTCTTCGTGATCGCCAGCGATGGCGAGATGGAAGAGGGCCAGACATGGGAGGCCGCTCTGTTCGCCGCCCACCACCGTTTGGGTCGGCTGATCGTGCTGCTGGATGCCAACGACTCGCAGGTAGACGGGCCCGTCAGCTCCATCACCACGCTGGAACCGATAGCAGCGAAATGGGAAGCGTTCGGCTGGGACGCCTACGACGTCGACGGCCATGACGTAGACGCGCTCAGCCTCGCACTCGATGCGGCCGTTGCCAGCAGCCGGCCGAGTGTGATCATCGCCCGGACCTCCACCCGACAAGGTCTGGAAGCTCTGCCGTTGAATGCGGACGGTCACTTCATCAAGCTCCCGCCGATGCTCGCGCGGGACGCGATCGCCGAACTGGAGGCCCGCCTTGCATAAGCCGCCGTATCCCACGGTCCTCAAGCCCTACGGCACCGCGCTCGTCGACGTCGCGCTGGAGCGGGAGGAGATCGTGTGCCTGTCCGGTGACCTCACCCGGCAGTGCGAGATTGACCTGTTTCAGGAGAAGATCCCGGAGCGATTCATCCACGGCGGGATGGCCGAGGCGAACATGATGAGCCTGGCCGGCGCCCTGGCTCGCAAGGGCCACGTTCCGTTCGTGCACACCTTCGGCGTGTTCGCCACGCGTCGTCCGCTCGACCAGATCGTCAACTCGATCGCCTATCCCAAGCTGCCGGTGCGCATCGTCGGATTCATGCCGGGAGTGTCGAGCCCCGGTGGTCCGAGTCATCAGGCTATCGAGGACATGGCGATCATGCGCGCGATCCCCGGCATGACGGTCATCGATGTGGCAGATGCCGTGGAAACTCGGAACGTCGTCCCGCAAATCGTCGATGTTCCCGGTCCGGTCTACCTGCGGCTCAAGCGGGGGGAGATTCCGGTCATCTTCGACGGCTCCCACCAATTCTCGCTTGAGAAGGCACAGATCCTTGCTGACGGTGACACGATCGCCTTGATCGCCTGCGGAATGATGATCCCGGCGGCGCTCGCCGCCGCCGAGACTCTCGAAGCGGCCGGCGTTTCGGTGGCAGTCGTGAACACGCCGGTCATCAAACCGTTCGACTCCCGTTCCGTTCTCGAGGTCGCGCGAAAGGTTCGCGCAGTGATTACCGCGGAGAACCACTCGATCATTGGCGGCCTGGGCTCGGCAGTGGCGGAGACCTTGGCCGACGCGGGCCTCGGTCGTCCGCTTCACCGAGTCGGGCTCCAGGACACGTTCGCCGAGGGGTCGAAGACCGCGCCGCATCTATTCCGGAAATATGGCCTTTCGACCCACGATGTGGTGGCTGCGGCGTGGTCGGCGCTGGGTCGCGAAGATCCGCTGCCCGCCGTCCCTGAAGTACCGGTCGCGACGGGCGAGTACGCACCGGTCTGACCCCAAAGCACGCTGGTTCAGCGCAGTGGCCCTGTTACCTTCTTAGAAAGCGAAGCGCACCGTGCCGTACGAAGTAGAGTCCGTGATCGCCGAGGTGCCGACGCAGCTTTTCATCGGTGGCAAGTGGCGCGGCGCCGACGATGAGGCGACGATCGAAGTCATCGACCCGTCCACCGCCAAGCCCTTGACTTCCGTCTCCTCCGCCTCACCTGAGGACGGAACTGCTGCGGTGCATGCGGCCCAAGAGGCCCTTCGCGCGTGGCGGCGGACCGCTCCTCGCGTACGCGCGAACCTGCTTCGGGCAGCGTTCGAGCTGATGATGGAGCGCCAGGAATGGTTCGCACTGTTGATCAGTGCGGAGAACGGGAAGGCTCTTCCCGATGCGCGCGCTGAGGTGGCGTATGCGGCGGAGTTCTTCCGTTGGTACTCCGAAGAAGCGGTCCGGCTCGATGGGTCCCTCCATGTCGCGCCGACCGGCGACTACCGGATCATCGTCCAACGCGAGCCCATCGGGGTGGCGGTCCTCGTCACCCCGTGGAATTACCCGGCTGCTATGGCGACGCGCAAGATCGGCCCTGCGCTCGCGGCCGGATGCACCGTCATTCTGAAGCCCGCCAGTGACACACCGCTGACCGCGCTCGCGCTCGCGGCCCTGCTTGCAGAAATCGGTATCCCGGCTGGAGTCGTCAATGTGCTCCCGTCACACCGGTCGGGAGCGGTCGTCGGGACGCTGCTGTCGAATCCGGCTGTGCGAAAAGTGTCCTTCACCGGATCTACGGAGGTCGGGGTCAAGCTTCTGCACTTGGCAGCAGATCGCGTCCTCAGCTCTTCGATGGAGCTGGGTGGGAACGCTCCGTTCATCGTCCTGGCGGACGCTGACATCCAGAGCGCGGTCGCCGGCGCCATGGTAGCAAAGATGCGTAACGGGGGCGAGGCGTGCACCGCGGCCAACCGCTTCTACGTGCACGACGCCGTCGCAGACGAATTCTCGCAGACATTCGCGTCGGCCATGAACTCGTTGCGGGTCGGCCCAGGGTACGAAGAAGGTGTCGCCGTAGGTCCGTTGGTCAACGAGGCGGCACGGAAAAAGGTACACGCACTCGTTGACGATGCCGTTCGCCGCGGAGCCGACGTCCTGGTCGGAGGCGACATCCCTCACCGGGAGGGCTACTACTACCCTCCGACGGTCCTTGATCACGTCTCCCCCGAAGCCGAGCTGATGCACGACGAGATCTTCGGACCCGTTGCCCCCATCGTGCGGTTCACCGACGTTGAGGAAGCAACGGCGGCAGCCAACCGCACCGACTACGGGCTTGTCTCCTACGTCTATACGGCCGACCTCGCCGCCGGAATGCGGGTGGCCGAGGCGCTGGAAAGCGGCATGGTCGGCCTCAACCGCGGCGTGGTCTCCGACCCCAGCGCACCGTTCGGCGGAGTCAAGCTCAGCGGCCTAGGTCGGGAAGGCGGCCACGAAGGCATGCTGGAGTACACCGAAGCCAAGTACATCGCAACGTCCTGGTGATCGTCACCCGCACCCTGCATAGGAGCTGACTGATGAACGCACCTGCCCCGCCAGGGGGCGCCGCCCACAGCCAAGGAACCATGGCGGGCTCCGAGAGCGGAAGCACTCAGCTGATATTACGCAACGGCCTGGTGATCTCGATGGACTCCGAAATCGGGGACTTCACCGCCGCAGACGTATTGATAGAGGGGACCAAGATCCAGGCAGTCGGGCCCCGGCTCGTCAGCGACGCACCGTCCATCGATTGCACAGGGCGGATCGTCATGCCCGGATTCGTCAACTCGCACCACCACATGTTCCAAACGGCCCTGCGCGGCTACTGGAGTGATGCGCTCTCGGCGGACTATTTCACTCAGTCGCGGCAGGGAGAGAAGGCGGCCTTTCACGTCTACACGCCTGAGGATGTTTACTGGGGCCAATATGCCGGCGCGCTTGAACAGATAAATGCCGGTACCACTACCGTCGTGGATACCTCTCAGTGCACCGAGACACCTGAGCACACCGATGCGGCCGTCAAGGGCCTGATCTCATCGGGTGTCCGGTCCGTCTACGCGTTCTCTCCCAAGGCCCACGGAAGCACGCCTCATCCTTCGTACGCTCACCCGGCTGATATCACTCGTCTGCGCGAGACGTATTTTCCGTCCGACGAGCAACTCGTGACGCTCGCCATGGGTTCTCCAGTGAACGAGGCGAACTGGCGACTCGCTCGCGACCTCGACCTGCCGATCTACTCCCACGTCAACGACGAGGCTGCCGGCCTGCACGTCGAGAAGCTCAGCCAACTCGGGCTTGCTGGACCCTGGAACACGTACATCCACTGCACCGGGCTCGCCGCGAGCACATGGCGGGTGATCGCCAACACCGGCGGAAAGGTCAGTCTCTCCAACATGGTCGAACAGACGCTGTGCACCGGCATGCCGGGTATGCAGCCAGCGCTCGATCACGGAATCCAGCCAAGCTTCAGCACCGATGCCGTCAGCCTGGGGCCGACCGACTTCTTCTCGCAGATGCGCGCCGCCTATGCGCTCCAACGCAGCCGGATCCAGGAACGGGCAATCCGTGAGGAAGTCATCGAAACCGACATGGTCAGTACCCGAGATATCCTCAGAATGGCCACTATCGAGGGTGCCAGAGCCGTCCACCTCGAAGACAAGGTGGGATCCCTCACCCCAGGCAAGGAAGCCGACGTTGTTGTCCTCAACCCTCAGTTGTTGAACGCTGCGCCGCTCAACCACGTCGTCGGCGCCATTGTGATGCTGATGGACACGAGCAACGTAGAGTCTGTAATCGTCCGCGGACGAGTCATGAAGCACGCCGGGCGTCTACTCGGCGTCGATGTGGCGTCCGTTGTTGCTGAGCTGCAGCACTCGGCCGAAGGCATAATTTCGCGCTCCGATTCTCCCCGGGTGCTCTTGACGTCCTGCCGCTCATGAACCCTGTGGCCCAGCCGGCGTAGCGGTAAGTCGGCGTCATGGCGCGACGGCGCTGTGCACCACGGCGCCCAGTCCTTGCGACGGGCGCGGTGGTTGCCATGCTCGGCGTCATCCACGACGCGGCTGGCTCCGTCGAAGGACTGACGCGACCTGGGGATACGTGGCATCGGACCTCGCCGAGAGCACGCGGCGGACCATCGTCCAGACCGGCGACGAGATCAGCTTGTCCGGCTTGGTCGAGTAGACACTCTGCACCCGCCTGCCTCGTATGCA
The DNA here is from genome assembly GCF_004337455.1 of Parafrankia sp. BMG5.11. NCBI lineage: Bacteria > Bacillati > Actinomycetota > Actinomycetes > Frankiales > Frankiaceae > Parafrankia > Parafrankia sp. BMG5.11. The sequence goes on along the minus strand of NZ_SJXI01000019.1, from coordinate 12,007 downwards.
ACCCGCGCTGGATCACGGAATCCAACCGAGCCTCAGCACCCACGCAGTTAGCGGTCGGGTCGACCGTGGGAGGTGACACCCGCGACATCCTGAGGATGGCCAGCATCGAGGGTGCCAGAGCGGCGCCGCCTGGACCAGAAGGCGGGATCGTTGACTCGTCGTGCGAGCCCTCGAGGCGTCAGCACAGGGCCTCATCGTTCGCTCGAGATATCCCGCGACGCACTGCTTGGCTCCTGCCGGACAGAGAACGAGATCGGTTCGTTCCGAAAGTTTCCTAGCCATTTGACCAGTTCGTGGGACCTAGGCATGATCGAGAGCGACCGATTTTCTAACTGATGGGGCTGTGATGGCACTCGAGGAGCCAGTACGGGCGGACAAGCTGGGCGGGATCGACTTCAGCGAACTCGAGCCCGTTGCGGCTCCACCGCGTCTGTCCGACACCATCGCCGAGCGCATCCGGGACTTCATCATCGGCCAGAACCTGGCGGAAGGAACCCGTCTTCCTTCTGAGCGCGCCCTGGCCGAGCGGCTTGGGACGAGCCGTCCGACAGTGAGCCAGGCCATCCGAACCCTCGCACTGATGGGGCTCGTCGAGAGCCGTCGCGGCTCCGGCGCCTACGTCCTGAGACGACCCGACAAGGCGGAGGGCACTCAGGGCAGGTCGCTGCTGTCTCCGACCGCCGACAACCTTGAGCACCTGGTGGAGCTGCGATTGTGGCTCGAGAACCTCGCAATTCAGCAGGCCATTGATCGCAGCACCGACACCGGTCTGCGCGAGGCGCGCCGCGCGCTCGCGCGGCTCGCGGACAGCGTCGGCGAGACCTCCACCTGGATCGCGGCCGACACCGTCTTCCACGCCACCTTGGTCGAACTGGCCGCCAACCCGGTGCTCACCGCCCTCTACGAGCAGGTACACACCTCCCTACTGGAGTACGAGTATCAGCACTGGGTCGAGAACGATCGCGTACCGCGTTGGCTGGCCCCCAGCCAGGCAGAAGCCCAGCTGGCCCTCCACGCCCCCATCGTCGAGGCGCTGGAGCGGGCCGATCCCGAAGCTGCGCTGATCGCGGTCCGCAGACACAACGATGTCATGCGCGAGCACCTCCTCAGTCGCGAAGAGTGACCGAACTTCAAGAGCAAAATTGGCCTTGCCAGTTTTCCAAACCTCTTGACTTGTGCATCCCGTCACACCATCCTGGATTGGCATATCCACAAGGCCAATCTTCAGTGGAAGGAGTGTTCATGAGGACGAGCAGGAGCACAGCGGGGCTCGCGGCCGCCGCTGTTGCCGGTGTGCTGTCACTGGCGGGGTGTGGCGGTGGCGCCGGTGGTTCGGATCGTGCGGCGGGAGACTGCAGCAACTTCAAGGTGGCGGTCGCCGATGACGACGTGCGCCGGGCAGCGCTGTACGCAATCGAGCATGACGAGGTCGACACATCCAAGTTCCCGGGTCTCGAGCTGAGCTACCTCGCCTTCCCCGCCCTCATCCAGGCTACCGGGACCGACCAGTTCGACCTGATCGAGTCGTCCTTAATCGGGATCCCGCTCGCTCGCAGCAAGGGGGTTGATCTGAAGATCGTCGCCCTCTCGTCGGGCCGCACCGGCGACGAGCAGAACCCGGGTGTTTCGGGCCTCTACGTGCGGGGCGAGGGCGGGGTCTCCGCCCCTGGGGACCTGAAGGGCAAGAAGATCGGCGTCACGAGCTTCGGCTCCACCTCGACGATGATTACGCGGATCCTGCTCCACGAGCGGTACGGCCTGGACTCTGCGCTCCAAGGCGGCGACGTCTCATGGGTGGAGATGGATCCCGCCCAGCTGACCACGGCGCTTGAGCGCGGGCAGATCGACGCGGTGAGCGACTTCGGCTACACGGCATATCGGCTCGGGCACGACTCGCAGTTCCGTCGGATCATGATGTCGGATTCCGAGTGGCGGGAGCTGACTGGCCACAACAGCGTTTTTGCTGCCTATCAGGCCCTGGATCGCCAGGTCGAAAGCGGCCAGACCTGCTACGAGCAATACCAGGACATGCTCGGCGCATCGGTGGACTACGCCCAAGAACACATCGATGAGCTCGCCACCGCCATCTCCGCTAAGACCGGGCTGCCGGCCGAGTACATCACGTTCCAGTGGAGCGGCGCGTATGACTACGTCGGCAGCATCGAGCCGGAGTGGCTGGAGGCCGCCCAGGCAATGTGGGACCAGGCTGCTACCGAGGGAGATATTCCCGAGTCGCTCGACATTGAGGACGAGATCGTCAAATGAATCATCAGCCTGACACCAGTGCTGTGAGCCCGCTGACCGCACAGGCAATCCGTGTCCGTGCCCGTTCCCGGCTTCGGCCGGGGCGGGGACGGAGACCCGGCCGAGGCGCGTTGAGCTTCATTCTTGCCTACGGCGTGCCTCTCCTCGTGTTACTGGCGTGGTACCTCGCTGCGCCGCATCAGCCCGAGTACCTACTCCCACCGCCGGCGGACGTGCTGCGCGATGTGAAAGAGTTCCTCGTCGGCGACCTCGCGGTGCACACCCTCACGTCGCTCATCCGGATCACCGTCGCGATGGCACTTGCCATGGTCGCCGGCGCGGCGCTCATCCTGCTCACGCAGGTCGCGCCGTGGACGGACGCACTGATCGGCGGCCGGTTCCTGCCCCTACTCAACGCCGTTCCCGGGGTCGGCTGGGCCATCCTCGGCCTCATCTGGCTGGGCGTCGGTGACTCGGCCGTGGTGTTCGTCGTGACCTTGATCCTGCTCCCCTTCGCCATGGTCACCCTCAGAGAGGGTCTCAAAGCGATCGACCCGGATCTACGGGAGATGGGCCGCAGCTTCACACGGAGCCGGCTCGCCGTCCTTTGTCGGATCGAGCTGCCACTTCTCCTTCCGTATATCTTGGCGGCCACTCGGCTGTCCTTCTCCGTGGGATGGAAGGTAGCCATCATCGCGGAGTTCTTCGGCGCCGAGATGGGCCTCGGCCTCGTGATGAACCAGGCACGACAGAACTTCCAGACCTCAATGGTGTTCGCCTCGATCATCACCGTGGTCGTCATCGTGTTCGTCGTCGAGTCTCTGATTCTCGATCCGCTGGGCAACTGGGTTGCCCGGCGCTCGGGAGCATCCGTATCCACCTCCAGGACACAGCCATGACAGTTTCCACTCGCGACTCCCAGCCAGCCATCGCCATACACGGCATGAAGATCGCTTATGGGTCGGAAGCGATCTTGGAGAACTTCGATCTGAGCGTTCAGCATGGCGAGTTCCTGTGCGTCCTGGGCGCGTCCGGATGCGGGAAATCAACCACCTTGCGCATCCTCGGTGACCTGATCAAGCCCACAGCTGGAGAGGTCTCTGTCCTAGGACAATCCCCCTCCACGGTATGGCCCCAGCTTGGCTACGTCTTCCAGAGTCCCCGACTTCTCCCCTGGCTGTCTGCCCGTGACAACGTCGTACTCGGCATGAGACTGCGCGGCATGCCCGGAAGAAAACAAACCCTCCGCGAGGTAGCCCGAGAAAAGCTCTCGCTCATGGGTCTGGATCACGTCGCGCTCAGGCCGGCGCACCAGCTCTCAGGCGGTGAACGGCAGCGAGTAGCGATCGCTCGTGCGCTCGCCGTGCAGCCGCAGCTGCTGCTGATGGACGAACCTTTGAGTGCTCTCGACGTGAAGACCAGGGTCAAATTACGCGCGGACCTCGTCGAGGTATGGCGCCAGACAGGGATGACCATCGTGTTCGTGACCCACGATGTCGAGGAGGCGGTCGTTCTCGGGACGCGGGTCGTTGTGCTCTCATCGCGACCAGCAGCGGTCATCCACGACGTACGACTCACCGCCGAGCACCCGCGAAACCCCGATGCCCCGGAACTTGTCGCCATGCGCCAGGACCTCGCTCGAGGTCTGGACCCGAGCGAAATCCGCGGGGTCTAGGAAGGCAGGCAAGGCCTCGCACGACTTTTTGCTGGCGGGCTCGTCTGGGTGCCGCCGCTCAGGGGTGGGCTGACCCCTGCTCGAATGGAGAATCCATGTATCCGACATCTGTGATCGGTCGGGTCGGCACTGTTTCGTTCGCCGGGCGGGGGTGCTGGGGTCGCCGGTCAGGCTCGGTGGGTGGCGCGGTTCACTCCGCTGCTGGTCGACGCGGCCTGGCCCTGCCGGCACAAGTCCTGGGGACCGGTGGTTCGTCGACGAGACGTGCTGTGATGGTCGCCGGCCGGTGGAGCTACCTGTGCCGGGCGGTCGTCCAGTACGGCCAGGTCGTCGACGTTCTCGCCAGCGAACGGCGAGACCTGGCTGCGGGCACGCAGATTCTTCGCCAGTGCGCTGGCCCGTGGTCGCCGCTCGGTCGAGGGCACCACCGACCGGGCGCCGGCCTACCCGCGGGTCCTCGACGAGCAGCTCACTGCCGCCCACCATGTCCTCGACCTCGCACAACGCAAGTGAGCTGCCACAACCGTACGCAACTGACCCCCAGACCCGGGCGTGCCAGTTAGGGACTTGGTGGTGAGATAGATTTCTTGACCTAGGGGTACAGAATTGCTACTGTTCCAGCCATGGGACGGCCGAAGCAATTCGATCCGGACACCGCTGTCGATCGGGCCATGGAGGTGTTCTGGCGGAAGGGGTATGCCGCGACCACGCCCCAGGACCTCGTCGACGCCCTCGGTATCGGCAAAGGCAGTCTCTACAACGCCTTCGGCAGCAAGCGAGCTCTGTTCGAACTGGCGCTCCGTCGTTACCGCGACAGCCAGTCGCCAGCTCTGGCGGAGATACTCCAGCGGGCGGGCCCGGTGAAGGACCGGTTGCGCCAAGCACTGAACTTCCTCGTCGAAGTGGACCTCGCCGACCCGGACCGTCGCGGCTGCATGGTGGTGAACACCGCAACGGAACTGGCGGGGACGGACGAGACCGCGACCGAACTGGTCCGGCGGATCTTCGACCAGACCGAAGACGGCTTTCGCGCTCTGATCGAGGAGGGGCAGCGGTCGGGAGAGATCGCTCCTGGCCGTGACTCCCTTGCCGTCGGGAGCCTGTTGCTGAACACGGTTATCGGCCTGAGGGTCATGGCCCGAGTCGCCGAAGGGCCGGACCGTCTCGCCCGGGTGGTCGACGCAACCGTCGACGCTCTCTAATCACGCGAGGGCAGGCGCCTGCTCGGTCGAACTCTGCCCTAATTTTGTACCCCAGTTCAAGAAATGGTGAATCATGAAGCTCAACCTCGACTCCAAGACCGCCGTCGTGACCGGCACCGGCCGCGGCATCGGCCTGGCAACCGTCAAAGCTCTGATCAGCGAGGGCGTCCATGTCGTCGGTGCCGCTCGCACGATCACCCGCGAGCTCAGCCAATCCGGAGCCATCCCCGTATCGGCCGACCTCAGCACCGCCGAAGGGGTGGCCACACTCATGGAGAAAGCCCTCGCCGAGCTGGGTGGCCTCGAGCTGCTGGTGAACAACGTCGGAGCGGGCGACGCGCTGGAGCCAGCCGGCTTCCTCGACACCGACGACGCGCAGTGGGAGGCCATCTTCGACCTCAACCTGCTCAGCGCGGTCCGCATCAGCCGAGCTGCGCTGCCCAGCCTCATCAAGCATCGCGGCTGCATCGTCAACGTCTCGTCCATAAACTCCAGGCTCCCCGCAGCCGGTCCGGTCGCCTACAGCGCGGCCAAGGCAGCGCTCACCGCCTTTGGCAAGTCGCTGGCCGAGGAATTCGGGCCTCAGGGCGTGCGCGTCAACACCGTTTCGCCCGGTGTCGTCCGCACTTCCGTCTGGGAGGACCCCGACGGGTTCGGCGGCAAGATCGCAGCCAGTGCGGGTGTCGAGCATGCCGCGTTCCTTGAGCAGATACCTCAGGCGTTCTCCATCACGACCGGCAGGATCACTGAGCCGCGGGAGGTGGCGTCCCTGATCGCGTTCCTTCTTTCCGACGTGGCGGGCAATGTCACTGGCGCGGACTACGTCATCGACGGCGGCGCACTCAAGGCCGTCTGAACCCCTCCGAAGCAGGCCTCGTGGCCGGGGCCACCCGATCACCCGCACAGCCGAGCCTCCGGGCCCGCCCCACCGCTGGGTTCCTCCCCGCCTGTCAAAAACGTCCGCCCAGGTCGCATGCATGCACCGGGCAGATCCAGGCGTCTGCGTCTGTCTTTGATCGACAAGTCAGGTGACCCACCGGAGCAGGTCGCCAGAATACCGGCGAATACCACGTCCACCATACCAGCCACTTCTGAAGGAGATAGACACATGCAAAACCGTCGAGCAGTACTGACGGCCCTTGCGGGCACGGCAGCGGCGCTGACCACTTCCGCGGCCGGTGCCTCGCTGGCAGCCGCCGCACCTGACGGTCCGGGAGACGCAAAGGGCCCCGGACGCTTCCCCGACACCATCGCTCTACCGACCGGCTTCTTCCCCGAGGGAATCGTGATCGGCAACGGGCCTCACGCATATATCACCTCCCTGGCAAACGGTGACGTGTACAAGCTCAACCTGGCGACCGGCGCAGGCCAGGTCCTCACTCCCGGGCCGGGTACAGGCGCGGTGGGAATCACACTCGACGCATTCGGTCGCATGTTCGTCGCAGGCGGGTCAGCAGGCACCATGTGGGTGATTGACTCGGCCACGGGACAGATGATCGCCAGGTACCAGCTCGCAACCGAAGCCTCGTTCGTCAATGACGTCGTACTCACCCGCGATGCGGCCTGGGTCACCGACTCTCTCGCACCAGTGCTGTACAAGCTCCCGTTCGACCGGCTGGGCACTCTGCCCTCGCAAGCCGATGTGGTACGGATACCTCTCGGCGGCGATATCATCTTCCGTGACGGATTCAACGCCAATGGCATCGTGCGCACGCCGGACAACAAGGCGCTGCTCATCGTCCAGACCAACACCGGGAAGCTCTTCCGCGTCGACCCGGCCACCGGCCTCGCAACCGAAGTCGACCTTGGATACGACGACCTGACCTTCGGCGACGGGATGCTTCTCGAAGGACGGACCCTCTACGTGGTGCAGAACATGACCAATACGGTCGCTGTGGTTCAGCTCGACACGACGGGCAGCGTGGGCCGTATCACCGAAAGGCGCACCGACCCGCGCTTCGACACACCGACCACCATCGCGCGCTTCAGCAACCGCTTCTACCTGCCCAACGCCCGCTTCAACAACCCGTCGCCGCAGACTGCCGAGTTCACCGTGGTCGCTATCCCACGGTAATCCCAGCGGCGGGTGCGGGCCTGACCGTCCAGGCGCAGGCCACCGCCCCCTGTGGCGGTCCAGGTCCGATGCGACCGGGGCCGGTTCGGTATCCCGATCGATCTGGCCCCATCCGCCAAGATCTCTTTGTCCGTCCCGCTCTATCTGGTCCGTCCCGACGTTCTGTCGAAAGCCGCACGAGCTGCGCCACCTGCGGATCTCAGTGTAGAGCGCCAGTCGTGTCCGTTCCCAAAGATCACGAGAAGCGAGTAGGGGCCGTGGCCAGGCGCGTCTCTCGCCCGGGGGAGGCGCCGACCTCCGAGCGGCCGAGCCTCGCATCCGCACGGTCAGCGAGCGTCGACACCAGCGCGCCGAACAGCTTGGCCATGCCACAGCGCCCACGACGATCTCGGATTCCCACAGAACGGATGAATACGGCGCTCACACGCCACGCTATGAAAGGAACAAGTCGCAATGCTTTCAAGGCACGAGGGTCTGACCGACGAACAACGGGCCTTCCAGCAGTTGTGTCGGGATTTCACCGACCAGGAGATCCTGCCATGGCTCGCGCAGCATCGAGACGAGGAATGGAACGCGCCTCCTCGCGAGCGGCTCCCTCACCGCCTCATGGCCCGGGCCGACGAGATCGGGTTGCGCACACTGGGGCTCCCGCCGGAGTACGGTGGTGTCCCGCTCGACACGCTGACGCAGGCCCTGCTTGTAGAGGAGCTGGGGCGGGGCGAACCAGGGTTCACCACCACGATCGTCCAGAACTGGAAGATCGCCGCCGAGTTCGCCCGGCACGCCAGCAAAGAGCTGGCGGACGAATGGTTCGCAAAGTTCACCAAGGATCCCGGTTTCCTGTGGGCACACTGCCTGACGGAGCCCCGAGGGGCCTCTGATCGGGTGCTGCAGTACAACGCGCCCGAGGCCAGCATGCAGACCAAGGCAGTGCGGGACGGGGAGGAGTGGGTCATCAATGGCGTCAAGCACTACGTCAGCAACGGAGGCACGGCCAGCGCTTTCATCGTGTACGCCAACACGGACCCCACTGCAGGCGTCCGGGATGGCGTGAGCAGCTTCCTTGTGGGCAAGGACACGCCCGGCTTTTCGATCAGCCGGATCAACGAGAAGATCGGGCACAGGCTCGCCGTCAACGCGGAGCTGGTGTTCGAGGACTGTCGAGTGCCCGCGTCCCATCTACTGGTAAAAAACACCGCGTTGGGTGGCGCGAGTCTCTACCTCCTGCAGGGGAGGGTGTTGAACGCTGCGCGGGCGGTGGGAGTGATGCAGGCCGCCTTCGAGAGCACGGCCCGCTACGCGCAGGAGCACTTCCATGGCGGCAAGATCATCATCAAGCACCAGGTGGTTGCCGCGCGGCTGGCGGACATGGCCACGACCCTGGAAACATGTAGGGCGATCACTTACCGGGCCGCGCGGGCGATCGATGCTGGAGCCGACGATGCCAGCGCCCTCGCGCTGATGGCCAAGCTGCACTGCGGGGAAGCGGTGTTCGATGTGGCCCGAGCAGCGATGGAACTTCATGGTGGTATGGGGGTGATGCTGGAGGCCGGCATCGAGAAGTACTTGCGCGATTCCACGATCTTCAGTCACACGGAGGGCACTGCAGACATGCAGCGGTTCAAGATCATAAAGGCGATGTTTCCCGCGACCGCGGGCGTGTACGCCGGTCCCGACCCGGTCTTCCTTCCCGACGGTTCCGTGGCGCCCGGAACGGTAGGCACGAGAGCGTCCGCGGCGCCGGCGTAGGCCGACTCCGCGCCCACCTCACACGCGCCTGGACTAGGCTCGATCTTTCGCCTGATGGCTGGGTCAGTCTCTCGGATCGACCCGCCTATTTTTGATGTTGAGTTGTGCCGTCTGAGTGTGACGGTGTGGCCCGCTGTCGCGCGGGGTGGGGCGCCGGTCCACGGCCGAGAGTGGTGCGGGGTCGTCGGGCGGGGCGGGTCGGTGGGCTACCCGGGGTTGGGCAGAGCGCGCAGGGTGGTCAGGGCTCGGATGGCCAGCGCCGTCCAGGGGTGGTGGGCGGCCAGGTGCAGCACGACGGTGCGGGCGTGGCGGGCGATCCGTCCGGCGATGGTGAACAGCCTGTGCCGTAGGCGTTTCGGTTCCCACCGCCGTGCGGTGTGGCCGGCGAGAGCGAGCATCTGAGTCCAGGCGAGCAGGTCCATGGCTAGGGCGACCAGGGCGCACCAGATGCGGTTCTGGGTGAAGTCGTGCAGGGGCAGGTTGGTCAGGCGGGTGTCCTTCGCGGCGCGGATCCGGTCCTCGCAGCGGGCCCGGCGGCGGTGGCGTAGTTCCAGGTCGGCGAGCTGCCCGCGGCGGGTGTTGGTCGCAAACGCGATGCAGCGGTTCCCGTCGGGGTCGGTGATCCTCAGCTGGGCACCGGGGTGCGGACGTTCCTTGCGGACGATGACCCGTATGCCCTGCGGCCAGCCGGTCAGGTCCATCAGCCCGGTGAGCTCGGCGACCCACGCACCGTCGCGGGGCTGCCCGTTACTGTCGTAGGCCGGGGTCCATGCCTGCGCCGGCACCTGCGCGATCGCCTCGGCGGCGCTGTCGGGCAGGGTGAACCCGACCGAGTACGACAGCCGCCGGCGGTGCGCCCAGTCGAGGAAGGCGTGGGTGCCGCCGCCGCTGTCGGTACGGACCAGTACCGACCGGCCCCGGCGCAGCCGGGGCGGTAGCTGGGCGAGTGCCGCGGTGGCCACGGCGACGTGGTCGGTGGCGGTGTTGGCCCCGGCGTTACCCGGGCGCAGCAGGACCGCCAGTGGTTCCCCCGACCCGTCCGGGGGCGTGGTCGGCGAACGCCCACAGCGGGTGGAACCCGAACCCCTTCTTCCAGGTCCGGTCGGCGTTCTCCTTCTCCGAGTGGGCGGTGACCAGCGTGGCATCGAGGTCCACCACCAGCGGATCGTCCGCGCAGGCCCCCGCGTGCGGGGCGCGGGTGCCGGCGAGCTCCCACACCCGCCCCCGGGCAGCAGCCCGGGCACGATCAACAGCGACCAGCGCCTTGTCCGCGTCGGCGGCCAGCCGGTCAAGGGTCCGCGACACCGTCGGGTCCGAGGCGACCAGCCCGTAGACCTCCGGCTCGGCGCGCAGCACGGCCACATCCGCCAGGCAATCCCCGCCCAGTGCCAGCGACAGCGCCACGTCCAGCAGCACCTTGCCCGGATCGTGCACCGCCCGGGCCGGCCGCCACGGGGCCAGCGCCACCGACAACGCCCGACCCAGCCCGCAGACCCGGACCGCCTCGGTCAGCAGCACCCCACCCGCATGCGACACCACCCCACGACCGGCGGCGTCCACACGGACAGACGGATACACGGCGGTAGTCTTCACCGCGAAGGTGCTCCTCGGTTCGGGACGGACAAGGCCTCGACAACCTCGATCCTCCCAGGCCAGGAACACCTTTCCTATTTCCGGCGCCCCCTCAAACGATCACCGGTGAAAGCCCGAGGTTAGTCGCTGGTTGGTCAGGTTGGGGTTGCCAGCGGGTGGGAGTGACCTACATGGTCAAGCAGTGCTGCCAGTTCCGGTGGGGGTGGGGCGGTCGGCCAGCGGTGCCAGTACAGCTGTAGACGCGCCCAGGGGCTCAGCCAGCCGCGGACCTGACGCAGTGTGTCCTGCCAGATGACTCGTCGGCGCGGATTTTCCCCCCGCCGGCCCTCCATCGCTGGAGGGCGCTTGTTCGGCGTGGTCGGGTAGCGCCGCAGTCAGCAGGCTGAAGGTGAACGCCAGCATGACCAGCTGCCAGTGGCGCACGATGGCCTGTTCGGAACGGACCTGGAAGTCCGCCCAGCCCAGCTCGTGCTTGGCCGGCTTGTAGTAGTGCTCGATCCAGTCCCGTAGCCGGTAGATCCGGTAGACCTCGGCCGCGTCCGCCTCGGCCACTGAGAGGTTGGTGGCCATGAACCAGGTCGAATCGGCGGTCAGGCGGGTGCCCCGGGCGGGTCCGTAGCAGGGGCCCAGCTCTAGCTCGGCGACGTGGCGCACCAGCGGTTGGCCGTGGCTGTCGGTCAGCACCAGGCGCCGCCAGTCCTCAAGCGGCAGGCGGGTGGCGGCCTCGGTGGGGGTGAACGCCGGTGGATGGGCGGGATCGGCGACGAACTGCCAGGTGCCGTGGCGGGGACGCAGGGCCAGCACGTAGCGGATCCTGGCCGCCCTCAGACGCCCCTCGAGCTTGGGGTTCTCCCCGTAGACGCAGTCGGCCACCACCGCCCGAAACGGCACCCCGCCAGCCCGGGCCTGTCCGATCAGTTCCCAGGCCAGCTCCGGCTTGGTGGCAAACGCCGGATCGGCCTTGCCGCCGGGCAGCCGGGAGGCGGGCCGGTAGGGCCGCACCCCCAGCGGCACGTGGCGGCTTCCGTCCGCCCAGTGGCTGGTGACGGCCACAACGCCGTTGGCGGTACGGCCGAGCTTGCCGATGTACTGCTGGGCGGCCAGCACGATGCCTGGCCGCGCTTGCGATCCCCGGTCTCGTCGATGATGAGCACCCCGTTGCCATGCGACCCCAACTCCGGGTGCCGACGCCACAGGTCCACCCGCCGCGCGCCCAGGGCATCGGGATCCCAGGGGGCGTCATGCAGGAAGTGGTGCAGCCGCTGCCGGTCCGCGCCGGGGACCAGAGCGGCCAGCTCGGTCAACGTCTTGTTGCGCTCCCGGGGCAGCAGCAGGCCGATCAGATACTGCCGCAGCGCGGTGCGCTCAGCCACGCGACAGAACAGGTCATCGAAGTCGCCGCAGAACCGGTCGATCGCCTCCGCCGTCGGCGCGGTCGGCTCGCGGGGCAATGGCGCTGCTTTAAGGTGA
>NZ_SJXI01000182.1:0-10733 GCF_004337455.1 Parafrankia sp. BMG5.11 | reverse complement strand
CAAATCTGGATTCTGGAGCCCCGCAGGGTCCGGGCCAGCGCCTGCTCTCTGGCGGCCTTCGCGCCGCCGACCGGGCCGAGCGCGGCGAGCACCGTCGCATGCGAGCCGCCCTCGCAGACGGTGACCGCGCGGACCTTCGGATAGGCCCCCGGTGCGTCGACCCGCCCGGCCGGCAGGCCGAACGCGGCGATGTTCTCCTTCGAGGCCGGCACGTCGGACTCCAGCCCGTCGATGCCCATCAGCCGCCACGCCGACGCCCGACTGAGTGCCGGTGCGTACCCCAAAGGCCAGGTTCATCGCGATGTACGATGACGTTGCCTCCCCGGGCTGCGGTGCGGCAGGCGTGTACTGGCTTTATACGTCTGAGGAGTAGCTTCCGCCGCCATGACAAGCAGTGTGTCTCGACCGACCGATGCAGCAGAGGTGATGGATCTGGTCGGCAAGGCGTTCCGCCAGACACGGCAGCCGATCGAGCAGCTCGTCCGCGATCACGGGATCACAGCTGCGCAGTACGGCATCCTCTATCAGATTGCCGCGAACCCGGGGATCTCGCGTGCTGAGGTGGCACGGCAGAACTTCATCAGCCCGCAGGCAGCCCAGGTCGCGCTCGCGACGCTGGAAAGCAAGGGTCTTGTGGCTCGGCAGTCACGGAGCGACAGTCAGCGCATCGTCGGCGCTGCCCTCACGGAGAAGGGGGAACGGGTGTTCCGGGCGTGTGACGCGAGGACAGCGGCTCTGGCGGAGGACTTTGTCGCGCCGCTCCGGGTCGTCGAACGGCACATGCTCATCGATCTCTTGCGGCGTTGCATCGAGCAGATGGCCGAGCCTTCAGCCTAGAAGGCTTCTGCCCGAACGCCCTGCCCGCTATGAGGGGTCGAAGGTGACGTGGACGGCGTTCTGACCACGGAAGCTCAGACCTTGGATGCGAGGCGTCGGCCGGCTTTGACCAAGGCGCAGGTTGGGAACCCATGCAACGGTCCGGTCAGCCTCGATGCGCGACCTCATTGGTCCGCGTCTTCGAGGATCATGGCTGCAGCCTTCTCCGCGATCATGATCGTCGGCGCGTTGGTGTTCCCGCTCGTGAGCTCGGGCATCACCGAGGCGTCGACGACCCGCAGGCCCTGCACGCCCACGGCGCGCAGCCGGGGATCGACGACTGCCTCGGGACCAGTGCCCATGCGGCAGGTCCCGGCTGGGTGCATCGCCCCGTGGCAGTTCTGGGAGCGCAGGAACGCCTCCCATTCGTCGTCACTTGTCACGTCCGCGCCTGGAAGAGCCTCGCTCGTGACGTGGTCGCTCATGGGCGAGGTGTCGAAGACCTGGCGGACCTGGCGGCAGCCGGCGACGAGATCCCAGAGGTCGCCCTCCTCGGCGAACATCTCGTGCTGGATGAGTGGCGGGTCCGCCGGGTTGGCGGAGCGCAGCTGGACGGAGCCTCGGGAGCGGGGGTGGAGCAGGCTGAGGTAGACGGTGACGGTGGCTCGGTCGAGCACCTGCATCTGGCGCACGTCGTGGGTGCCCGAACCCGAGAGGGTCTCGGCCTTGATGTCACCGGCGTTGGCGCCGACCAGGGCGATCGGGGTGAAGCCGGCCTCGACCTCGGTGCGGGAGCTGTCGGCGTTCAACTTGCTGAACATGATGGCGTGGAAGATGCCGGCGGCGGCCGGTCCCCGGCCGCGGAGGAACGAAAACCCGTGCTTGACGATGCCCCTCAGTGTGAAGTCCATGCCGAACGTGGGGACGTCGATGTTCCACAGCATCGACACAACAGGGTGCTCCTGGAGGTTGCGACCGACGCCGGGGACGTCCGCAACGACGTTGATACCGTGGCCGCGGAGGTGGTCGGCCGGCCCCACGCCTGAGAGCATGAGGAGCTTCGGCGAGGCGATTGCCCCGGCGCTCAGTACCACCTCCTTGCTAGCGCGGGCGGTGAGCAGGCGGCCCTTCCAGCGGTACTCGACGCCGACGGCCCGGTCACCTTCGAGCAGGACCCGCTCGACGAAGGCGCCGGTAACGACCTTCAGGTTCCGGCGCCGCCACGCCCCGCGGAGGTGAGCTCGGGACGCGGAGTGGCGGAAGCCACGGCGCACGTTGGCCTGGCCGACGCCGACGCCTTCCTGGCGCTCGCCGTTGTAATCGTCGGTGTAGGGGTGGCCGGATGCGTCGGCGGCGGCGACGAAGGCGTCGGTGATGACGTGCGGGGCCCGGACCTTGCGGACCTGGATCGGGCCCTTCACGCCGCGAGCTGGGGTGCCGCCGATGTAGCGCTCGGCTCGTCGGAAGTAGGGCTCGACGCCCTGCCAGTCCCAACCGTCGCAACCCTGTGCGGCCCAACCGTCGAAGTCGCCGGCATGGCCGCGTACCCACATGACACCGTTGATCGAGCTGCCCCCGCCGATGACCCGACCGGCCATCCAGAGCCCGCCGGCGCCGTTGCGGGACTCATCGGGCGCGGCGCGGTAGTCCCAGACGATCCCCGAGATCCGGCAGGCCTTCTGCACCAGCCCTGGGACGTGGATGAACGGATGGCGGTCCGAGCCCCCCGCCTCGAGCAGCAGCACCCGGGTGCGGCGGTCCGCGCTGAGGCGATTGGCCAGCACACAGCCGGCGGAACCGCCACCGACAACGACGTAGTCCCAGCTCACGATCGTCCCCTCCACCCTCTGCCGGCGGAGCTCGATAGTAGCAAAACTGTTGATGTAATTGTGTGTGCTGGTCGGACAGGTCGGTCAACCTGCTGATGGGTGGGTGCCGCTTGGCGTAGGCGAGACCCCGGCCGGACGATCCGCACCCGCTTCTGAGGAGCGACAGGCGGGCGCAGGAGCGATAGCCGCTACGGGCCCGCCCGCCGGGCTCCGGGCTCCGGGGTCGCCGCCATGACATGCCGTCGGATCGGATCACAATAGTCTTGCTATCACGAGGGACGGTGCCTAGTGTGGGGCGGTGTAGCCCTGTGTGCGCGTAAGGAGGGGTGATGATGCTGGCGATCCGTGGTGGTTCGGTCGTTGACGGTTCGGGACGGCCTGCGGTTCCGGCGGACGTGCTCATCGAGGACGGGGTCATCGCCGGGGTGGGGGCCGACGTTGTGCGCGCGGCCGATGTCGATGAGACGATCGACGCCTCGGGCCTCGTGGTCAGCCCCGGTTTCATCGACTTCCACACCCACTACGACGCCCAGGTGTTCTGGGACCCGGCGCTGTCGTCCTCGTGCTGGCACGGGGTCACGACGGTTGTCGGCGGGAACTGCGGGTACTCGGTGGCGCCCACGCTCCCTGAGCGCCACGAGCTGCTGGTCAGCTTGCTGCACGACCTCGAGGACATGTCATCGGAGACCCTGCGCGCCGGAATCACCTGGGGCTTCGAGACCTTCGGCGAGTACCTCGACTGCGTCGACCGAGCGCGTCCGTACCTGAACTGGGCGGGCTACGTCGGCCATTCCGCGCTGCGCATCGCGGTCATGGGTCAGGACGCCTACGCGAGCGGGTCAACACCCGAGCAGGTCGAGCAGATGGTGGCGCTGGCTCGGTCGGCGCTGGACGCAGGAGCGATCGGTATCGCCACGACGACGTCGCCCGGGGGGCGCAACACTCCCAGCTGTCACGCCGGTCGCGACGAGGTGGTCGCGCTCCTTCGATGCCTAGCCGAGGCCGGCCACGGCCTGGCCGCGTTCGTGCCGGGGGGTGAGCTCGACCTCGCGTCGCTCTACGAGCTCCAGCCCGAGATCGGCCGCCCCTTCACCTGGACCGCTCTTCTGGCCAGCGACGGAGGGCAGCACCGCGAGCGGGTGGCGATCCACGAGGCGGGGCTGAAGGTCGGCGCTGACGTCCACCCCCAAGTCTCGTGCCGGAAGATGGTGTCCCAGGCGAACCTGAGCAACGGGTTCGCGCTCCGGTGTCCCGCGATGGTCGAGCTCGACCGCTCGACGTTCGAGGAGCGGATGGCGGCCTACGCCGACCCGGTCTGGCGCGAGCGCGTCCGGGCCGAGATCGCCATCAAGGCGTACGCCACCTGGGACCGGTGGTCGCTGGTGGAGTCGGTCAGCCGTCCCGAGCTGGTTGGTGCCACTGTTCTCGAGGCCGCCGGTCGGCTCGCGGTCGACCCGCTCGACTTCGTGCTGGACATCTCGCTCGAGGAGCAGCTGCGGACCAGGTTCCAGCTGGAGCTCTCCAACAGGGACGAGGGCGAGGTCCGGCGGCTCCTCCACCTCGAAGGGGCGGTCCTCGGGCTGTCCGACGCGGGAGCGCACCCCGACCAGCTCTGTGACGCGGTCATGCCGACCGATCTCCTCGGCGGCTGGGTGCGTGACCGGCAGGCCCTCTCCTTGGAGCACGCCGTCCGCAAGCTTTCCGGAGAGGTCGCTGACCTGCTGGCCATCCCAGGGCGCGGCTACCTCCGGCCGGGCTTCCACGCGGATGTCGTCGTGTTCGACCCGGCGACCATCGCGCCCGGCCCGGTCAGACGGGTTCGCGACTTCCCGGCCAACGGAGAGCGCATCCTCGCTGATGCGCCTGGCGGAATCGAGCACATCTTGGTGAACGGAACGGCCATCACACGCGATGGGAAGTCGCTCGTGGGCGAGCTCGCGGCCGGCCCGGGACAGATCCTGCGCTCCGGACGTCGCTGAGGAGCGAGCCGTGCGAGTCTTGGACTATAGCAATAGTTCTGCTATTTTTCGGAATCTGATACCTGCTCGTACTCCATTGGCGGCGTCGGGCAAGCACGTTGGCGCCGAGGGGAGGCAAGGTGAAGAAGGACGAACTGATCTTGGTGAGCGTGGATGACCACGTCATCGAGCCGCCGGACATGTTCGAGGGCCGCCTGCCGGCCAAGTACGCCGACCGGGCGCCGCGGCTCGTGCCGGACGACGGTGGCGGGGACAAGTGGGTGTTCGGTGAGGGTGAGGCCCGCAGCTCGGGACTGAACGCGGTGGCTGGCCGCCCGCCGGAGGAGTACGGCCTCGAGCCGCAGCGGTTGGAGGAAATGCGGCGCGGTTGTTATGACGTGCATGAGCGGGTGAAGGACATGAACGCCAACGGTGTGTTGGCGTCGCTGAACTTCCCGTCGATGGCCCGGTTCTGCGGGCAGTTCTTCGCCAGCCGCGTGAACCAGGATCCTGAGCTGACGCTGGCGGTGGTGAAGGCGTACAACGACTGGCACGTCGAGGGTTGGTGCGGCGAGTACCCCGACCGGTTCATCCCGTGCGCGATCCCGCCGATCTGGGACCCACAGCTGATGGCGGAGGAGGTCCGGCGCACGGCGGCCATGGGCTCGCATGCGGTGAGCTTCTCGCTGAACCCGTACGCCCTTGGCTTGCCGTCGTTGCACAGCGATCACTGGGACCCATTCTGGGCGGCATGTGAGGACACCGAGACGGTTGTGTGCGTGCACATCGGCTCGGGCACCGTCGGCATCGTGACTTCGCCCGATGCCCCGATGAGCGTCGAGATCAGCTGCAACGCGAACAAGACCTTCCCGACGGCCGCGGATCTGGTGTGGTCGCCGATCTTCCAGAAGTTCCGCAACCTGAAGATCGCCCTGTCCGAGGGCGGCATCGGCTGGATCCCGTACTTCTTGGAGAAAGTCGACTACGTGTACAAGCGGCACCGGGCGTGGACGCGCCCGGAGCTGGGTGGCCGGCTGCCAAGCGAGATCTTCCTCGAGCACGTTGTGACCTGCTTCATCGTGGATGACTTCGGCATCGAAAACCTCCACCACATGAACGCGGACATGGTCACCTGGGAGTGCGACTACCCGCACTCCGACACCACGTGGCCGGAGTCACCAGAGGCGGTGGCCGACTCGGTGCGGAGGTTGAGTGACGAGGTGATCGACAAGATCACCCATGAGAACGCCATGCGGGTGTTCTCCTTCGACCCGTACTCGGTCCGGCCCCGGGAGAACTGCACGGTCGGGGCGCTCCGCAAGGAGGCCGAGGGGCATGACATCTCGGTCCAGTCCTATGGTTTGCGCGAGCACGTCGCGCAAACCATCGGGCAGTACCAGGAGCTCAGGGAGGCCGACAAGGGGGCCTGAGCTCCGCTCTTCGCCTCGGGACGAGGGCTCGACGCCGGTCGGCCGTGAGCGCGGCGTTGCTTCTCGGCATCGTGGAGGTGGGTCGTACGCCGGCCTGCTGTGCAGTTGCTCGGGGCGTGTCGTGGTAGCCCTCTGAGTCATGGGGAAGGTTTCGACGGCGAACAGGAGGAGTAGCAATGGTTCTGCTACTCCTCCTGTTGTTCTCGTCGGTCAGGGTCCTCCTGGTGCAGGGGGGCGCCCGGTCAATCGACCTGCGGCCTGATCACGCCGTCTCGTCCGGGCCGAGGAGCGACAAGCGAGGTGGGATGGATGAATCAAGGGCGACCGCTGCGCAGGATCGGGATCGACGTGGGCGGGACCTTCACCGACGGGGTGCTCGTGGAGGGGGCGCGATCCTGGTCGGTGAAGACACCATCGCGGCATGACGACATCGCAGAGGGGATCATCGAGGCCTGTCGCCTGCTCGCCGAGGAGTGCGGTGAGCCGCTGGAGCCGTTGCTGGCGTCGGTGTCGCACTTCGGCCTCGGCACCACGGCGATCACCAACGTGATCGCGTCGAGGGTGGGCCTCCGGGTCGGCCTGTTGACCACCAAGGGCTTCGAGGACATGTTCGCCCTTCCTCGGAGCCGCGACGTCGGGCCCGACGGTTGGCTGGTCCCGCCGACGCCACTCGTGGAGCGTGAGCGGATCGTGGGGCTCGAGGAGCGGGTCGACCGGGCTGGGACGGTGCTCCAGCCGCTCGACGTCAACGCGGCGGTGGCCGCCGCCCATCACCTGGTGGAGGAGCAGGGCGCCGAGGCGCTGGCCGTCTCGCTGCTGTGGTCGGTGGTGAAGCCGGCACACGAGGCGGCGGTGGTCGAGGCCGTCCGCCAGGAACTGCCCGCGGTCCCGATCACGAGCGGCGCCGAGTTGTCGCCCACGATCCGCGAGTACGAGCGCACCAACCTCGCCGTGCTCAACGCATACGTGGGCCGGGCCTTCGACGGCGTGGCCAGCCTGGGGGAGCGGATCCGCGCCCTTGGCCTCCAAGTGCCGGTGCTGCTCGTGCACTCCAACGGCGGGGCCATCTCCATCGACGAGGCCCGGGCCCGTCCCGTCTGGCTGGCGGAGTCGGGCCCGGCGGCCGGGGTGGCCGCGGCCGCCATCCTCGCCAACCAGCGCGACCTCGAGAACGTCCTGGCTTGTGACATGGGGGGCACGTCGTTCGACATCTCGGACATCTCTGGCGGTGTGCCGTACCGGGTGCGGCGGGGCTTCCTCATGGGTGTCTTCATGGCGCTGCCCCGGATCGATGTCGAGTCCATCGGGGCCGGTGGTGGTTCGATCGCGTGGGCCGACCGCCGGGGGCTCCTGCGCCTTGGGCCGAGGTCGGCGGGGTCGCAGCCGGGGCCGGCTTGCTACAGGCGCGGCGGCACGGAAGCCACGGTCACGGACGCGTTGGTGGTCCTCGGCTACATCGACCCGGAGCGGTTCCTCGGGGGCCGCATGCGCCTCGACGCCGATGCCGCGCTCGCCGCCTGCACCCGCCTGGGCGAGCTCCTCGGCATCGACGGCCACGAGGTGGCCTGGGGCATCCGGGGGTTGGCGCTGGCCGAGATGTCCAAGGCGGCCCGCGGCCGGCTCGCTGCGCGGGGCCTCGACCCGTCCACGTTCTCGCTCGTGAGCTACGGCGGCTGCGCCTCGCTGTTCACCGTCGAGATCGCGGCGTCGATCGGTGCTCGACGGGTGCTGGTCCCCCGTCAGGCGTCAGTGCTCTCCGCGCTGGGCGCGGCGGCTTCTGAGGTGCGACGCGAGCGGCAGGTACCCGTGCTGGTGGAGTTCCCTCTCCCAGAGGGCCTTCTGGCGAAAGTCGGCGATGAGCTGCGGGACCGGGTCGAGCAGGACCTGCTCGCGGATGGCGTACCGGCCGGGAGCTGGGACGTGGTGCTGGAAGCGGACATCCGATACGCCGGCCAGCGCTCGGACCTGACCGTCACCTGCGACGAAGGCGACGAGGTCTCGTTCGCGGCCCGCTTCGAGGAGGAGTACGCGCACCGCTACGGCCAGGGTTCCATAGTCCGCAGCGCGGTGGTGGAGCTGGTTGCCCTGCGGGCCGTCGGCTCGAGCCGTGTGCTCGGCGAGGGCCTCCTGCCGTCGCGCGTGACCGCGGGGACATCGGGTGCCGTCGGTGTGGCCGAGCGGTCCGTCCGGGTGGAGCGCACCGGGTCGCCGTCGCTGGTGACGTCCTATGACGACTCGCTCGCCCCGCTGCCGCCCGGCCGCACGTCGGGGCCGCTGCTTATCGACCGTCACGACACGACCGTGTGGATCCCTGAGGGTGCGACGGTCGAGTCGCTTCTCGACGGGACGCTGGAGATCGAGGTGCCATGACCATCACCGCAGATGCTCCCACCGACCTCGACCCGATCATGGTCGAGATCTTCCGCACCCGGCTCGAAGCCATCAGCGTGGAGGCGGGAGCGGCCATCGAGAACACGGCCATCAGCCCCATCGTCACCGAAACCAAGGATTACGCCGTCACCCTGCTGCACGGGGATGGCAGGTTCCTGGGCGGAGCGGCCGCCGTCCCGGGCCAGTTCGGCGTGGCGATGCACGCGGTGGAAGGCTCACTGGCCCGGCACCGTGGCTCGATCGTCGAGGGCGACGTGTTCATCGCCAATGACCCGCACACGGACGGCGGGTTCCACCCCCAGGACGTGGTGGTCCAGCGGCCCGTGTTCCTCGACGGCGAGCTCATCGCCTGGGTGGCCATCTCGGCCCACATGCTCGACATGGGCGGTATGGTGCCCGGCTCGTCGGCCACACAGGCCACCGAGTGCTACCAGGAGGCCCTGCGCTTCCCGTCGGTCCGGCTGTTCCGCGCCGGAGTGGAGTGCGAGGACATGTGGGAGGTGTTGCGCACCAACCTCCGGTCCTTCGACGTCATCGAGATGGACCTGCGCAGTCTCGTCATCGGCTCGCACGTCGCCGGGGAGAAGGTGCGCGACCTCGCCGTCGAGGTCGGCCTCGGATCGTTCCGAGCATGGTCAGGGCAGCTCGACACGATCACTGGCGCCGAGTTCCGCCGCCGCCTGGCGGTGCTCGAGCCGGGATCGTACCGGACGACGGCCTTCGCCGAGGTCGGTCAGGAGCTTCATCACTTCCCATGCACGTTGCACGTCGCTGCCGGCGAGCTCACATTCGACCTGACCGGAGCGCCTCCGCAGATCCCGCACTTCGTCAACTCGAAGCCCTACATCGTGAAGGCAACCCTTGTCCCGGGTCTGCTCGGGGTGATCGCTCCGGATCTTCCGCTGACCCAGTCCGTGTACGAGGCCATCGAGCTTCTCACCACGCCGGGCACGATCCTGGACTCCCGGTCACCTGCACCCATCGGTGCCGCCCACATGGACTGCACCATCGCCGTCAACTCGGCTGCCTTGCAGTGCATCCAGCTCGCTGTGGCTGCGTCGCCGGGCGCCGTGACGCCGCGCACCGCTCCTCCCTATGACGCTCAGGGCACCACCCGGTGGTCGTTCGTCAACGAGACCGGCAACCGCACACTGCTCACGCTGCTCGACGGCGTGGCCGGTGGCAGCCCCGCCGGGATCGACCGGGACGGGATGGACATGACCCGCGACCTCGCCGGCCGGCGCGGCGGCCTGCACATGGCCGACGTAGAGGTGACCGAGTCGGTCTACAGCGTGCTGTACCGGTCGCGGGGAGTCGGTCTCCGCCCCGCCGGCGAAGGCCGGTACCGCTCCGGTGCCGGCTGTCGCACCGTGCTGGAGCCGCACGGCGTCCCGCTGTGGGAAGGCAACATGACCGGCACCCGGGGCTGGTTCCCGTGCGCCGGGATGGCCGGCGGCCGGCCTGGGGCGCTCATGTCGTTCCGCGTCCTGCGGGCCGACGGCTCCGTCGAGCAGCTTGGGATGCATGACGCCGGCGTCGACCTGCGTGAAGGGGACCGCTTTGAGCTGTCGGCGGCCAGTGGTGGCGGGTACGGCGACCCGCTCGACCGCGAGGCCACTGCCGTGGCCGCCGACCACTCTGCAGGTCGGACCAGCGCAGCGGACGTACGCGAGCTCTTCGGCGTCGTGCTCACTTCCGACGGGAAGGCCGATGGCCTCGCCACCGAAGCGCACCGAGCGTTCCTACTGCGGCAGCGGCTCGAGCAGGCCAGCCCCGCCAGCTCCCCACCGCCGGCCACTCGACCTGATGGCGAGGAGTGGCCGCTGTTCCCCGGCATCGTCCAGCGCGGGAACTGTGCTGTATCGGTCCGGAGCGGAGCTGTCCTTGCGGTCGCTCCAGTGCATTGGACCGACGGGTGCCCAGTGCTGGAGGAGCCTTACGGAGGTTCTGGGGCTGTGCCGATCGTCCTGCGCTCATACCTGGACCCGGCCACTGGCCACTCCCTGCACACCGAGGTCGTGCCAGCGGGGTCAGGCCGGTCGTTCGCGACCTTGCCCACCCGCTGGGCATAGGTCGACGCAGACGATCGGCCAGTTCCCTGGCATCGTCCAGCGCGGCCACCGCATGCGCGATGCCTCACACTGCCGGGGCGATGGTGCCGGTGACCTCGCCGAACCCGATGCGGACACGGTCGGCGCCCGCCGCTGTGGCACGGATGGTCACGGTGTCGCCGTCCTCAAGGAAGGTGCGGGTGGAGCCGTCGGAGACCTTCACCGGGTCGCTGCCTGTGGGGCTCCAGAATCCAGATT
>NZ_SJXI01000181.1:0-1704 GCF_004337455.1 Parafrankia sp. BMG5.11 | reverse complement strand
GGTCGCACCCGTGAATGGACACGTAGCGACCCCGTCCATTCTCGTTTTCGCACAGCGTTGCAACCTCCTTAACTTCACTTAGATCGAAACCCTCGACCACCTTAGCTTTGTCGCCGTTCATGCGTTCTGGAGATTCGTACAACGAGTATGTAACCCACTGCGGGGTCGCAGTATCTAGAGTCGGACACAAGATAGACGCACTTGCTTGCGGATAAATTTTCTTGATCTCATCTTCGGTCGGGACGCACGCATCGCGCACCTGAGCCGGAGCGTGCTTGCGAACCTCGGATTCCGGGTCGGCAAAAGCAGGTTGGACAGCGGTCGAGAAAATCAAGGATGTTGCCCCAAAAAGAACGGCGAAGCCGCCTGCCAAGATCCTAGAATCTGCCGCCTTGAAACGCCAGAATCGAGTCCCACCAAGCCCCACAAAGCGACCGGTAGATGCCTTATCGAGGAGGCCGATAAAGATAGTACGAAGCGCTGCACCGATCATGGAAAACACAGGACCACCCCCACTCTTCATGGCGGATACTTTAGGCTCACATACCTACCATGACATCCTCTATCCTTGGTCGCATCCCGGATTAGTGATCTACTAGGCTTCATGTTAATAGCCCCCTATGTAGCCGATTCTCAACTTCGATAGAGCCTTCGCAAGTATTGTCCGATTCGTGAGGTACAGCTACTTTGGTCGGCAATTTAACCACTCAAATCTTGACCCCGAGTGACCCCGATCGATCAATATCTCAAGAATGTTTTGGATGGAAGAGTGAGGGTAAACCGATGATCGGTTTCTCACAGAGAACTTTTTCGCGTCAGACTGTTACGACAATGATCTGGCGCTGCACAGTATGGGCGGCTCGGGAAGGGGGATCCGTGAGGCTACACAGCAAAGAAACCGTGAAGCACGAGTCTGAAAAAGACCTCGTGGCCGAAGTGGCGCAACTTGTTTTGCGGGATGCAGCTCCTGACGAGCTCGTGATATTCGACGAAGTAGCCGAGGAGTACTTCAGAAACCCGAAAAAAGCGCTGAGCCGGCAGCAGCGGGACGAGGCTGTCGGGTTCGGACTCGATGAGATTCTCCTCATCCCCTATGTTCTAGATATTGTCACTGTGGTCCTAACTAGTCTCGCTTCCTTTGTCACCGATACAGCGCTGGGTGTGGCGGAGCCAAAATTTCGCCAGTTCATCCGGCGCCTATTCCGTCTCGGCAGTGATACTTCATCGAAGACAGACGATGCCGACAAAGAACTATCGCGCGAACAGATTCGTCTTATCCGCAAGACATCCTATGATCGGGCCATAGAACTTGGTCTTGACGAAGATCGCGCCTCAATCCTGGCGGACTCCATCGTCGGAAAAATGGTTGCTACTGGATGACGCAATGACACAAAACGAAGCCGCCCAGTCGAACCACAGAAGAGCTCGACACTCCGATCATCCTCGAGCGAATATTCTCTCTTATCCACCCCAGACCACAGGGTTGTTTATCATCTTCATTCTGGCCCTGATCGGCACCGGACTCTACATAGGTACGTGGATACACAACGAATTTTTCATCAAGCACTGGCTTCCTGCCATTTTGCGTTGCCGGCTAGAGGCATCGGAAACTGTCTCAAACCTTCGACCCGACCTCGCCATACTGGAGCAAATTAGGCAAACTGAACGCTGCGAGCATCCTGCTGAGTACCTGTCCTGAATCTT
>NZ_SJXI01000180.1:0-1688 GCF_004337455.1 Parafrankia sp. BMG5.11 | reverse complement strand
GACCGGAGCTGACGATGACGCTACCCCGCACCGTCGCCGACGTCCTGGCCCATCACGTGAGCTTCGAGGTGGAGTGCATCGACCGGATGTACCTCAACGTCTATGTGCCCCAGCTCCAGTTCCCTCTCGGCCTGGTCGGGTTCCTCCGCCGCCGGCTCGGGATGCGAGTCGCCTCCACCGCCCCGCTGGCGTCGATCACCGAGGGTTTCGTGACCGCGGTCCGGCGGTTCGCCGCCGACCACGACATCCCGATCGTCGACTTCGTGAAGGGGCAACGGAAGGACGACGTGATGCACGAACGGCTCAAGGACTTCACCGGCACCCAGGGGGTGGTGTTCATCGGTCGGGCGCAGGAGAAGACTCCGCTGTTCCGTACGGAAAAGCGCCGCGACGCAGAGGGGAAGACATACCCGTGGATCGTGAAGACCACCGGGGTCGTCAACCACTTCTACTTCTACTGCGTCGACGACGACTTCGGCCCGTTCTTCCTCAAGTTCTGCTCCTACTTCCCCTACAACGCCAAGCTGTGCCTGAACGGGAACCACTGGGCGCAGCGGCAGGCGACCAAGTCCGGGATCGCCTTCACCCCGATGGACAACGCGTTCGCCGCGGTCGAGGACCCGGCCGGCCTTCAGACGATCTGTGACCGGCTCGGCCCGGCCGAGATCGATGGGCTGCTCCGCAAGTGGTTGGACATCCTGCCGCACCCGTTCACCCCCGACGACCGCGACGCCGGCTACCACTACGACCTCTCGATCCTGCAAGCCGAGTTCTCCCTGACCCAGACTCTCGACCGGCCCCTGTCCGGAAGGATCTTCTTCGAGCAGGTCATCCGGGACAACCTTGACATCGGCCGCCCCGACCAGGTCAGCCTGGTCTTCGACCGGTCCCTGCGCCGGACCGGCCCACGAGCCACCCCGAGCCGGTTCCGAACCCGAATTATCACCAACGGCGTCACCCCAAGCCTGCACGTCGACTACAAACACGCCACGATCAAGCAGTACCACAAAGAAGGGAAAGCGCTACGCACCGAGACCACCATCAACGACACCCGCGACTTCGGGATCGGGAAAAGGCTGATCAACCTGCCGGCGTTACGGCGGGTCGGCTTCCACGCCAACCGACGTCTGCTCGACGTCCAGACCATCAGCCACGATCCCACCGACGGCGACACCGCGTTCGCGGCCATCACCGATCCGGTCATCACCGAGACCGGACGACGGGTCGCCGGTATGCGGTTCACCGACCACCACGTCCAAGCCCTCTTGTCTGCAATCCTCGTCTTCCGTCTGCTGCCACACGGTTTCACCAACCGTGACCTACGCGAGTATCTCGCGCCGCTGCTCGGCCGCGACCCGAGCACCATCACCAGCGGACAGATGAGCTACGACCTACGCCGACTCCGCCTCCACGGCCTGATCGAACGCGTTCCCGGGACTCACCGCTACCAGATCACCCCCGCCGGGCAGCGCCACGCCCTGTTCCTCACCCGCGTCCACAACCGGGTACTACGCACCGGCATAGCCGAACTCGTCGACCGCCACAGCGACCCCCCGCCGCTACGCCGAGCAGCCGACGCCTACGACACCGCCATCAACGAACTCATCCACCACGCCGGACTCGCAGCCTGACCCGCGCGCCCCGAACTTGACCCATCCTTCGCGGCTTCGCCCGCCCAAGCCTTCTAG
>NZ_SJXI01000179.1:0-9048 GCF_004337455.1 Parafrankia sp. BMG5.11 | reverse complement strand
TCACTTAAAGCATGGCCATTGGCCCGTAGGCCTGCTGCGCGAGGACCGCCGGATCGGCGCGCCCCGGGCCGCCGGCCTGCTCGTCTGCCGTGGCGACCCAGACCCAGCCGGGGCTGCCGGCCGGGTTGCCGGTGTCGTCCGCGGCAAGTCCGCTGGGAAAGCAGTGGCGGGCACCTCTGAAACCTGACAACTTCGCACCATGCCCGACATCGACGTGTGGCCCCGTTCAGTGGACGATCTACGTCGGCTGGAGGCGGCGGATGCGCTTCCGAAGCTCCTGTTCTTCTGGGGTCACCGACCACCGCCGGGCGGCGGCGTCGGGAAGGGCTGTCTCAGCCAGTGGTGGCCGGTCAGTTTCACCGTCGGTGACACCGACTATCGCAGCGCCGAGCATTTCATGATGGAGCAGAAGGCCCGGCTGTTCGGCGACGACGCGGCTGCCGAACGGGTACTCGCCGCCGCGAGTCCAGGTGAGGCGAAGGCGCTGGGCCGCCGGGTCCGCGACTTCGACGAGGAGATCTGGGCCCGTGGCCGCTACGACATCGTCGTGCGCGGCAACAGCGCGAAGTTCAGCCAGCATCCCGCGCTGCGGGAGTATCTCGTCGGTACCGGCCGGCGGACGTTGGTCGAGGCGAGCCCGGTCGACCGCGTCTGGGGGATCGGCGTGGCGGCCGATGACGAGCGGGCGGGCCGCCCGAGCACCTGGCCCGGTCTGAACCTGCTCGGTTTCGCACTCATGGAGGTGCGCGCCCTGCTGTCGGCAGCACCCGGGCGTTGACCCGCGACCAGGCCGTCGCGCTGTTCCGTCCCGACGTCGCGATGGTGATTCGCATGCTTTGAGGAGGCGTTCCTGTGGCCGCGATGGTGGGGAAGCGGCTGCGGCGGTGGCTGCACCGCGCTGTCGTCGCCTTCGACGAAGGTGGCGAGCGTGATGACCTGCCAGAGCCTGCGACGCCCGGGCGTGGGCACCGGTCCACCCCGCCCGGACGGCGAAACACCAGCCCGCCGCGTGCCGGCGGGAAACCGGCCCCTGCCGGTCCAGCGGCTCATGCCCGTCCGGCGGACGGTGTCGGCTCGGGTTCCCCGGCACGCTCGGGTTCTCCAGTCGAGTCGAATGCCTGTTCCGGTGGACTTTCCGTGGGTGTGCGGGCCGTCAGCCGGTCGATCTGCCGAAGGCGTGAGGATCGGCCGGGCGGAAAAGTGTGCTGCCGGTGGAATTGGCTACTCCGCCCGTATAAACCGCGTCGTAGGCGGAGAAGTCCTCGTCGTAGTTCGTCAGCGCCGTTATCCGAAAAGGTTGCCCGTTGTTGTCGATCACCTTGGTTGTCGACTGGCCGGCCGTCGCGATTTTTAGCTGGATTGTGAACTCGCAGTACTGGCGCAATGTCCGGGGAAAGATGGTGACTGCCTGATTCTCGCCGGGACGCAGCGAGATGGTGTACGAGTTGAAGTAGTTTCCGACGAAATTGTCGTGATCGTCGAGGATCTGCGCGGTGCTGCTCTGACTGTCCAGGTCGAAGCCCAGGCGGATGCTCGGGTCCGAACCGGCGGGCGGCGAGTAGAACAGGGTTCCCGTCGCCGGTTCACGGCAGTTTCGGACAACCTCCATACTCGTGATCACCACCTCGTCATCGGCGGTTCCTCGAAGTACCATGCGGATGGTCGCAGCGCGGCCGTCCAATGCCGCACCTTTCTTGAGGAACCAGTCGAAGTACCCCTGCGTGTCGCGCATCTTTTCCACCTCGACCGCGTCCACAGAGGTGAATCGGATGGGGCCAGGGACAACGAATATCTCCGACCCGTCCATCGAGAACGTCACGGAGTCGACGGCTACCGGGTCAGTCGTGGTGGGCTGTGATCCCGCCATCGGAACGAGAATCAGCATGAGCACAAGCAGGCCTGCGCCGCCCCCGAGGGCGAACAGCAGGCGCGCCCGGCGGTTTCGCCTACCGCGTCCGAGGGTGGTGTCACGCCTGTCGGGCGGACTGATGAAAGCGGAGTTCTCCGGATATACTTTTCCGGCCTCGGTCAGGATACGCCGCCGGCCGTCCACCAGCACGCCGGCCTCGAGCAAGCGGCTGATTTCCATCCAGAACTCGACGGGGGTGCTTGCCTGCCAGGGCTGTCGTGCCGTCTCCAGGCCGGCGGCCTTGAGGATGATAATAACCTGTTGTTGCTGAGGGAAAGCGGTGGAGAGTGCGGCGATCTCCTCGACCGATAATGCTTCGGAGGTCACTTCGTGACTCCACTGAATTTTGACGCCGCACGCAACTGAGCACGCCCCCCGACACGCTGGACAGTCCTGGCAGCATACCGCACTCCACGTCCTTGACCGCCGCGGCCGCGGCCGCGGCCGCTTACCAGGTCAGCAGGGCGAGCCCGTCCTGATCCTGCATTCGATCTCCTCCCGGTCGTCGAGATCCTGGTGCATGTCATCCAGCTCCAGGCCGGCGAGGAAGAGTGCGACGACCAGGAAGGCGCAGAACAGGAGCAGGAGCGCGGCAGCGGCCACAGAAACCATCCGGCCGTTTGACACGGTCTTGGCTGACATCGGATTTTCGGGCTTCGCCGCAAAGTAGATCACGGGCACCGTGGAACCCACTGCGAAGTCCCCGGGCATCACTTCCTTACGTTCCGCCCCACCGGCGTCCAGGAATCTGACCCGCACTCGATTACTGGCCGCCATCGTGCACGGCTTCGCAGACCACAACGGGTCACCGGGCGTCCGCGAACTCGACGGCATCCGCCCCGCCCGGCAGATCGACTTCCGCGGCGCCACCTGGCTACGGCGGTTCGCCGCACCTTCGGTGAGAGTGTGCGGTTCGATGAAGGAGACTCGCATCGTCGCGTAGATCGGACCGCCGGTGGTGGGCTCCTGGCAGGACGCCGCGCTGGTCGCGGTCGACCTGGAAGGCAGCGGCGCGCAGGACCGCGACCGGGAAGCCATCCTGGAAATCGCGACCATCCCCCTGACCGCCGGCGTCGTGCAGGTCGCAGAGGGCTACCACACGATGATCAATCCCGGGCGGAGCATCCCACGCCGGCCCTGGATCTCCCCGGGGCTCACGAACGACGCGCTGTCCGGGGCGCCTGCGCTCAGCAGCGTCGAACCAGAGCTCTCCGCCCGTCTGAACAGCCGGATTCTCGTCGGCCACAACATCGCCGTCGACTGGCGGCTCCTCCAGCGGCGCTGCCCGACCCTCCGCCCCACCGGGCTGATCGACACCCTGCGACTGGCTCGCCAGCTGGACACCGAGAGGGCAGGCCTTTCGCTCACCGCGCTTCTCGACCGTCACACGCTCACCCGGCGGGTGAGCGAGCTGGCGCCAGGAGGGCAACCACATCGCGCGCTGTGGGATGCGGTCGGGGCCGGTCTACTCCTGGCGTGCCTTGCCGAGCAGATCCACGGCGCACGGCCGGTTTCGCTCCGCGAGCTTCAGCGCCTCGCGGCAATCCCGCTCGCCACGCTCACCCCGATCCGACCGGGCGGCGAACAGACCGAGCTGTTCCCCCGTGCCACCGCTGACGGCAGCCCGCAGGTCCGTCTGCGCCGGCCACCGCGACCTTCCCGGAACTCCCACGCGTGGAGGTGACCAGCTGGCGGGCCCACGCCCGCACCCTGGCGGACCAGGTCACCCATCCCGGCTCCCGCTGGCACCAGGCGCTCGTCGACACACCGCGGCACCGGTTCGTGCCCGCCTGGTGGGACGACAGCGACGGGCCGTGGGTGCTGCGCCGCGGTCAGCTCGCCGGCGCCTACGCGGACCGGTCGCTGGTCACCCGGGTCGGCCCGCTGCACGCCGACCTCGCCGAGGACGACGACCACCCGCGGGGCCGACCGACCTCGTCGTCGACCGCGCCGAGCCTGGCCGTGACGATGTACCGCTACGGGCATCTGTCCAGGGGCCTGGACATCGCCGACGTCGGCACCGGGTCGGGATATGGGGCGGCCCTGCTCGCCCGCCGCTACGGGTCCCGGCACGTCACCACCCTGGACGTCGACCCGTACCTGGTGTCCGCCGCCGCCGGCCGGCTGGCCGCCCTCGACCTGTGCCCGACGGCGCTGACCGTGGACGCCACCGGCCCGCTGCCCGGCACCTACGACCGGATCGTCTCCATGGTCGCGGTTCCCAGCATCCCGCCGAGCTGGCTGGCCGCGTTGCGTCCCGGCGGCCGGCTGGTCACCACTATCCGCGGCACGTGGATCATCCTCACCGCGACGAGAACCCCCGACGGGGTGTTCGGGCAGGTAGAGCGGGACTGGGCCGGTTTCATGGATGTTCGCAGCGGCCCTGACTACCCTCCGGCCGCCGCCGTGGACTTCGACGGGGTCGCCGAGCGGGACGGCGAACAGGTGGGCGTCGGCCGGTACCCGGTGCTGAATGTCGCCGACGCCTGGGAGTTGTCCACCATGCTCCACCTGGCCATCCCGGGTATCGAGCACCGCTATCGCCGCGGGTCCGACGGCCGGCACACCGCGCTCATGTCCCACCCTGACGGGTCATGGGCGCGGGGAACCGCGATCGGTACCGATCCACCGACGGTGCACCAGGGCGGGCCCCGCCGGCTGTGGGACGCGCTCGACGCCGTCCGGGACGACTGGCTCCGCCTCGGATGGGCCCCGTTCCTCGGCGCCCGGGCGATGATCCGCGACGACGGCACTGTCAAGCTCCTCCGCGGCGACTGGCGGGCAACCATCCACGCCGTCCCGACGCCCTAGGAACGAGACGGAGGCCCGGCCGTCCAGCGCGGCGCGCCTGGCCTCCGCTGGCATCGCAGGATGTTCCGCCGCCCGGGCGTGGGATCGGTACCCACGCCCGGGCGGCGAAGGACATGCCCGCCGTGCGCTCAGCCGATGAGGACCGTGGTGATGTCCATCTGGTGGACGGCCGTCGACGTGCAGGCTGTGGCGACCGCCGGCGGGTCAAGCGACAGCGAGTGCATCGACCCCGGCGGGTTGACCTTCAGGGCCCGGACGGGCGCGGTCTCCCCCGGTTGGGCACAGCCCACCTGCAGGCCAGGCTGCACGGTGTGCAGGACTGCGCGTGCGGATTCGCCCGGCTTCAGGAACACGACCGGGCCGGTCGGGCCGGTGTGGGCGGCCGGGGCGCCGACCTGCTGGCCGTCGTCGCCGACGAAGGACACCTGGGGGAATCCCTGCAGCCAGCAGGCCGCCGGCCCGGTGTTGGTCAGGACGAGCTGCTGGAAGATGTTGCCCGCGCCGGGGTCCGGGCGGGTCGAGCTCAGTGTCAGCGACGAGCCCGGACACATCCCGGACGGACCAGCGGCACCGCCCGACCACATGCCGCCGGACGACATGCCCGCCGGGGGACCGCCCGCCACGGCGCTGGCACCGTCTCCCACGGCCAGCCCGATGAAACCGGCGGCGGTCAGCGCGGCGCTGGCGAGCAGCAACGCCTCCCGGGAACGAGCCGCGTGCCGGCGGGAAACCGGCCGGGAAACCGGCTCAGGCCGGCCCAGCGGCTCTTGCCGGTCCAACGGTCCGGGCCCGTCCGACGACCGGTGCCAACTCACCTGCCCCAGCACGCTCGAGTGTCCCGGTCGAGTCGAACGCCTGCTCCTGGTCGGCTTTCCGTGGGTGTGCGGCTCGTTCACGGCGACCTCCCCAGTCCGGCGCCCGGATAGGCACGACGCCGGAATGCTCATGCGGTGCCTGATACGCATCCAGTTGCGGAGCCTCGGTGAGATTTCTCTGCTGGGCGCGGCACCGCATCCAGCAACGGTGTCCCGCCTTTGTCGACCGCCTTCCTTCCCCGGTAACGGTGCGTGACACCCAGGGTGCGGGCTGGTCCGGCGGGCGGGAACCCGGCTGGTCCGATCGGGCGGTGCCGGGTAGGGCGCAGGTCACTCCCGGATGGGTCCCGTCAAAGCACTCCCCGCCCGCATCTCCTGGACCCCTGCAAAACTGGCGGAATGGAGACCGAACGATTCGAGGTACGGCGGCAGATCGCCGCATCGCCGGAGAGAATCTTCGCGGTGCTGTGCGATCCGCACGGGCACGTCACGATCGACAGCTCCGGGATGCTCCAGTCCGCGCAGGGCGATCCGGTCACCGGGATCGACGACGAGTTCGTCGTCCACATGGACCGGGAGTCCCTGAACGACTTCCCGCTGGGGAAGTACGACGTCACCGTCGTGATCACCGGGTTCGTTCCGAACACCGAGATCGAGTGGACGATCACCGTCAAGGACTGGCCGCCTATCGGGCACCGGTACGGCTACCGTCTCGAAACGAGCGAGGGTGGCACGCTGGTGACGTCGTACTACGACTGGAGCGCGATCGGTGACGAGTACCGGGAAGGTGTCTTCCCGGTCATCCCGGAGGCCGGCCTGCGGGCCACCCTGGGGATCCTCGCCCGCACGGTCGAACGGCCGCGGTAGCCCGAGTCGTCGATGACGTTGCGGAACCGGGTTCGGGGCAGCCTGTTCGGTGGAGCTCTGGGGCGGCGCTCGGCGCGGGGCTGGCAGGAATGTCGTGGGCCCAGATCAAGCACCGGTTCGGGCCGGGCGGCGTGACCGGGCCGACCGGCGCCTACGGCGTGCACCTGCCGATGACGACGAACACCCAGCTCGCGCTGTTCACCGCCGAGGGGATGCTGCGGGCGAGCGTCCGTTTCCGCAGCAAGGGGATCTGCCATCCGCCCGGGGTCGTCTGGTACGCCTACCAGCGATGGTTGGCGACCCAGCGCCGTGCCGCCCCGCCGCGCGCCGGCGACACCGGTGCCGGAACCGGAGCCGGGGAGCACGGCTTCGTCCTCACCGGCTGGCTGATCACCCAGCCGGTGCTCTACGCCCGCCGGTTCCCGGGGCAGGCCACGCTCACCGGTCTGTCCCTGCCGAAACCGCCGGCGGCGGAACAGCGGGTCAACCCGACGAGCAAGGGCTGCGGTGCGCTCACCCGCTCGGCGCCGTTCGGCCTGTTCTGCGACAGCCCGGCGACCGCCTGGACCTTCGCCGCCGAGTGCGCCGCGTTCACCCACGGTCATCCAGTCGGCGTGCTGTCGGCCGCCGCCTTCGCCTGGATCGTCGCGGAGGTGACGTACCACGGCCGGACCGTCGTCGCCGCCACCGAATCCGCCCTCGGACGGCTCGCCGACGAGGATGGCGCGGAACCGGTCTGTCTGGCGTTGCGGGCGGCGCTCGACGCGGCGACGGCCGGGCCCGCTGGCCGGGGAACGCGTGGCCGGGCTGGGCCGGGGGACGACCGCGGAGCGGGCACTGGCCATCGCCGTGTACTGCGCCGCGGTGCCGGCCGATCCGCGCGCCGCCCTCCTGGCCAGCGTCAACCACTCCGGTGACAGCGACTCCACCGGCATGGTCTGCGGGAACCTGCTGGGCGCGGTGTACGGCGAGAACGTCCTGCCCGGCGACTGGCTCACCGCCCTGGAGGGCGCGGATCTGATCGGCGAGCTCGCCGACGACGTCGTCCGTGAGCTGCTCGACCCGCCTACGGAGCCCGAAGCGTGGGGTGGCGCCACCCTGGCGTGGTTCGACCGTTACCCCGGTGGCTGAGAGCCACCCCGGTCTGAGCTACCCCGGTGGCTGAGCGCCGGCGGTGTCGACCGGCCCGGCCAGGTCCGGGGTGATCTCGTCCGGGCTTCGGGCACCGACGAGGGTCATGGCGTGCCGCAGCTCGGCGGTGACGGTGCTCAGCAGCCGTTGCACGTTGTCAGCCCCGCCCGTGGCCAGCGCCCACAGGACGGGCCGGCCGAGCAGGACCGCGCGGGCCCCGAGGGCGAGGGCGAGGGCGGCCAGCACGTGGACGCCGCTGCGCAGACCGCCGTCGACGTAGGTCTCGGCGCCGGTGCCCGCCAGGGCGCGGGCGATGCCGGGAAGGGCGGTGGCCGTGGGGACGGCGACGTCCCCCGGTACGGCCGTCGGTAGCAGGCGGCCGCCGTACCAGGGCGCGTCGGAACCGGGGCCGGGATGGGGCCGGTCGCCGACGACCGGGGTGTCGACGGTGAGCACGAGGGCGGCCGCGCCGGCGGCTTCGGCCCGGGCCACGAGGTCCCGGGTGAGGCCGCGGTCGCGCAGCACGTAGACCTGCGCCCACCACGGCGCGCCGGTGTCGCGTATCTCGGTGTAGGGCTGGTTGGTCAGGCAGGAGACGCAGACCAGGGATCCCGCCTTCGCGGCGCCGAACGCGGTGGCGACGGCGCCACCGGGCGCCACCACGTGCTGCGCGGCGGTCGGGGCGACCAGGACCGGGGTGTCGACGGGGGTGCCGAGCACGGTCGTGGCGGTGCGCACGCTGGTGACGTCGCGCAGGA
The DNA here is from genome assembly GCF_004337455.1 of Parafrankia sp. BMG5.11. Taxonomy (NCBI): domain Bacteria; kingdom Bacillati; phylum Actinomycetota; class Actinomycetes; order Frankiales; family Frankiaceae; genus Parafrankia; species Parafrankia sp. BMG5.11. The sequence continues at coordinate 757 of NZ_SJXI01000179.1, read as the reverse complement.
CCCGTGGGTGCAGCCGCAGCGCGTCCCAGGCCGGGGTCGCCTCGTGTAACGCGTGGTGGGTGCCGGCGCCCTGCCGGAAGTAGTCGTACACCTCGCGGGGCAGGGCCGCGGCGGCCTGTTCCGCAAGCTCGTCCACCCACCGGGTCGCTGCCCGGCTCCGGAGGCGAGAGCGCGGGCCCGGCCGGCGTGATCGCATTCCTGGTCCACGCCAGCTCCCCCACGCCCGTGTCGGCAGCCCGGACGCTGCGGCCCGCGCGCGGCAGACCCCCACCGTCGCACCGACCACATTGTTCGTATTTGACGGATCGGAAGCAAGCCGCGGGACGTCGGGCGCCGGTAGGACGACGCTGACCGACCTACTTCCGGCCGGCGGCTGCGGTGGCCCGGGGTGCGGCCGGCGTCAGGGCAGGAACACCGGGCCGCCGTGGGCCCGGTTGCGCATCGTGGCGTCGGAAGAGGAAGTACGCCGCGAGATCCTCCGCCGAACCGGCACCCTGCTCGTCCACGGCACCCTCCTGCCTGTCGTCGTCCGCATCCCATCAGAGGCGCGGAGGGTGACACAATGCTCACGGCGCGCCGGGCTGGCGACAGGTCAGGGCGGCCGGCCAGCGACCCGGTCGCGGCACGACAGCCGGCTGTCGAGGATGGCGGGGCGCGCGGTCGGGTGGTCGGGTTCGTCAGTGGCCTGGCCGGGCGGCTGCAAGTCCGAGCAGTTCCGGGACCGGCTGGTCGCCGTCGTCTTCCGCGGTCTTTTCGA
>NZ_SJXI01000178.1:0-1357 GCF_004337455.1 Parafrankia sp. BMG5.11 | reverse complement strand
GCCTGACATCGGCCTGATACCGGGCCTGGACGCGCAGACCGCACCGCTGGCGGATCTGGAAGCCGCGATCTGCGGGTGGGCAGGGCGGCTCGCGGCTGCGACCTGCGGCTGGCTGGTCCTCCTCTCCGCCTTCGAGCGGCGGGGCGGCTGGTCGGGGATCGGGCTGCGCTCATGTGCGCACTGGCTGTCCTGGCGCTGCGGGATCGGACTGCGTGCCGCCCGGGAACACCTGGCCACGGCCCGCGCCCTCGAACAACTCCCCAAGGTGCGGGCGGCGTTCGCCGACGGGACGATCTCCTACTCGAAGGTCCGGGCGATCACCCGGATCGCCGACCCGACCACCGAGCCGCTCTGGCTCGAACACGCCCTGCACTGCACCGCAGGCCAGCTGGAACGCCTCGTCCGCACCCTCCGCCAGACCACCGCCGACCCGAACGACCGTGCCAGGACGCAGGCGGCCCGGCGGGTCTCCTGGCGCACGGACGACAACGGCATGCTGCACCTGACCGCGGTCCTGCCTCCCGACGAAGGCGCCCACCTCATCACCGCGCTCGACGCCGCCCGCGCCAGCCTCGACACCACCACCACCGACGCCGGCACCGACGCGGGCCAGTCGCCCCCCGACGGGGAGATCGTGGCCGCCCCACGGGACCGCCGACGCGACGCCGACGCACTGCTCGCACTCGCCGAAGGATTCCTACAACAGCCCGCTCCCGGGCTGACCTCACCCGCCCACACGATCACCGTGCACATCGACGCGACCACCCTGCTCGACACCACACAGCCACACCCCCCACAGCCCAGGCCGAGGCCCGGATCCCGTGCGGAGATCTCACCCGCGACCGGCCTGTCCCCCACGGTCCTGCGTCGACTCGGCCGCGACGGGCTGATCCGCACCCTGCTCACCGACACCCACGGCAACCCACTGCGGCTCGGTCGACGCCGCCGACTACCGAACCGGCAGCTCCGCGACGCCGTCCACGCCCGAGACAGAGGCACCTGCCAGTACCCGGGCTGCGCCCACACCCGACGGCTCCACACCCACCACCTCATCCCGTGGGTCGAGGGCGGCGGCACCGACATCGACAACCTCACCCTCGTCTGCGGCGAACACCACCGCACCCTGCACGATGAGAACATCAAGCTCCGCAGAACCACCGCCGGGCGGATCATCGCCCTGCTCCCCGACGGCCGCACGCTCGACCCGGCACCGCCCGCCAATCCGGGGGCCCGACCCGCCGAGGTCCTCGCCGAAGCCACTCGACACGTGGCGCCAGACGCGATCATCACCCGGAACGGCGGCCCGTTCCACCTCGACGACTCGATCCGCGCACTCCTGCGAGATCACGCCGCGTGA
>NZ_SJXI01000177.1:0-5315 GCF_004337455.1 Parafrankia sp. BMG5.11 | reverse complement strand
GGTGGCCCGGCGGTCTCGATGCCACTGCGCGAGCGTGGCCCGGTAGACCAGCGTCCCGCCGCGGGTGCCGGCGTTACCCCGCAGCTCCCGCGACATCGTCGACGCAGGCCGACCCAGGCCCCGCGCGATCTGGCGGATGCTGTCCCCGCGGGCACGACCCAGGGCGATCTCCTCCCGCTCAGCGAACGACAGATACCGCCCCGACGGGGCGGGGAAGTCCGAAGGGGGCATCCCGCCACAGTTGCGGAACCACCGGGTCCCGACGGCCGGCGACACGCCGGCCGCGACACCGGCGTCCTCGCTGCTCAGTCCCCGCGCGATCGCCGCCCAGAACCGCTGCTGATGCTCCCGGCGCGCCACCGGCGGCCGCCCCGGCGAGCACATCCCCGCCCGTCCCGTGACCGTCTCGGTCCAATCCGCCGGCCGTCCCATTTCCACACCTCCGGATCGAGGTGTTGCGACGACCAGTTGAATCCGCCCAATACACGTCTTTCACGCTCGCCGAGCACCTGGACCGAGCCGGCATCGCGGCCTCCATCGGCACGGTCGGCGACGCACTGGACAACGCACTGATGGAATCGACCATCGGCCTGTACAAGACAGAACTGATCAAACCGCGGCGGCCCTGGCGAACTCTGCCCGAGGTCGAGTTGGCCACCGCCGAATGGGCGGACTGGTACAACCACCGACGCCTACATGGTGAGATAGGCCACATCCCACCAGTCGAATACGAAGCTAACTACTACCTGACAGCCCAGAAACCCCAGGTCACAGTCACAACCTAGAGCCTCCAACCTTCCCGGGGCGGTTCAGTCCGCTCCGCCATCTCCATGCCCGCCAGGGCGTTCTCGTTAGGCGTTATGCCATCTGTACGGTCTGGTTCATCAGGGGCTGCGGTAAGACCGGAAGATCATCTTGTCGGATGTCGCCATCCGTTGATCACGAGTATGTCCCCCGCGCAGCCTGCCGACTGAGATCGCCGCCTACGTATGGGGCCGCTGGATGGTCGACTACAGGTTCATCGACTGCGAGGCGTGACGTCTTGTGAGGATGTTCCGAGGGTTCGGGCCGGGGGTCGAATCTGACGATCAGGCGATCCGCCTCACAGGCTACATCGGGACCGTCGCCGCTCTCCGTCGCTCAACGAGCCTGCTTACCACCATCCTCGGACTGAAGGGCCTGACCTGACCAGCGCAAACGACTTCGCGGTTCACCCTGACCGGCCGCCACTCCCACTCCTGCTCCTGTCAACTGTTCGGGAACCCCCTGGCGCGGCCTTCGTCAGACATGTAACCTTCAAATGAAAGAGACATTCATTTGATCGGGAGGTGTTGGATGTCGCCTGTGCGCCGCGGGTGGTTGGAGTTAGGAGTGCTCGGCGTGTCCATGCTGGTCACGGGGCTGACGGGGAAGATCCTCAAGGTCATGTCGGCAGTGCTGCCGGAGATCTTGCACGCCACTGAGACCGATCTTCGGCGGCTCTCGGCCACGTGTCTGTTCCTCTTCGCTGCGATGATGCTCTCGACCGGTCGGACCGGAGAGTGGCTCGGACGCACGCGAGCCGCGGGTGAGCCGCTGTCCGCCGGGCCCTCCCCTGTACGCGACCGAGGTTGCTGTCATGACGGCGTTCGTGACACCGACGAGCCCCGGCGTGGCCTTCATAGTGTTGCCGTGCTTCCGCGCCGTGCAGGACACTGGAACCCTCGGCGCACGGAAGGCGGCCGCGGCCAGTCTGAGTGCTCCGGCTGCTTCTCGGTCGCGTCCGCCTGATGTGCGGACCGCCAAAATCCCGAAGATTCCACGAATTCGACGGGGGTCTCTATTTCCTGTAGCGCTGGGCGTCTGCTCTTTTTGTGTAACCACCTCGCGGGCGAACAAATTTGCGAACCTTTCTTCTGGTCGAGTGATTGATGTAGCGAATTGCGGCCTATTGGGGGGTGTGTCATGCATGTTTCGCACGGTGACCGAGAACTGGTGACGCTGAAAAAAATGCTGGGTTCGTGCCTGGGCCGAAAGGGCGGTGTCCTCCTGGTAGAAGGTACGGTAGCCAGTGGAAAAACGGAGTTGCTGAGGAAGGTGTCGAACGATGCCGTCGAGGGTGGTGCCATCGTTCTCTCGGCGGTCGCCGTGCAAACCGAGAAGGAAATTCCTTTCGGTGTCATAGACCAATTGACACACAATGTCTCGGTAGCGTTCGACGAGGTCGCCGAACTGCAGGAGATCATCGAGGACGGGGGTGGCGTCGCCGCGTCCCCCGGGGCCGACCCCGAACGAGTCGACCCGGAGCGCGGCCGGGTCCTCGCCAAACTTCACGCGGCCATGATGCGACTCTCGGAACAGGGCCCCCTGGTGATCACGGTGGACGATCTGCACCACGCGGATCGGATATCACTCCAGTTCTTATCCTACCTGGCTCGTCGAATCGTCAACAAGCGTGTACTGCTGGCGCTCGGTGTTCTGCCCGGCGCAGTGCCTGCTCTCCCGCTTTTCCTGATGGAGATGTCGTCTCAGACGAACTGCCGGCGGGTGATGCTGGAGCCGTTGTCCGTCCGCCAGATCGGCGAAATCCTCCGCGAATCTGCGGGACGTGCCGATGCGGCCTGCCTGGCACCGCTCTACCAAGAACTCGGCGGCGGAAACCCGCTGCTCGTCAATGCGCTGGTGGCCGACCGCCTGGGAGCCGCAGACGGACTGCGCGCGGCGGGCGGGCTGGCGAACTACCGCCGTGCGGTGCTCACCTGCCTCCAACGCATGGACCGGACATCGGTCGAGGTGGCGCAGGCGCTCTCCGTGCTGGAGACGACGGGGTCCCAGCACCTGATCGGCCGACTACTGCGGTTCGACAGCGGGCTGGTCCGCCGCTCGGAACATATCCTGGTCCGCAGTGGCCTCCTCGGAGGACAGGGCTACCGCCATTGCGAGGCGCGGGCGGTTGCGCTCGAGAGCCTGGCGTCCGAGCGGCGCGCGGAGCTCCATACCGAGACTGCCCGGCTGCTGTTCCAGGATGGTGCCGGGGTGGCCGACGTGGGCGCGCATCTGCTCGCAGCCGACAGCGCCAAGGATCCGTGGGCGGTCCCGCTGCTGATCGAGGCCGCGGAGCAGCAGCTACAGACAGACCGGATGGACCGGGCCACCGCGTTCGTCAGACTTGCCCAGCGAGAGGCCGCGACCGAGGAGCAGCATGCCGAGGTCACCCTGATGCTGGCCCGGACGGAGTGGCGGCTCAACCCTGCGGCGGTGGCCCGTCACCTCGGTCCGCGCTCCGGTTTCCCCTCCGAACCGGCGCTGCAGCCCCGGCAAGCGGTTCAAATGATCAGGGGGCTGCTTGGGCAGGGGCTGCTGGAGCAGACCACGGAAGCGCTGCGCTGGGTCGGCGAGTCGGGGTTCGATGCCCAGCACGCCGACTCCGAGGAGTGGAACGCCTTCAAGACCTGGCTGCTGTGTACCTACCCGCCGCTGGCCTTCCAGCTGCCGAGTGTCCCGGAACAGGCCGGCCGAAACGGCCAGTCCGGGCGCCCCCTGCCAGTCGGCGATCTGGCCAGGTCGGCCCACCTGCTCGGCTTGGTGCTCCGCGGTGACCTAGCGGACGCAGGCCTGGATCTCGCCGAGGAGCGGCTCCGGAGGCTGCGGCTGAGCGAGAGCACGTTCGAGGCACTGGGCATCACCCTGAGGGCGCTCGTTTACGCCGACCAGTACGACCTGGCGTCCGGCTGGGGCGAGGCGCTGTTCAAGGAGGCGAACGACCGAAATGAGCCCGCGTGGCTTGCCCTCTTCTCGACAATCATGTCCGAGGTGGCGATTGGCCAGGGCGAGCTGACGGCGGCGGCCGATTATGCCTGCACCGCCATGACCTGCCGGTCGGAGCAGAACAGCTCGACGGTGTCGGGGATCTCCCGGTCCATGCTCATGTTGGCGCTGGTCGAGTCCGGCGACCTCGAGGGCGCGGGTCGCTTGCTCCCCCAGCTGGCATCGGACACAGCGGCTCACGGACTCGAGGGTCTGTACTTTCTCCATGCCCGGGGCCATTACCACCTGGCGAATCAGCAGCCCCATACAGCGTTGCGGGACTTCGAGTCCTGCGGGCAGCGCATGTCGGCCTGGGGGCTGGATTCGGCTTCCTTCATTCCCTGGCGTACTGACCGGGCGCAGGCCCTGATCGCCCTCCACCGATATGGGGAGGCCCGGGAATCGGCCGCAGACCAGCTCGCCGGGCTCGACCCCATCCAGCGTCGCACCCGGGCGATAACCCTGCGCGTCCTGGCGGAGGCCGTGGAACTCAAGCAGCGCCGGGCGCTTCTGGAGGAGGCGTTGTGCGTCATGACGGAGGCGTCAGACCACGTCGAATTGGCCAGGATTCGCGGTCTGCTCGGCCGCACCCACCAGGTGCTGGGCGACGCCGCCACCGCCAGGAGGCTTCTGGATCAGGCCCGCGAGACCGCCTGCGGCTGCGGTGCCGATCGGCTGCTGCCCTCTCTGGGCACGGACAACGACGCCCACACCATGCCCTGCAGCGAGACCCGGAGTATCACCGATTTGAGTGCGGCCGAGCAGCGTGTCGCTCTCCTGGTCGGCAAGGGCCGCACCAATAGTGAGGCCGCGAGCGAACTATACATCACCGTCAGTACCGTCGAGCAGCACCTAACCCGGATCTACCGGAAGCTCGGCATCAAACAACGCAGCGACCTGCGCGCCCGGCTTGTCGGAAGCCACACCTGAGGAAGATCGCCACTGTACCTGGGCATTCTCGATCCTGCCGGCGGTGCCGGTGTACTGCTGCTGGACCCCGACCATGCGCTGGCCTTTCTTCAGATCGTCGGTCTCGCCCACCACCAGTACGCCGTCGATGTCGCCGAGGCGCTCGACGGCATAACGGCGTAGGTCGCCCCGCGGGCGCCGTCAGTGTCCCGGACCGCGCGCACAGCGGCCGCTGCATCCCGTGAGGGATGTATCAGGCCCAGCAGTTCTGATGTGCCCCGTTTAATCCGGACAGTCGCTATTAAGCTGGTTTACGCTGCGGGCTGCTTTTCAGGTACTCGTCGTGGACCTGTCGTGGGGTTCGATAGTCGAGTCCCGAGTGGCGGCGTGTCGTATTGTAGCGGAGTTCTATGTATCGGGTGATGTCGCGGCGGGCGTGTTCGCGGGTGGGGTAGACGGTGCGATGGACTCGTTCGTTCTTGAGGGTCGCGAAGAATGACTCGGCCATCGAATTGTCGTAGCAGATTCCGGTCCGGCCGACAGAATGGCGGATCCCGAGCTTCTTCAAGGTAGCAGCGAACTGGGCAGATGTGTAGTTACCGAACTCAACCGGTCGTCGC
>NZ_SJXI01000176.1:0-8494 GCF_004337455.1 Parafrankia sp. BMG5.11 | reverse complement strand
CGACAAGACACCCGAAAGCTACGCCGCAGGACTCCACCTACGCGGATCCATCCTCTGGCTACGCACCCTGCCAACCCCATGATCCGAACTTGGAACAGACCCTAGCGCCGTTGACCTACCGGGCCGGTGACGTCGCCTGGTCGAGGCGCATGGCCGGCTGGTAAGCGACGCAGTGGCCGGGTCCGGCTCGTTTCGCAACGTACATCGCGACGTCGGAGGCGTTGAGGAGCCGATCGGCATTGGCGAGGCCGGTACCCGAGATTGCCACTCCGGCACTGGCGGTAATTGTAACGTCGGCTTCCGGTAGCGCGATCGGCTTGGCAAGTGCGGTGATGACACCGTGCGCCGCTCGCTCGAGTTCCATGATCGTGGAGACCTGTTCGCAGAGGATCGCGAACTCGTCGCCGGCAAGCCGGGCCACGACGTCATTCGGCCGAGCCGAGGCACGCAGGCGGTCGGCTACCTCACGCAGGACGTCGTCGCCGACGAGATGACCGAGGCTGTCATTTACAATCTTAAAACCGTCCAAATCGATGAAGATGACGCCGGTACGGAGACCGTCGCTCCGGCTTTGTTCGAGGTTGCACTTGAGCCGGTCGAGCAGGGCGACGCGGTTGGGGAGGTCGGTCAGGCTGTCGTGCAACGCACGGTAGTTGGCTTCGCGTTCCATCGCGAACCGGACCGCTGCGGCACCGAGCACACTGGCGACCGCATCGACGAATTCCACCTCGCCAGGTGTGAACGGCTCGGCTGCCGTTCCCTGGCCGTCGTCTTCGTGAAGCTCCCGGTCCGTCCGGTGGATGGTGAGGATGGCGGCGGGCGCGTTGGGTCGGCCGAGCGGCAGGGACACAGTTAACCAGCGCCCCGTCCGGCGGAGGTTCCGCGCGCCTGTTACGTCGCCCTGGTCCGGCGGCCCGATTAGGAGGGCGTCCCGGACAGCCGCAGCGGTGACGGGAGCCGGTGGCAGCGCTCCAACCGCGGCGATCAGGTCAGGTCCGTGTCCTGGTTCGGTCATATGCACGGTGACGGCCGCGTCCAGCCGGCTGGCTAGGACGGCGGCGGCGTGGTTCCACAACCGTTCCGGCTCCACGATCTGCAACGCCTGATGAGCCAGTTCGGTGACGGTGCTCTGCTCATCATGTGCTCGTTCGCGCTCCGTCACGTCTGTGGCGATCGAAGCAACGTGGCTGACCTGCCCGGCCGGATTACGGATCGGCCTAATGTGGAGGTCGTAGGAGTGTCCGTAGGCCTGGATCATTCCGATGGACGGCTCGCCGTCCATCGCTCGTCGCATCATTGTCAGCGTATCCGGGGTGTGCTTGAAAACCTCGAAGATGGACGTCCGCCCGGCAGCCTCCAGGTCCTCGGCCAGGGCAGGAACGGAGCCGCCACCTGACACTACGATCCGGCCGGACAGATCTGTAAGCCCCATGGAAACCGGACTGTTGTCCAATATCAGCTGCAATTGGTCGCGAGTAACGGCAGCGTCGGTCACGTCTAGTATCTGGCCGAGACAGCAAGACTCGTCTGCGTACTTCTCAACTCGGGTCGTTATCACGATATGAATCACGCTGCCATCGAGGCGGGCGAACCGGGTCAGATGCCGCGACACAATCCGTTCGCCGTTCAGCAGCTGCGACACATCCTCCCAGCCGTTACCGTCAGGGGGAGGCTCCAGAGCGTCCCAGGTACCGCCAATAAGATCGAATCTCGACCGGCCTAGAATGTCGCACATGGCCGCATTGACTCGCCAGATCTGCCGATTTCGAAGGCAGGTAAGACTCAGTCCGATCTCAAGGCGATCGAACAACTCATCATCCCAAACCCACGCCGTCGCGCCACCCCCACTCTGTCGCGACTATCTTCTAAACACCTACCTACTCCCAATCTACTACTCCCAATCTACCCTCAATTTAGACCTTGAAACAGTATCAATCTTGAACTCGACGCCCTGTCACATAGCACAGTTGTTACGTTCCGCCACAGTCACTTTATCGACACACTGTCAGGTATACCATATTATCGCTGGCGACTATCTGCCCGTTTTCGGTACGGATAACCGACATGGTAGATACTTGAGGTGGGCCCACCCTTCGAACCAGGGCCTCACCAAGGTCGCTCGGCGTAGCGACTCGCTACGTTAAGTTGCGAGGAATGTAAGGGCCCGGTTGCGGGCGCGGGCGATGAACTCGGTTGTCTCCTTGACTTTTGTAATGCCGTGGAGCCGGAAAAGGCTGAGCGCGAGATTTCGCAGAACAGCGAGAGTGCGTGGCCCGTTTCCTGAGTAGGTCTGGTTGGCGTCCTCGCGCCAGATGGTGTCGCGCACGTAGTGGACCTTGTTGTCCGGTAGCCCCGGCGCATTGCTGCGCCGGGGCCCCGTCAGAACCGTGCTTGCCACTCGTCGCGGCACACGGCTCAAGCACGCCTCAGGGGCGCGCGGGTTCCTGCTCTGCTGGTCCGGGCTGGCCGCGTTCCGTCTCCCTGCCGACGGGCGCAGCCGGTGTGGACAAGGCGGTATTTCGTCCGGTTCTCGCTGTCGGTGATGTCCGTGTAGGTCATCACCTTGCCGACGGCGGCGTACCAGTGCTCCCACTGGCTGGGGGAGTCCGGCGGGTCGCCATCGAGCAGCAGCGGCAGACCGCACAGCGGGCAGGTTCCGTCTTGGGCGCGCATGGCGCTGAGGCGGGATTTCGCCAGCTGGGGCGGCTTTCGTCTGCGCCGCCGGTCGCTCCAGTAGCGGGCGAGGTCAGGATCGTCGGGTGAGTTCCTGCCGGGTACCGGGGCATGTCGGACGATGGGCGTCCAGGCGTACTTGTGGAGGTAGGCGCCGCTGGTGCGGTCGCTGAGGATCCACCTGTCGTTTCTGTCCGAGTTGAACGGACCGAAGTAGCGGTTGACGACCCACTTCCAACTCCTGTGCGGGTGCCTGTGGCGTATCCACTTGTAGATCAGCTGCCACAGGTGCTCGTCCAGGCTTTGATATGCCTCCTTTGATGCTCCGTTACGGAAGTAGTTCGCCTGGCCCTGGATCTTGGGATTCATGACCTGGATCACGGCGGCCACGTTGGCGCCGCGCAGGGAGCGCAGCGACTCCGCGTTTCCCCGTCGGATTCTGGCAAGCGCTTCTTTGCTGGGTCTGGTGAGTACCTTCGTTCCGCCGCCCTTGGGATGGTAGCGGCGTATGGTGAACGAGAGGAAATCGAACCCGTCGTCGACATGACGGATCGCGGTCTTTTCCTTGTTCAGAGTCAGACCCCGTTCCGCCAGCCACGTGTCGACCTTCGCCTGCACCGCCTGTGCCTGCTCACGACTGTGGCACAGGGCCACAAAGTCATCCGCATACGTTATGACGGTTGGGCGGCCGGCCTTCACCATCCCACGGTAGTCGTACTCGACCCCTGCGGCCTCTTCCATTCCCTGAAGCGCTATGTTCAGGAGTAACGGGGAGATCACACCGCCCTGAGGAGTTCCCTCCTCGGTCGGTGCGAACCGGCCCTTGTCGACCACTCCCGCTTTTAGCCATTGCCGGATCTACTCCCTGGCGGGGAACCATCCGATCCTGCCCATCAGAAAGGTGTGGTCGATTCTATCGAATGCGGACGCCAGGTCGGCATCGATGATCCACTCACGCTTCGCGTTCGACGCCGCTAGCACTCTGTGGACCATCTCGATCGCGTCGTGGCACCCGCGACCCGGCCGAAAACCGTACTGCTTCTGGTCGAGCCGGGCCTCCCATTCGGGTTCCAATGCGTTACGCACCCGCTGCTGCTGGGCGCGGTCCGCGATAACAGGAATACCGATCGGGCGATGTTTTCCGCCTTTCTTGGGAACATACACCCGTCGCACCGGCAGGGCCTCGCTCGGCGGCGCGGCGTGTAGCCGAGCCGCGAGTTTGCCACGGGCACGCGGGGTCAGGGCGACCTGCCCGTCGATCCCGCCGGTGTGACGGCCGGTACTGCGCTGGGTCACCTGGCGCACGCTGACCAGCGTGTTCGCCCGGCTGCGCAGCAACACCGGTAGGCCGGTGGCGAGGTGCCCGCCGTGGCGGGTCCTTTTCCACCGGCCCCCGGTCCGAACCACGCGGGCTCGTTTCCGAGCACGTAGCTCTCCAGTGACTTACGCCGTGGCTGCGGTGCGGGTGTCCGCGTGGATGGCCTGGTGGCAGGAGGAGCAGACCACGAGGGCCTTCCTGCGTATCGCGGCCATGAGCTGTGCCCACGCGGGCTGTGGTCGTCCCGGTTTGGCGAGGCTGGTGAGTGAGCGGACCTGATGAACTTCGACGTCTGCCCGCCGTTGGCACCATTCGCACTGTCCCGTGTGGAGCCGGGTTAGCAGCTCTTTGCGGGTGGTGGCCGGGACGGGTGGGCGGTCATTGACGACCGCCTTTTCCTGCCGTCTCAATGGTATTCCACCGAACCTGGCGACCAGTGGCTTCTTGCCTGGTCGTTCGACGCTGACCTCGAAGCAGGTGCGTGTCCCGTGCGGGGTGTCGGTCTTGGCCTGGTACTTGTGGGCCATTTTCGTCACCGTCGTACGGTGCTTGGCGGCCAGCGTCTTGAGCATGGATGTCTTGGCGACCCATTCCAGCCGGTTCAGTCTCCAGACATCGCCGGCGAGCATGTAATACTGGGTGATGCCCCTGTACTCGGCCCCGTAGGTACTGACGATGAGTCGGTCATCGAAATTCAGTAACTCGGGGCGGCGCTCGGGTTTGCCGTGCTGAAGGTAGGGGGCGCATTTCGCCTTGACCACCGCTCGTGGCACACGCAGCCCGATGGTCCCGTTGACACGCGGGCGGGTCTTGCTGTGCTGGACGGTGACCTCGTAGCCAAGGAAAGACGCGGCGCCTGTCCGGGCGTGCGTGATCAGAGTCTTGTCCTCGTTGAGTTCCAGCTTGAGGTCGTCACGCAGGAACGTCGCGAGACGCGATCGGATCTCCTCTGCTTCGGCTCGTGGTCCGGTGAACCCGAGGAGGGCATCGTCTGCGTAGCGGACATATCGGAGTCGCCGGTAGTTCGGGTCGTTCGGGTCCGAACTGGGCAGACTCCGTTGCCGTGCGCGCAGTTTCCGCGCCGTGGCGTGGTCGCCGCGCGCGCGTGCCCGCCGGGCGGCCGATTTCACCTTGCCGTATGCAGGATTGGGTGCCCTGCGTCCTCCTCGGGTGCATTCCGGTATGAGAACTGTCTCGACGAACTCGTCCAACCTGTGCAGATAAATGTTCGAGAGGACGGGCGAGACCACGCCGCCCTGTGGCGCGCCGCTGAGCGTCGCGTTCCACACCCAGTCCTCCAGGTAGCCGGCTTGTAGCATCTGTTTGATGAGCCGGAGGAACCGGTTGTCGTGGATCCTCTCCGCCAGCACCGAGAGCATTATTTCGTGATCCAAGCTCCCGAAACAGTCGGTGATGTCGCTTTCGACGAACCAGGTCGTCCCCGTCCACGTGTTGGCCACCTCGGTAAGAGCTGTGTGGCACCCACGGCGGGGACGGAAACCGTGCGATCGGTCGGAGAACGTCGGCTCATAGTACGCCTCCAGCAGGAGCCGGACCACTTCGCCGACGAGCTTGTCCGACCAGGACGGCAGGCCCAGCGGCCTTGTCTTCGACCGGTCTTTCTTCGGGATGTAGACCCGTCGCGCCGGTTTGAATCGGTAGCGCTCGTGGCGTACCGCATCGATGATGCGGCCGATCTTACCCAGCGACATGCCGTCCGCGGTTTCCCCGTCGGCCCCGGCCGTCATCGCCCCCTTGTTGGCGTAGATGCGTCCGTAGGCCAGTTCGTACATCTGCGGGTTGAACAACTGCCGGTACAGCTCGTTGCACGGCAGGCCGCGCCTACCGCGTTCACGGAGGACACTCAGTACCGTTTCGGCGCTCTGCATTACGCGTACCTCCCGGTTTTCGAGTATCCGGTCACCTGGCCCCCTTCGCCCTGCGGACGGCCTTCTCGTCCCCCTTGGTAGGTCGTCACTCCTACGACTACTACGGGGCCTGTGTCACCTTAGGGCTCGCGCCCCTTAGGCGATCCCACGTTCGTCCCGGTCATACGTGACAGCGCGACTTAGGCTCCACATTCATCTCCTTGAATGCCCTCACTGGGCATCGCTCCGCGCCCCGAAGGTTGCACCGGCCAACTAATTATGCCGGTGCAGGGCCGGCGCCGGTTACAGGCGTCTTTCCGGCGGGCGTGCAGTTGCACCTTCTGGAGATTGTGATTCAAGCAGTCCAGCCTTAGCCGTATCGCGCGGGTCCACCGACGCACCGTTCCATACACCTGGACACGGCCGCCAGTTTTCTGGCATGCTATTGTTCCCCGACGCCTTTCGGGTCGAGGTAAGCCATCAGACCCAGGAACCTCCCTTCGAGTTCCTCCCGGCTGAACCGGGGATATGACCGGGCGCCTCGTGGCGCAGTCAGCTTCTGCAGGTTGCGGACCTTCTTCCGATCCCCGTCCCGCGTCGCCTTGAAGATCCTCTGCCGTAGCCGCCGTACCTGCTCGTTCTGGTGCCGCCAGTCGACGGCCTCCCAGTCGATGAGGTCCTCCGGTCCGTTCACCGTGCCGCGCGGCAACGGCAGCCTTTCGGCGTCGAGCACCGTGGTTGTCGTTGTCGTCATGACAGGCGCCTAACTTGTCCTTCGGACTCTGGCGGTTCGTGGGCTTCGACTCTGTCAACGGCATACCTGGCCACGTCAGCTCCCTTTCGGGCCCAGGCACGGGTCCAGCCTGGTATGCGGCCAGTTATACAGAGCGGCCACCTGGAGGGTGCAACCATACGCTCCGCCTTCCTGTCGCCTTTCGGCGTGCCGCCGTTCGCTTCTTGGCCATCCTGTTCCCGCCGGGCATTCCGCCTCCCTCGCGGTCGGCCTACCGGCGCTGGTCAAGCCACCGGACCTATGACGGGGTTTCCATGTTCCGCACTGCTGAGATACGACCGGTACCGGGCGCCCTCTATACCCGGGGCCGTGGTGCCCACCTGGCCGACATTGAAACTCCGGCCAGCACGTGCCGCGTTCCAGCGGCCGGCCCTCCCCCTCGGTGTCACTTCCACCTATCCGAGGCTCTGGTTAACGAGGCTTACAAGGGTTCACGCTACGTTCGCCCCTCCGGTCTTCCCCTTGCCGGTAACCGCTCGGGTGGAACAGCGGTCCTTGGGCTTCCTCCCGTGCTCCACACCCCGCCGTCACCGGCGACGCATGACAGGAGCGGGGACGAGTGTTCGGGCACTCACTCGCAGCTAACTGTCGATATCCGACCCTCCAGTTCAGTTAACTGACTCACACAGTGCGACCTCATGTCGCACCTCGATGCCCCAATGTTGGCGGACGTGGGTGTGGATCGTTTCCGCGGACGCGCGGCGGCCGTGCAGGCTGGTGATGATGAAGGCGTATTCCTTCGTGACTCTTCTGCCCGCAAGGTCGAACTCTTCCCGTCGGATGACGGCCACGGTGGCTGCGTTCGGGAAGTCGATGCCGTCGGCGGTGGTAGTCCAGGTCATCCAGCGTCTGATCCGCCCGTGGGAGCGTTCTTCGACCACGTTTCGGGATCTTCCTGGAGGAACGGAAGGTATCGGGAGAAGACCTTGACATGAAGGGTCTGCTGGTTCCCCTTCACATTCATCAAATAGTCGATGCCGCGTTTCTGAAAGTAGTACTACAGCCCCAGTGATCTCTATGTAGCTGCCGCCGGTGTGGCGGTTGCTTGAGCGGCGCGGATCCGGGTCTGGAAGTGGTAATGGCGGGCGCGTGCCTGGTGGCTGCGACGCCAGTCCGACCACCAGGTGATCACGGCCGATGGGATGGCGGCCTGTCCGAAAAGGGCAATGACGTGACGGATCTCGTTGAGGGTGAGTGGGGCCATCATGGCTCTATCCGGTTCCGGCTGCTCGGCGATCGGGATGCCGCCGGGAAGGCGCTGGTATCCCACCGCGGTCGTCGCTGGTGGGACGGCCGGCGGGTTTTGTTCGCGGTTTCTCAGCGCGGTGACAGCGAGCCAGGCGTGCGCGAGCATCGCCAGGGTGATGTGCCGATACCATGCGTGGTAGAGCCGAACCTGGTAATGGTCGAGACCGACCTCGTTCTTGGCTGACTGGAAGCATTCCTCGATTCCCCAGCGCTGGCCCGCGACGGTGACGAGGGTGGCAAGCGGAACCGGCCGCGGACTGTGGGTGAGAAAGAACGCAAGCTCCCTTTTGCCGGTACGTGCGCGGCGGATCAGGACCTGCTGAGGCCGGTTCTCCGGGCCGGCGAGGTCGGTCGTGGAGCCTGTCACGATTTTCGTGTAAGCCAGAGATGAACAGCCTACTTTGTGGAGAGTATCAGAAAGGTAGACGGCCAGGGAAGAGGTTGACCAGCGAGTTGAGTGCGACTTTCCATCCGTGGGTTCCCGTTCCGGACTCGCCGCCTCGCTGACTCGATATGTTCCGGAGTCCGAGATACAGTAGCTTCATGGCCGCGTCCCGGTCCGGGAAATGGCCCCGGTTCTTCGTTATCTTGCGG
>NZ_SJXI01000175.1:0-8187 GCF_004337455.1 Parafrankia sp. BMG5.11 | reverse complement strand
CCGGACCCGGACCCGGACCCGGGTCCGGCTTCAGGGTGTGGGTCACGTCAAGGTGCACCAGCATCGGCCGGTGGCGGGCACGGTCAGGACGGTCTCGGTGAAGCGGGAAGGCCGCCGCTGGTATGTGGTCCTCTCCTGCGACGACGTGCCCGCGCGGCCGCTGCCGGCCACCGGGGTGGCGGTGGGGGTGGATATGGGTGCGGCGTCGCTGGTGACCCTCTCCGATGGCCGTCAGGTCGGTAACCCGCGCTTTCTTGCCGCGGCGGCCGGTCGGCTCGCGCGTGCGCAACGGGAACTGGCCCGTAAGAAGCGGGGGTCGACCCGGCGCCGGAAGACCGTCGCGAAGGTCGCCGCCCTGCACCGCAGGGTTCGCCGGCAGCGGCTCGACCTCGCCCACACGGTCGCACGCGACCTGGTCCGCGACCACGATCTGATCGCCGTGGAGGCACTGCGGATCGTGAACATGACCCGCCGGGTCGCGCCGAGACCCGACCCCGACCGGCTCGGAGCTTTCCTGGCGAACGGGCAGGCGGCGAAGTCCGGGTTGAACAGGAGTGTTCTCGACGCGGGGTGGGGGGTGTTCCTCGCTGTGCTGCGTGCCAAGGCTGAAAGTGCCGGACGGGTGGTCGTCGAGGTCAACCCTGCCAACACCTCCCGCACCTGTGTGGTCTGCGGGCACTGCCACGCCGACAGCCGCAGGACACAGGCCGCGTTCGTCTGTGTCGCGTGCGGGCATGCCGCGCACGCCGACGTGAACGCGGCGATCAACATTCTTCGGGTCGGGCTGGCCCGTCAGGGCGCGGAAGCGGCCTGAGAAGCCGACGGCTCCAACCGTCGGAGGAGTCACCTGGAAGTGGGTGTGCAGGGTGAGGCCGCCCTCGACTCGGGTCAGGAGGTGCTTGCCGCGTGGGCGGACGGTGATGATCCGCCGCCCGCTCAGGTCGGCGGTCGCCAGCGACGGCACCCGGAAGTCCGAGCGCAGCAGCACCCGGCCGGCGAGCGCGGTATCCATCTGCCGCGCCGCCAGCCAGACCGTGTCACCTTCGGGCACATCCCCATGGTGCCCACGACCCGGCCCTGTCGACCTGCCAGGACGCGGTCCGTGTCCGTGCACGGGTGCAGTCAGAGCACGGCCAGTCCGGACGCGGATCGTCAGGACACAGATCGTCAGGACACAGTGGGGAACGTCCTGGACGGAGCCCGGCGGATGACGGTGGCGCCCAGCACGGCGACGACCGCGGTCAGGGCGAAGACCACACCCAGCCCGGCTGAGGGTGTCCCGGTGGAGGCTTCGCTGGCCGCGACGGCCACTCCGCCAAGACCTGTCCCGAACGCCGTTCCGAGGTTGTCCGAGAGGGTCACCGAGCTGGACGCCGTGCCGTGCCGCTCCGGCGGCGTCTCGGCGAGGACCAGGCTCACCACCGGCGAATACGCCAGGCCCATCCCGAGCCCGGCGAGCCCCCAGCAGGCGATCGGCACCGCCAGCGGTACGCCGTCCACCAGGACCAGGGCGAAGCCCGCCGTGCCGGCCGCCACCAGGAGCAGGCCGGAGCGGATCAGCTCCCGCCCCGGGTAGCGCCCGGCCAGCCGCGCCTGCGTCCAGGAGCCTGTTGTCCAGGTCACGGTCGCGACGGTGACCGCGGTGCCGGCGACCGTCGTGGACTGCCCGCGCGCCGCCGTGACGGCCAGCGGGACGAAGGTGTCGGCGCCGAAGAAGGCGAAGGTCAGCAGCCCGCGGGCGGCCACCGCCGCCGCGATGCCGGGACGTGCGCGCAGCGTTCCCTCCGGGAGCAGGACGCGCAGCGGCCGGTAGGCGAGCAGCCCCCCGGCGAGAACCGGCGCGATCCCCAGCGGCGACCGGCTCGTCAGCCCGGCCAGGATGAGGCCGGCACCGACGCTCACCCTGATCGCGGCGACGAAACGCCGCGCCGCCCCGCCGGTGGGCGCGGTCGGCGGCGGCCCCAGCCCGCCCAGCGCGCGGACCGTGATCGCCCCGGCCGCCAGCACCAGCGGGAGCAGCCCGCCGAAGACCCACCGCCAGCCGGCGTGCTCGGCGACGAGCGCCGAGGTCACCGGCCCGACCAGCCCGGGCACCACCCAGGCGGTGGACGTCACCGCGAACATCCTGGGCCGCTGCGACTCCGGGTAGGCACGCCCGATCGTCGCGTACAGCACGGCGGGTACCGCGCCGCCGCCGAGGCCCTGCAGGATGCGGCCGGCCACCAGGATCTCCATGGTCGGCGCGAGGGCGGCCACGGCTAAGCCGGCGGCGAACAGCGACAGCCCGACGGTGAACGGGCGCACCGCGCCGACGCGGTCCGTCTCCGCCCCGGCGATCACCACCCCGACGAGCAGACCGAGGAAGAACCCGCTGGTCGTCCAGCCGTACAGGGACAGTCCGGACAGGTCGGCGGCGACCTCCGGCAGCACGGTGACGACCGCCATCGCCTCGAAGGCGATCAGTGTGACGGTGCTGACGAGGCCGATCGTCAGGCCGCGCAGGCTCGGGTCCCACGGGGTGGGTACGCGGCCGGGCTCCTCCCGCGCCGTGGTCACCCCCGAAGCCGTAGGCCGCGGGGGGTCGGGTGGAACCCCGCCCACTCCAGGGCCGCGCCGAGCCCGCTGCCGACCACCGCGGCGCCGTCGGCCTTCTCCACGGCCAGCCGGCCGAGGGACCCGGCGCGGACCGCCCCGGCCAGGGCACCCACCGCCGGGCCGAGCAGGCCCGGCGCGTCCGACCACGACAACAGGGTGCGGCCGCCTCGTTCGACGTAGAGGACGAGCTCGCCGTCGACCAGGACGACCAGCGCGCCGGCCTTGCGCCCCGGACGGTGGCCCGAGCCCTCGCCGTCGGCTGCCGGGCGCTTGGGCCACGGCAGCGCGGCACCGTAGGGATTCGCCGGGTCACTGGCCGCGAGCACGACCGCCGCTGCGGCGCCGGTGTCCCCGCGGCGGGCGCCGTAGCCTGGCGGACCCCCGGACCCGGCGGCCGGGAACCGCTCCGCCGCCGCGGCCCCGCCCAGTCGCGCCGCCGCGGCATGGCCCGACCCCAGACCCGGGGTGCCCAGGCTCTGGGCGCCGAGACCGGAGGCGCTGAAGCCAGAGACGCCGAGACCAGAGGCGACCAGGTCGGGGGCGGACCAGGCGGGCTGGTCGGCGGCGTCGCGCTGCGCCCCGGCGATCGCGCGGAGCCGGTCGACCGCGCCGGGGACGGCGAACTGCGCGGCCCCCAGCGACTCGACGAAGTAGCCGCGGCGGCACCGCCCGGCGTCCTCGAACGCCGACAGCACCCGGTACACCGCCGCGAATCCGCCTGGCGTGCGCTCGGCGGTGACCGCGCCGCGGGTGACGATGCCGTGCCGGTCCAGGAGGGACTCGGCCAGCGCGTGCGCCCGTCGGGTCGGGTCGGGTTCCCGCTCCGGCAGCAGCGACCACCGGCCGCCGACGGTGGGCGGGCCGGCCCGGCGCGGCATGGTCGGCCGGCCGAACCGCGCCGGCCGGCCGCGCGCCGAGCGCCGGCGCGGCGGCACCGGATGCGCGGGATGCGCCGGACGCCCGGCGCCGAGCTGGACGCGCAGGGCGGCAAGGGTGTCGTTGGTGACCAGACCGGCCCACACCAGATCCCACAGCGCGTCCGCCAGGGCCGTGTCGTCGAGCGCGCCGACCCGGTCGGAGAGGGTCCGGAAGAACAGCGCCTGGTCGCCGGCGAGGGCGTCGAGGATCGCGCGGTGCAGGTCGCCGCCGGCGGCGTCCAGGTCGGGCGGGGGCAGCAGCTCCCCGGCGGAGTCGGCCAGCACGAGGGTGACCCAACCGTCGTTGCCGGGCAGGCCGCCGGCCCCGGCCCACAGCACCTCGCCGGTCGCGCACAGCTCGTCCAGCATCGCCGATGAGTAGTCGCTGACCCGGGCGGGCAGGACGAGCTGCTCCAGCGCGCTCGCCGGCACCGGGGCGCCCTGGAGCTGCTCCACGGCGCGCAGCACGCCGTCCACACCGTGCCCGCGGCCTGTCGTCACCGACTGCCAGGCGGGCAGGAACGCGCCCATCGCCCGGGTGGGGACGGCCTCCACCTCCTTGCGTAGCGCCGCCAGGCTGCGGCGGCGCAGCGCGCGCAGCACCCCCGCGTCGCACCACTGCTCGCCCGCGCGGTCGGGGTGGAGTTCGCCGCGTACCAGCCGCCCGGTCGCGGTGAGCCGCTCGAGGGCCCCGACGACCACCGCCACCCCGAGCCCGAAACGGGCGGCGACGGCGGCCGGCTCGAACGGGCCGTGGGTGCGGGCGAAGCGGGAGACCAGGTCGCCGAGCGGATCGCGGACCGGCTCGGTGAACGCCGCCGGCACTCCCACCGGCAGCGGAACACCGAGCGCGTCGCGCAGGCGGCCGGCGTCCTCGACCGGGGCCCAGCGCGCCTCGCCGCCGATCCGCACCCGGATCACCCGCCCGGCGTCCGCCAGCGCCGCCAGCCAGGACGGCGCCACCCCCCGCGCCCCGGCCTCCTCGTCCGTCAGGTCGCCGAGGGCGCGCAGCAGGTCGGCGGTGGACTCGACGTCGTGGGCGTGCCGGTCGGGCACCAGCCGCTGGAGCTCGGCGGTGATCCGCTCCAGCGCCCCGGGATCGATGAGCTCGCGCAGCTCGGCCTCACCGAGCAGCTCGGCGAGGAGCGAGCTGTCCAGGGAGAGGACCTGGGCGCGCCGTTCGGCCAGCGGCGCGTCGCCGTCGTACATGAACGCGGCGACATAGCCGAACAGCAGCGACGAGGCGAACGGGGACGGGGACGGCGTCTCGACCTCGACCACCCGCAGCGAGCGGGCGCCGATGTCGCGCATCAGGCCCACCAGGGCCGGGACGTCGTAGACGTCCTGCAGGCATTCGCGCATCGTCTCGAGCACGACCGGGAAGTCGCCGAAGGTCGAGGCGACCGACAGCAGGTGCGCGCTGCGCTGGCGCTGCTGCCACAGCGGCGTGCGCCGCCCGGGAGTACGGCGGGGCAGCAGCAGCGAGCGGCTCGCGCACTCACGGAACCGGCTCGCGAACAGGGCGCTGCCGCCCACCTCGGCACGGACGAGCGCCTCGGTCTCCTCGGGCTCGAAGACGACCAGCTCGGCCTCGGGGGGCTCGGCGGCGTCGGGCACGCGGGCGACGATGCCGTCGTCGGTGTGCATGATCTGGACCTCCGCGCCGTAGCGCTCCCGCAGCCGGGCGCCGATCGCCAGCGCCCAGGGGGCGTTCACCGGCGCGCCGAACGGCGAGTGGACGGCCAGGCGCCAGTCGCCCAGCTCGTCGCGGAACCGCTCCACGACGATGCGACGGTCGTCGGAGAGATGCCCGGCGGCGGCGCACTGTTCGTCCAGGTAGGTCAGCAGGTTCGCGGTCGCCCAGGTGTCCAGCCCGGCGGCCCGCACCCGGTCGGCGGCGTCCCGCGGGCTCGCCGCGGACAGCTCCCGCAGGAACGAGCCGAGCGCGCGGCCGAGCTCGGCAGGCCGGCCCGGCGCGTCACCGTGCCAGAACGGCAGCCGACCGGGCCGGCCCGGCGCCGGGGTCACCAGCACCCGGTCGGGGGTGATCTCCTCGATCCGCCAGCTCGACGAGCCGAGCAGGACGACGTCGCCGACCCGGGACTCGTAGACCATCTCCTCGTCGAGCTCGCCGACGCGGCTGGCCTTCTCACCGACGAGGAAGACCCCGAACATGCCGCGGTCGGGGATCGTCCCGCCGCTGGTCACGGCGAGCCGCTGGGCGCCCGGCCGGCCCGCGAGGACCCCGGTCGCCCGGTCCCAGGTGATGCGCGGGCGCAGCTCGGCGAAGTCGTCGGACGGATAGCGCCCGGCCAGCATGTCCAGCACGGCCTCGTAGGCGGAGGCGGGCAGGGTGGCGAACGACGCCGCGCGGCGGACCAGCGCGCCCAGCTCGTCCACCTCGCGGTCCTCGACCGCCACCATCGCGACGATCTGCTGGGCCAGCACGTCGAGCGGGTTGCGCGGGTAGCGCACGGCCTCGATGCGCCCGTCGCTCATCCGCTCGGCCACGACCGCGCACTCCAGCAGGTCGGAGCGGTGCTTGGGCAGCACCACCCCCCGGCTGGCCGCGCCGACCTGGTGGCCGGCCCGGCCGATCCGCTGCATGCCGGCCGCCACGCTGGGCGGCGACTCGATCTGCACGACCAGATCGACCGCGCCCATGTCGATACCCAGCTCGAGGCTGGACGTGGCGACCACCGCGGGCAGCCGCCCGGCCTTGAGGTCCTCCTCGATCAGCATGCGCTGCTCACGGCTGACGCTGCCGTGGTGCGCCCGCGCCACCTCGACCCCGGCCGGCGACACGGCCGAACCGGCGACCCCCATGATCTCCGCGGGGGCGCGGGAGCCCGCGGGGCCGGCGCGCTCGCCGCTCTCCCACCCGTCGGACTCCCAGCCGCCGGTCTCCCGACCATCGGGGTCGCCCGTGGCGCCCGTGGCGTCCGCGGTGGCGAGACGGTCGGCGTACAACTCGTTCAGCCGCGCGCACAGCCGCTCCGCCAGCCGCCGGGAGTTCGCGAACACGATCGTCGAGGAGTGGCCGAGGATCAGGTCGAGCACCTTCTCCTCGACCGCCGGCCAGATCGACGCCCGCGGCGCCGCCCCGGCGGCGGAGCCCTCCGGGACCGCGCCGGCCACCTCGCCGAGGTTCGCCATGTCCTCGACCGGGACCACGACGTCTATATGGAGGGTCTTCGCCGCCGGCGGGCGCACCACGGTGACCGGCCGCGGCCCGCCGAGGAACCGGGCCACCTCGTCGACCGGGCGCACCGTCGCGGACAGGCCGACCCGCTGGGCGGGGACGTCCAACAGGTCGTCGAGGCGCTCGAGGCTGAGCGCGAGGTGGGCGCCGCGCTTGGTGCCCGCCACCGCGTGTACCTCGTCCACGATCACCGTCTCCACGCCGCGCAGCGCCTCCCGCGCGGCGCTGGTGAGAATCAGGAACAGCGACTCCGGCGTGGTGATCAAAATGTCCGGCGGGGTGCGGCCGAACGCCCGGCGCTCGGCCGCCGGGGTGTCACCGGAGCGGACACCCACGGACACGTCCGGCACGGGCAGGCCGAGCCGGGTGGCGGCGGCCCGGATGCCGGTGAGTGGCGCGCGCAGGTTGCGCTCCACGTCGACCGCCAGCGCCTTGAGCGGGCTGACGTAGAGCACCCGGCAGCGGCGGGCCGGATCGGCCGGCGGCGCCGAGCGGGCCAACGAGTCCAGCGACCAGAGGAAGGCGGCGAGTGTCTTGCCCGACCCGGTCGGAGCGACGACCAGGGCGCTTTCCCCACCGGCGACGGCTGCCCACGCGCCGGCCTGGGCCGGAGTCGGCGCCGCGAAGGAGGACGCGAACCATTCCCTGGTCGGGGCCGAGAAGGCGGCGAGTGGGTCCGATGCGGTCACGTGCACCAGTCTGCGTCCTACCCCCGACACAACTCGGCCCACCGACAGAACTTGCCCGCTCCGCGGTTCCCGTGGGACGTCGCGTGCCCGCGCCCGGCGTGACGGTGCCTGCGCCCGGCATCACGGTGGCGGGGCGTCGTGGGGCGCCCGGCGCCTGGTGGCCGTGACCGGCACCGGTGCGTCCCGCGCCGGGAGGCCGGGCGGGAGGCCCGTGCACACTGGTCCCGTGCGACTGACCGAGTTCTGGGCGAACATGAACAAGCAGTTCGGCGCGGCGTACGCGGACTCACTGGCACGCGACCATGTGATCTCCGGGCTGGGCGGGGCGACCGTCGAACGGGCGCTGGGCCGGGGCGACGACCTCAAGCAGGTGTGGCGCGCCGTCTGCGACGAGTTCAACGTGCCGGCCCGCGATCGCTGACGCGGCGGCCCGCGCCGCCGCCAGGTTGGCGTCGGCAGGTCGTCGACCGGCTCGTTCGTCGACCGGCTCGTTCGGGCGGTGACGGTCGGCGCCGGACGGCGCGGCGCGGGGCCGAGCGGCCACCCGTGGTGTCAGGGGTATGCGCGCGGCGTGCCGGAACCACCCGTTCGGGTGGGCACCGGCGTGTCACTGTGGCTTCGAACGGATGTTCGGCTAGTGTTGTCCACATGCGCTCAGTTGTCCACAGAGGCCACCCGGCTATCGAAACTGTCGGACCCACCCCCTAGCGTCGGCTCGTGGCCAAGACTCGACGACCTCAGCCAGGAGTAACTCCAATGGCAGGACCCGACCGCGACAAGGCGT
>NZ_SJXI01000174.1:0-2119 GCF_004337455.1 Parafrankia sp. BMG5.11 | reverse complement strand
GTCAGATCACCACGCGTCATACAGCCGTGCTACCAGCCGAAGCACCCGAACGAAGGATGAACACCCCGATTGTGATCCGGACTCAGAACAGGCCCTAGTAGGCCACTGGCGTGGATCACGTTGTGGCCTCACTGCGTCGCGGAACGTTACGCGGGTCGGTTGCTAGATCAACGATTTTCGTGTGCCACTCGGCGGGTCACGCGGGCCTCGTGCTAGGGGGGTGTCTGGGCGAGTCGCTGGTAGTGATCTAGTTGATGTTCTAGAATCGCACAGGTGGCTACTGCTGATCCCGCGGCGATGGGGAGGCGCATCGCCGAAGCTCGGGAACGTGCTGGACTGACGCAGGCTGCGCTGGCGTCGACCATCAGCCTGGATCGATCGGCTCTCACCAAGGTCGAAAACGGAACGCGGCGCGTGTCGGCGCTTGAGCTCGCCCGCATCGCGGAGGCGCTCGACGAGCGGATCGAATGGTTCGTCCTGGATCCGCCTCCCGCGCTCGTGTCCCATCGCAACCTGCAGGAGCCGGGCGCTGCGAGTCCGTCGATCGACCGGGCTGTCGAGCGGGTTGTGCGTAATGTCGAATTCGTCCAGCGTGAGGACGTCCGGTGGAGTCTCGGAGCTCTGCCGGAAATGAACCGACCGGGTTCCGTCGGGGATGCGGAAGCCTGCGCGGTTAAAGCAAGGACTCTGCTCGGCCTTGATGGCGAGGAGCCCTTCCTGGACATGTCGGAACGCTTGAGTCGATTCGGATTGCTGCCGTTCTCTCTGGACTTGGGGTCGGAGACCGCAGACGCGGCATCGATTCTTTTGGCTCGTGGCGGCGTTGCCGTCGTCAATGGCCATCTCCATGTAGGTCGGCGCAGGCTAGCTCTCGCTCACGAGCTAGGACACTATCTATTCGCTGACCCATACTCGGTCGACTGGCGCATTGGCGAGCAAAGCGACGAAGCTGCCTGGGAAACCCGGGTTGACCGTTTCGCACGAGCAATTCTCCTGCCTGCGCAGGGATTGAAGCGAAGGTGGGCTGATTTGCGGAGGCAAGGTGATGATCTGCGAACGGCGGCCGTCAAAGTTGGTAGCGTCTTTCGTGTTGACATGTCAACATTGGCGCGGCGACTTTCGGAGCTAAGGCAAGTCGACCAAAGTGAGGTCGGTCGGATCCGAAGCGTCCGCACCACCAGGGCTGACATCGTTGAACTCAACCTGGTCCCTCGCGATGAACTCGCTGCACCCTCTCTCCCTCGGGGCTATCAGGAGGCGGTGCTGAGGTTGTACCGTGGAGAGATCGTCACGTCCCATCGGGCGCTCGATCTCCTCTTCGACACGTTTGAGGAAAGTGATCTACCCGTGCTGGAGACACTTCCGGAGAGCGCGATATGGAAGTTCGTGTCGTAGTCGCATGGATATCGACGAAGTCCTGGTTTTCGATACTGGGCCGCTGAGCCATATCGCTAAGCAAGGCTGGCTCGGAGTTCTGAAAGCGGTCGTCGGAGCGCGGACCGCAGTTATACCTGATGTGGTCGTGGATGAGCTGCGGGTAGGCGCCACCCACGATGGGCGGATTCGGGCGGTGCTGGATGCGCCATGGATCCAGCACCGAGAGCTCCGGACCGAAAGGGAGATCGTCGAATTCGCCCGCTTCGCCGAGTTCCTCGTCAGGGGCTACCGCAACCGTGGGGAGGCGGCTGTGCTTGCGCTTGCCGTCACGCTAGGCGGTGTGGCGGTGGTTGACGACGGTGCCGCTCGACGCGCTGCGGAGAACAGTGGTATTCGACTACGGCCGACGCTTGCCCTTCTATGCGAGGCGATCAGGATTGGGTTACTTACAGTTCCTCTCGTGGCCGCACTGGCCGACGATCTACTTGCCAGTAATTACCGTCTACCGTTCGGGCCGGGTGATTTCGAGAAATGGGCGGTCGGGGTTGGGGAGCTAGTGGTCGTCGCCGTTAGTTCGTCGGTGATGGGTGGTGGCGGGTAGGTAGAGGCCGGCGGCGAGGTCGAGTGCGGCTTCGGCGGTTCCGGTCGGTGAGCCGTCGGCCAGGACGGAGTCGGCGTAGTCGTCGTGGCTGGCCCGCCAGATCGAGAAGCCCCACTGGCTGGCGTAGCCGAGGTAGCGCAG
>NZ_SJXI01000173.1:0-1259 GCF_004337455.1 Parafrankia sp. BMG5.11 | reverse complement strand
GGTCGCATTCCATGCACCCGTAGAGCGCCTCCACGACGGCCCCGGTTCCGTCCGCGCGGACGCCGGCCAGCTCATGTCCGATGACCCGTTCCAGCCCGAACCGCATGTACATCAGGTCCGAGCTGCAGATGCTCGCTGCCGCGATCCGGATGACCTCGTCCCCGGCTCCCGGTGGCTCGTCGAGGTCGACGACGGTGATCTCGCCCGCTTTGGGGCGTACGGCCTTCACGGACGTCGGCGGGCGGCGGGCAGGAGGGCCGGGTGCTGGGTGAAGTGGTCGATCCCGGGCATGTCGGTGCCGGGCGGCACGATCTTGTCGATGGCGTCGAGCGCGTCCGCGTCGAGGTCGACGTCGGCGGCGTTCAGCGCGTCCTCAAGGTGCTTCATGGTGCGCGGCCCGATGATCGTCGAGGTGATGGCGGGATGGCTGGAGACGAACGCCATGGCCAGCTCGGTCAGGGTGATGCCCGCCTGGTCGGCGACGCCGCGCAGGGCGTCCACGGCGTCGAACCGGGCGGGCGAGGAGCGGTCTTCGGCCGAGCTGACCGTTCCCTGCATGAACGGGCTGGTCGGGTCGTAGCGTGAGCCGGCCGGCGGCTCCTGGCCGCGCTGGTACTTGCCGGTCAGCCAGCCGCCGGCGAGCGGGCTCCAGGGGATGACCGCCATCCGGTGCCGCCGGCACGCGGGCAGGACGTCCTGTTCGATCGACCGGGCGAAGATCGAGTACTGCGGCTGTTCGCAGACGAACCGTTCGCCGCCGCGGCGGGCCGCCGCCCACTGGGCCTCGACGATCCAGTCCGCCGGGAACGACGACGAGCCCAGGTAGAGGACCTTGCCCTGGCGGACGAGGTCGGTGAGGGCGCCGAGGGTCTCCTCCAGGTCGGTGTTCCAGTCGAGCTTGTGCATCTGGTACAGGTCGATGCGGTCGGTGCCCAGCCGGCGCAGGCTGCCCTCGACGGCCTGCGTGATCCATCGGCGGGAGGATCCCCGCTGGAGGCGGTCGCCCATGGGGAAGAAGCACTTGGTCGCCAGCACCACGTCGTCCCGGCGGGATTTCACCGCCCGGCCGATGATCTCCTCGCTCTCGCCGTGCGAGTACACGTCGGCCGTGTCGATGAAGTTGATTCCGCCGTCCAGCGCGCGGTTGATGATCCGGACGTTGTCGTCGGGATCGGTGCTTCCCAGCCGGCCGAAGTTCATCGTGCCCAGGCACTGGGTGCTTACCTCGACACCGGTTGTTCCGAATCTGCGATATCTCA
>NZ_SJXI01000018.1:0-274683 GCF_004337455.1 Parafrankia sp. BMG5.11 | reverse complement strand
ACGACCCTTCCAGGTCCACGAAATCACCGTCCAAATGCAGGCTGACGATCTGCCGCGTTCCTTCCACGGTGAGCTTGTGGCGGAACGCGAACCCTTGGAGGATGAGGGTGGATTCTTGCGTCTGCGAACCCTCCCGCACCAAATACAGGCCCGCCTCGCAAGTCCGTTCGCGAAACGGGAGATTGAACAGTGCCTGCCGATCAGTCTCGTCAAGCGCGGCTCGCTTCGCGAACTTCGTGACCATGCCGGCCAAGGTTTCCGGTAATGAGCCCAAGGCTCCCACTCCTTCTGAAGGGCGGGAGCACAACGTTACTCTCAGTCGCCAAAGCCCACATATGTGATCAGCGATAGCACTGCCTTATCATAACCCGCCGAATTCCCCCAAACATATGTTGTGGCGCGTGGCCTAACGTGCCTGCTTCCTTACATCCATTGTTGCGCCGATCCGCCTGACGCTCGGAACTCCAGGAGAGGATTTCGCATTGTTATTCCATGACGACCTTCCGCATTGAAATAATCAACGAGCATTTCGAACAGTCAGCGGAGCTTGAAGCTTCCGACGTTATCACGGCTTGGAGAAAGGCCATGCAGAGCACGATAACCATAGCGGCCGATCAGGTGTCTCATGGGAACCCGTTTTTCGGGGCCGAGGTGAAACTCACTGAAGGGAAGAAGCAGATTGGTCGCTACATCGTCTCTGTGGGAGCGACCCCTTTGAAGAATTGACCGCCCGCTTTCGGGCGGTGCCAATGTCCGCCGTGGTGCGGTCAAAAATCGCCCAATCCGGCGTCCGATGATCCTCGATAAACCGTAGAAAACGCAGCAACAATGTTAGCTTGGGAAGCCAATCTGTGGCTCCATCGTTGAGGATCGGAGGGGTCGCGAAAGGAGAAAATCTATGCCCCGGGGTGACAAGTCGAGCTACACTGACAAGCAGAAGCGGAAAGCCGAACATATCGAGGAAGGATACGAAAAGCGCGGGACCAGCCACGAGGAAGCCGAGCGGCGCGCCTGGGCGACGGTGAACAAAGAGTCCGGCGGCGGCAACAAGTCCGGCTCTGGACGCGGTAAGCAAGAGAACCATGAAAGTTCGCGCAAGGGCGGTCACAAGGGCGGCTCCAGCCAAGGCGGTGAGAAACGCTCGGCCGCTGCGAAAAAGGGTTGGGAGACGCGTCGCAAGAACGGCAACGGCTAGTGCCGCAGACGCCCCTCCTCACACGACGCGTTTCACCCGCCATTCCCGACGAGACCGTGCCATGCCCGTGATCGGCTGGAAGCTCGACCGACAGGACCGAGAGGCTTTGCTGGGCCGGGTCCGTCCGCGCTGGCCCAACGTCTTCGCGGACCATGTGACACTCGACGCTCACGCAAAGCGCGGCGACCGCCTGCCTCCCGACGTCCGCGCAGAGGTGGTCGGCGAAGCCGACGATGGCAAGGGCCTCCAGGCGGTGGTCGTTGCGATCGACGGTTCAACCGACCGGCCCGACGGTAGCGTCTATCATATCACCTGGTCTCTCGACCGGGCTGCGGGCCGCAAACCTGTCGAAAGCAACACCCTGCTTGCGCAAAAGGCTTGGCAGCCAATCGATCCGCCCATTCCGATACGCCTGACACCAGCACGACTGAACTGATGCAACTCTTCCTCGACTGCGACGGCGTACTAGCCGACTTCGACAAGGGCGCGATCGAACTGCTGGGCATGCCTCCACGCGCGTATGAGAAACGGCACGGCGTCGGTGCGTTCTGGCGTGAACTTAGCCGGCATCCCGACTTCTATGGCATGCTCCCGCTTATGCCTGACGCGATGGAGCTGTTCGAGGCCGTTCGCCACCTGGACCCGGTAATCCTCACCGGCCTTCCGCGCGGCAAGTGGGCTGCGCCGCAAAAAGTCCGCTGGGCTGCCCAGCATTTCCCGGGAACGCGCATCCTCACAGTCATGGCCGTCGACAAGCGCAACCATGCGCGGGAGGGCGACATCCTCGTCGATGACCAGCTGAAGCATGCGCACCTGTGGGAGGGAGTAGGCGGCATCTTCGTCCATCACAAGGACGCGCGCAGCACGCTTGAGCTGTTGCGCGGTCTAGGAATACCCATTCGCTTATCATCCTCCGCGGCCGCCGGCAGGTCTGGAGAAGCCCCATGACCGATTTCCCGAAGCAGCGGAAACGCATGGTCAAAGAGCATCTCGCCGGACGCGGCATCCGCGACGAGCATGTGCTTGCGGCGATGCGCAGGGTTCCGCGCGAGCGCTTCGTACGCGAGGGGCTCGAGGAGTTTGCTTACGAGGATTCGGCGTTACCGATTGAACACGAACAGACCATCTCGCAGCCGTATATCGTCGCCGCCATGATCGAGGCGGCCGAAGTGCAGCCCGGCGACACTGTCCTCGAAGTCGGCGCAGGCTCGGGCTATGCTGCGGCGGTGCTCGGCCAGATCGCGGAGCAGGTCGTCGCGGTCGAACGGCACCCGGGTCTCGGCAAGCTCGCCGCCGCGCGAATGGCCGCCCTCGGATACGCCAATGTCGAGATCCGCATCGGCGACGGGACGCGCGGCGCTCCGGCAGACGGACCGTTCGACGCGATCCTCGTCGCCGCCGGCGGGCCGGACATTCCCGACGAGCTCAAGGCACAGCTGAAGGTTGGCGGCCATTTGGTCATGCCGGTCGGAGACCAAGACGGCCAAGCGCTTTGCAAGATTAGCCGGGTGGCGCGCGACACCTTCGAACAGCAAAATATCGGCGCGGTCCGGTTCGTGCCTCTGATCGGCACGGGGGGATGGCGCGAGAACGGCAGTCGCTCGGCCAGTAACCATGTCCCCGGGGGAACCGGCCGGCACGCGCTTGCCGAGATGATCGCCGATGCCGCAGAAGAGCTGCCCGCCTTCGACGATCCGTCATTTGGCAAACTGTTCGACCGTTTCGCCGACCGACGCGTGGTCATGCTCGGTGAAGCGAGCCACGGCACCAGCGAGTTCTATCAGGCGCGGGCCGCAGTCACGCGCCACCTCATAGCCAATCATGGCTTCAACATCGTGGCGGTCGAGGCCGACTGGCCGGATGCCGCGCGCGTCGATCGTTATGTCAGACACCGCCCCATGCGCGATGGCGACGAAGCCCCCTTCCGGCGCTTCCCGACCTGGATGTGGCGCAATACGGACGTTCAAGCGCTCACTTTGTGGATGCACGATCACAACCGGGACAAGCCGCCTGCCGAGCGCGCCGGCTTCTACGGCCTCGACATCTACAATATGTCTGGATCGATCGGAGCCGTGCTTGACTATCTCGATCGCGTCGATCCTGAGGCTGCCGCGGTCGCCCGCGAGCGCTACGGTTGCTTGACCCCATGGCAGACCGATCCTGCAACATATGGCCGGGCGGCGCTGAAGAGCGGATATGCAGAATGCGAGACCGCAGTAATCGCGCAATGCCGCGATCTGCTGGCAAGTCGGCTCGATTATTCCGCGGGTGCAGGCGATGATTTCCTGGACGCAGCGCAGAATGCGCGTCTGGTCGCTGCCGCCGAGCGGTACTACCGGATCATGTATTACGGCGGCGCGGAGAGTTGGAACCTGCGCGACACGCACATGTTCGAAACCCTCGAACATCTCCTTGCAGCCAAGGGTCCAACCGCCAAGGCGGTGGTTTGGGCGCACAACAGCCATATCGGCGACGCGCGCGCCACCGACATGGGGAAAAGCCGCGGCGAGCTCAATATCGGCCAGCTGGCACGCGAACGCTCGGACAGCGCCGCGGCGCTGATCGGCTTCGGCACGCACCGCGGCACCGTGGCGGCCGCGACCGACTGGGACGGCGACATGGAAGTCAAGCAGGTGAACCCCTCGCGGCGCGACAGCTACGAGCGGCAGTTTCACGACAGCGGCAAGGATCGCTTCCTCCTAGATCTCGCGCCCGACCGCCATCCCGCACTCCGTCGACGGCTATGCGAGCCCATGCTGGAGCGGTTTATCGGCGTCATCTACCGTCCCGAGACCGAACTCTGGAGCCATTACAGCCAAGCGGTGTTGGCCGAACAGTTCGACGCTTTCGCGTGGCTGGATGAGACACGCGCAGTGACGCCGCTGGGCCCCGAGCATCATCGCGGGATGCCCGATACTTATCCATTCGGAGAATAAGCGCTCTTGGATGCCATTTGTAAGGCAGAGGCGCGTCTTGTCGAGGGCTTGGATGTAGCGGGCGAAAAGTCACTCGTTCGACCGACTGACTTGACGAAAAAGGTGTCTGCTAAGACGGCCAATCCGTGCTGGAAGTCCCTGGACGGCTGCTTTGGCGCGCCGCACCCTTCAAGCTGCCAGTCCGCTACCGGCCCAGAAACGGCCGGCCGTGTGATCATCCGCTCGATGTCTGCATTCCACCCACATGCGGACACCCCCGGCTCCGCCGTGTCGCTAGCGAAGCAGCCATCCCTTGGCGCGGGATGGCCACTCCAACTTCAGATATCAGTGTGCTCGGCGAGCGTAAGTGCGTCTTCGATGTCGACGCCAAGATAGCGCACCGTGTTCTCGATCTTGGTATGTCCCAGCAGGATCTGGACTGCGCGTAGATTGCCAGTCGCCTTGTAGATCATTGAAGCTTTGGTCCGGCGCAGCGAGTGCGTGCCATACTCGGCGCGGCGGAGGCCGATTGCGGTAACCCACTCATCGACCAGCCGGGCATATTGTCTTGTGCTCATGTGATGCGTGCGATTGATGCGGCTGGGGAATACATGCTGATCCAACGAACCGCCTCGTCGCTCGAGCCACGCGAAGAGGCTGGCACGCACATCGCTGGTGAGTTCAAACTGCACGGGTCGTCCCGTCTTTTGCTGGATCACCATCGCTCGGGTACGCACCGCATCGCCCGAAACGAGATCGGCGATCCTGATCTTCACGAGGTCACACCCGCGAAGCTTGCTGTCGATGGCAAGGTCAAACAGGGCGCGGTCCCGCAGCCGGCCTTCGCGATCCAGGAAAAAGCGGATTGCCCAAATCTGCTTCTGCGTCAGTGGTCGCTTGGTCCCCACGGTCTTGTCGGCGTTCCAAGGTACTCGTGATTGCATCGAAGAATCGTATTGAGAGTAGCCCATGACATTTCTCCGCGGCCGGAATGGCCAATGGAGAAACAGAGCTGACGGTCAGATGCTGGTCCGTCTGCTCAATGGCAGGTCCTAGCGAGGAAAGGGCCAAAGCCGCGTGTCGGCTTTCAGGCAGCCTCCGCTGGACTCGGCGCGACCGCAATTGGGTGGTATGCGGAAAATAGGCCCTCCGTCCAGTTTGCATTGTATTCGCCCAGTTCTCGCCGCGAGTCTTGGCAGCTACCGGCCTTCAATCTTTCCGATGAATACCGAGGTAGGCCATCCTACGATAAAGCGTCGAACGGCCGATGCACAGACTACGCGACGCCTCTGACACACAACCTGCGTGGTGAATGATCGCCGCGCGAATAACCTCCTCCTCGATGTCGCGAAGTCGGCGAAAATCGCCAGATTCGGTCAGAAGGAGAAGAGATTGGCGTGCCTTCGGTGTTATCTGAGACAGCACGTCATGGGTTAACTCATCGAAACGGCCGGCGTGACTTTCGTTTTGGACGCTTCCTGATTGCCGAACTTCGCATTTTTCTGAGCGCGTTGCCATTATCTCGCGGGCCTAGCGACGCTGGGTTATTACACGCTGCGGTTCGTGGGCGGACTTATCGGCTAAAGCCTGGGTCGCTCTCTCGCGCGCTTGTTCAAAGCTCAATCCCCGGACCCAGTATCCGTCTGCCACCAGATCGAATTTCTCGGCGATCTCTTTGTAAAGATCCATGCGGATTGCCTCCGATAGGTCACCTTCCCGGCCGCCAAAGAGAGCCCCGCCGTAGCGGGGCTGAGTGAAAGGGCCGCATGCCGGGAGGGGGCATTAGGGGACGGGGCCCTTGAATTGGTTAATGACGGAGTCGGGTCGCCGCCGCCATAACCTAAGCTAACAGCGCAAATATTTTAGATGGGACTCGCGGATGATCACATTCGCGTTTTGATAAACGTTCCCTGGAAATGGCCCGTGGTGAACCGAGAGGGTCGACTCGAACTCTCTGAGATCCATTATATCATTCTTAATCGCAGCCTCTCCTTGCGCTGCCTACGACTACTCCGGGCCGGGAGAGGAGAACACCTTGGTTAACCAAAAGCGACAAGCTCACACCTACAGAATAGCCCACTTTGGCAGCGATGGACGATTCCACGTCTCGCCGAGTTTGAAGCACGCGATGCAGCCTTTGCACTCGTTGAGTCGCAACACCTTGCTCCGGCGGAGTGTCCCATCCGCATCTCGGAGGACGGCCGGGAGCTTGGAACTGTGAAGCGCGCTCTTGAAGGTTTTTGGTTCATCTCAAGCCGCACCACTTAAGGCTAAGAGGGGCATACTGGCGACCGCAATGGGGTCGTTTGCTGACGTGCAGCTTTTCGTCAGCGAGCGGTGAAAGCCGACCGTCCGCTTTCAGACACAGCAGCGCCGGTCGTCAACGTCCGCAAATGGGTGGTTAGCCGACACCACGCGGGTAACATGCCATTTCCATTTCTATGAACACTGGGCTGCCAAAAGGGGATGTTGAAGATTAGCAGCAAAAAGGTGTAGACTTGGAAGCACGACGAGCCGCCAGTCGGCAGACGCAGCTGAGAACTGTGGTGGTCAGAAGATCGCGATGAGGAGGCAGTATGCTTGACCGAAGAACTCTAGTTTGCGCGTCGCCGATCATCGCGCTCGCGGCAGCGTCGGGAGCAATGGCGACAACTCAAGACAAGTCGGACAGCAATAAAACATTTGTGCGTAGATTCTTCACGGAGGTTTGGAGCACCGGCAATCTTGACCTGCGGGATGAATTTCTAGCCCCCGATTACCGAGGTCACATATCCGGCTCGGCCGCGGCGATCGATCGGGAGGGATGGGCAGGATGGTTCCGCGGCTTTCGTTCCGCATTTCCTGACGCTTCCTTCACGGTGGACGACATCATTGGAGAAGGTGAACTTGTCGCTGCAAGATTGACGATGCGTGGCACGCATTTGGGGACATTGAATGGCATCCCTCCTACTGAACGCTCTGTGGTCGTCAGTGGCATGAGCATCGAGCGTATTGTCGAGGGCCGCATAGTTGAAGGCTGGAATGAGAACGATGCTCTGGGCATGCTTGCACAGCTAGGGGTCTTCCCTCCCCCCGCGGCGTAATCGCGTCAGCCAATGACGTCCGCCTAAGGTCGCTTGCGGAATGGCCGCTTACGGCGCTGCGGCCACCAATAGCGGCCATTCCGCTACCGGCCCAAGTTCAGACGAATTCCCGCCCGAGCGATGCTGGATGCCGTCACCTTGTATGGTGGGTCATCTCAGTCGCCTGGATAGGGGGCAGCCCGACACCGGGCTGCCGATCGTCTGTCGTCCGCTCAAGCTCACTGCGGGAGGTTGCGTAGCCTAGTCTAGAAAGCGCGTCGCGAGCCATCTTGCGTGATGCACGTGCGTTCGCCATTCGAGCATGGTGCGTTAACTTTCAGGGGGAAGAGATGCGGGTATGGGCTGCTTTCGTCGTTGCCGCGGTGGCCACTTCGGTGACACCGGCCTTTGCCGGTTCTGCCGACGGGACCGCTCCTGCCACCGCACAAGTCGATGCCGATGAAGAGGCGGCGAGGCGGTGGATTGCCATCAATCTGCAGGCATTCTCGTCGAACTCTCCCGAGCCAAGCGAGCTGGCCGCGATCACCACAGGGCTCGAAGGGGCGCGCGTCATTGGCATCGGTGAGGCCACGCATGGATCGCATGAAGACCTTACCTTCAAAGCCGCTCTCATAAAGCAACTCGTGCGAGGGGGTCGGATCGACGTAATCGCGCTTGAAGCGAACCGAGCGGTGGAGGTGGCGCTGGATGGCTACGTCCGACGCGGAGTTGGAGACCCGGTAGCGCTTGTGCGTTCGCCCAGCTTCTTTCGCATTTGGCGGACGGAGGAGTTTGTCGACCTGATTACTTGGCTACGTGCCTGGCGCTCGCCGGCGGCAAGCCGATCGAGATCATCGGAGTTGATCTACAAGACAGCAGCGCTGATGCCGAAACGGCACTTGCTTTCGTAACGCCGAGAGCGCCCGCGAAGTCTGCCGCCATTCGAGAGGGTTTCTAAGACCTGCTTTCTGCCTCAAAAGCGGTTAAACTGTACCCGTGGATCGTCGCTGCTGACCAGCGCAAGTATGCTCGCGCAGTAGCCGCGGCATCTGCACTCGAAGCCTTGCTGGCAAGCAACGCGGATGCATAGGGCAACGAGCCGGGCTATGAAGAAGCCAACTATGCCACGCAAACGGCGACGCAAGGACTGAAGTCTACGATTTGGAAGTGGGCGGCGCCGCTCCGAAGAAGGCTCCTCCCGAATACTGGGCCAGGCGCGACCGGATGATGGCTGACAATCTCATGCGCCTCGCGCGCGACCGACGAGTCGCCATCTGGGCTCATGACATGCATCTTCTCGGAGACCCGCCAGTTGAAGCTCAAGTGCCCGATGCAGCGACTTGGTTAGGCAGGGAGATGAACAGACGGCTTGATGCCAATTATGTTAACGTGCAGTTCGCCTGGACTGAGGGGAGCTTTCATGCGGCGATTGCAACCAGCTTCACAGGTGCCGAGGCCGCCAGTCAGCCGCCGTTGGTGCCGCAGAGCCCGGGTAACAAGCTCGGCTCGTTCGGCCATTTCTTAGGAGAGATCCCCGGTGAGCGCTGGGGTCGATCTTCGCTCGCTGCCTTCAACCGACTGGTCTAAGCGTTGGGGCCAGCAGCATACGTATTGGCGCGGCTGGGACGGTTTGGGCATTAACCCGGAAAACTGGCAAACGGATCGCGAGGACAAGATCCAGCTTCGTCTTTCGACCGAGATCCTGGTCTATTTTCGGACCATCACGCCAACCCGGCTTTTGCCTGAATATGATCTAAAGGAGACTTGCTCCAGAAGTAGGTGCGCTGCGTCCGCTCCACCCCGAGGTCCTCATTCGCCCGAAGCTGCATGTCCGCTGCCGGCCGAGAAGCGGACCACAGGCTGAAGCAACCATCGGCTAAAGCAATCAACTGAAGATTCGATTTTTCAGGCCAGATCTCTAGGCGACCATTCAGAGGGCGGAGACCCGGGGGCGGGTGCCCGAGGTACCCCTCCCCGTATGGCGGAGCCACTGTCCGCCGAAACTCACGACATTGTGCCAATTAGCAGCCAGACAGCGGCGTCACCCCCCACTCCGCCCACCACTAATCGAGTAAATCTGCCGCTGACGGAGGCAGAACGAGGTCCCCGCTTTTGGCTGCCATCCGCATAGCCGCCTGCATCACTATTGACTGCACCCGAGCATCGACTTGGTGGCTGGGTGCCGGGAGCGCCCCTCCCTTCGAGGTGACATCCAGCCGGTCACCGTACACTGGGGCCATCAGCTTCGAGAGCATCCATTTGCGAGTATCTACCGCTAGCTTGATTGCTTGGACTTCGTGACTGGTAGAGGCTGCCCTCGCCTCGCCAGCCAGATCACACAAACCGTCTGCCTTCCGCTCCAGCCAAAGGTCTCGCGCGCGCGTCATCGCCTCATCAAAGGCAGGCACTTCGCGCATCCAGCGTGTCACTGTCGACCAAGACGGCAGATCTGGCCTCGCAGCGAGGGTTTTGCAAAGGCCGTGATCCGACATAGCGCGCGCCTCACAGACCTCGCTCGCGAGGAGCGGATCATACGGGCGTATCGGGCGACCACGGGGCGCAGGGAGCAAGTCATTCTCCATGACCTAGATTGTAACCCAATGCCAAAAGCGTGCCTATCCTAAGCTGCCGGTTCAATTACTTGTCTCAGACGCGCCGCGACATATTGGCATGCGCGAACTTCATTTGGGCTGGCCTACCGTCGTGCTTCATCTGCTTCACCCCCTAAAGGGGAGTGAAGCAGATGAAGCAGATTACGCCGGACTTGGCACGGTTGCTTCAACCGCTTCAAACAGCACGTTTGAAACATTTGGATCATCTGGATCGTGAGCGAAAATAATATCACCATGGCGAAAGAGGAAGCCGTCTTCGATGAGTTGCTTCAACGCTCGCTCGGCGTGTGAACGCCGTTGATCTCGCTTCGGTCGCTCGGGATCGGGGCCTGCGAAGTAGATGGTTTCCTCAACTACTCGGTCGAGCAAGCTTTCGATCGGGACACCGTCGGCCATCCCCGAGAGGTCGATCACGGTCGACATGACCCTCTTCTGCACCTTGCCCGTCGGCTGGGCTTGTGAGACCTCCCGAGCGTCAGCGCCCCCATGCACAACGATACAGCTACTTGCGGTCTCTTCAGCGTCCACCTTCGACAAGCGAACCGTATGGAGCTTGAAGGGATACACTGACCCCTCCGCCCCGTCCTTCATCTTGGTAATCTGGGCTCTGTTGCCGCCTAGGAACCTCGCTACACTGAGTTCCACGTCGACAGCACCGCGTAGTCCAGACCACCCGCGGGGCCCCTTTTCACTGTCCTTTCCAGTGTGGTGCACTAGTAGCACCATCGCTCCGGTACGGGCGTGGATGTCGCGGCAGACCTTGAGTGCCTCGCCCATGGCCTCGGCAGAATTCTCATCACCGCCAGGTATAACCTGTGCCAGCGTGTCGATGATCACTAGTGTCGGACTGACTAGATCGAGTTCTCGAATAAGGTTCTCTGGATCCTCCCTGGTCAGAAGGTCCGGCTGATCACCAATAACTCTGAGATGCTCGCCAAAGTCGGCCCCATGGTATTCCATGTACGCGTGGATGCGGTTGCGAAAGCCAGACGCTCCCTCTGCACAGATGTACACAACTGACCCCTGCCCGCACTCGATAGTGTTCCAGGGAACTCCGAGCGCGACTGAGGCGGCAAGATCGAGCACCCAGAAGGTTTTCCCGCACGCTGGCGGTCCGTAGACCAAGCCAACGGTCGCCAGCGGCAAGACGCCTTTGACCAGCCATTCAGTTCGCTTTCCGGCAATCCATTGACCAGCCGGGACAGCTTCGAACCGGCGACGCACAGTCAGGTCTGCGAAGTCTCGAATAGACTCCTCCATGCGCGCCTGCTCGCTCCGAAATTGGTAGGTTTGGCCCCCGTGAGCGTGGCTTCGAATGCATGGCTCACCATGGTCAAGATAAGCGGTCGCGATCCGGCGATCGCCACGGTAGTCGGGGTCAAACGGATCTGCGAAGCGCTTGCTGTGCCAGGTTGCTCTGTCCGCTAGCACTTCTCGAACTGTGACCGATCCGCCCTCCTCTGGATACAGGATCAACTCTGCCGGAAGAACCTGTTCTTCGGTTTGCACGAATGACTGCAGCAATGCGTCCCGTTCATCGGGCGCGATCGGGGCGCGGGCCTCGCACCGGCGGACGTGTACCTCGGCCCACTCTGCTCGACGCCGCTGTGCTTCGGGCGCAGTGAGCGCCCGCGCCTCAGCGATAAGCT
This sequence comes from Parafrankia sp. BMG5.11, assembly GCF_004337455.1. Classification (NCBI taxonomy): domain Bacteria; kingdom Bacillati; phylum Actinomycetota; class Actinomycetes; order Frankiales; family Frankiaceae; genus Parafrankia; species Parafrankia sp. BMG5.11. The sequence continues at coordinate 263,250 of NZ_SJXI01000018.1, read as the reverse complement.
GATCAACTTCAGCGCACTCCTCTCCTGAGAGCGGCTTAAGATCCTCTAGCCACGTCTCGCGTTCGAGCATCTCATCGGCTGCGCCGGGGAAGTAAGTAAAACCTGGAAATTCCTGGCGCACGCCATCTTGGCAGCACGCACGAACGAAGCAGAGGTGCTCCGGCTTGAAGACTGCTTGGTCAAACAACGTCACCGGATCGCACTTGCCATCAGCCCTGATCCTGATGTTGCCCCACCCGGCGAGCCACAGCCGTTGATCGATGATCTTGGCAAATTCAGGAATCCGCTGAGCATCCCTGACAGGCAGAAAGGCGTGGCTTCGACCAAGGTCTGTCAATTGCCTGCCATCCGGTGCTACCAGGCAAGAAGACGATGACGGCTTGAGTGCGATCGGCACGAAAGGGAGCTCTGGAACAGCGGCCCGCAGTACTTCGACGAGTTCGTCCTCCCCGAGGACAGCGTCGCCATCTTCCAGGTCGTAATCGAGCATCATGATGCCAGGAGCCTTGGCATAGCTGAAGCAGTCCCGTGTTCGCGCTACCACCGGCTTCGAATTTGAACTCTCGGCAAGATATTTTTTGGAGACAACGTCAGCTCGCTCATGCCCGCAAAGACCGAAGGCTAGCGCCTGTTCCGAGGACATCGCGCAGGTCCCTTCCGCATAGCAGCGCAGGCTCGGGAAAGACCGTTGCTGGCAGATGCTGCCATGCACCGACATCTGCTGGTCCTTGCGCAGGGAGCCATCAGCCTTGAGCCCTCGGATCTTCCCGAAAGGTCTCCCGGCCGGAACCGTGAAGACTGTAACCGTAAGCAGTTGAGGATCAGGACAGTGCGCTGGCGGGCTCTCTGAGTTTTCCGGAGCCACGAGCTAACTTTGGCGCCGCTTGCGCGAAGCTCGCTCTTCCATCCAGCCGTCGACCGCTGCTTCCTCCCATACAGCGCACCGGGGCGAGAGCATGAAATGCGCCGGAAAGTCACCAGCGCGCTCAAGCTCGTAGAGGTGCGTTCGTGAAATCCCCAGCTTCTGAAGAACCGCGGGACGGCGTAAAAAACGAGTTTGAGCCATATTGACCTCGCTAGCGCGTGAGCGTGTTGGTATGGCTGTAAGCGTATTGGCACGAACGATGTCGGTAAACTCTAAGCATTCACTTCAATCCCGCATCTCTACTTGAAGTTATTGATTAAACTTCAAGTCAAGGGCGAGTGCGGATTTCGATGATCTGCTCACTTGTGAAGCGCCTCGTGACCGACGAAGCCAAGATGTACCGCAAGATCGGTCGCGACCTCGCCGAGCACGGCACTAGCGTCCACGCCGCCTTCGACTATGTGAACCTCGAAGATCGCACCATCCACACCAACCCGGTCGAAGGCGCATTCTCGATCTTCAGGCGCGGTATGCGCGGCGCGTATCAGCATTGCGCCGAACACCACCTGCACCGTTACCTTGCCGCGTTCGAGTTCCGCTACAACACGCGCACCGCGGACGGTTTTGACGATCGCCGGCGCGGCGGGGAAGCGCTTCGCGGCATCATCGGCAAGCGCCTGACTTATGGGGGGCCTCGTAAAGACGGCTAGGCAGCCCGAACAGCTTTGGCTAGCCGGTCTAAAACCGCGTCGGAATAGGCGCTGGCGCTAAGGGGTATCGCCACTCAATTCTGCTCGTGTACGTTCCCTCGCTTCAGGGGAGAGTCACGGGTTTTGCGTGGTCAGTTGTCTGCCATAGACATTGAGTCGCTTTGCGCGGAGTTATTAGCCGCGCCAAAGACGATTCAAGGCAGAATGGGCTGGACATCGGTTAATCGCGCTGACTAATCGTCTTGTAGCTTCCGAGTTATTTGCCCAAGTGAACCCCGTTCATTACTACGTCTCCACTTAACGGCGCAAAAGAGAAAGCTGCCTCAGAAGGCGAGTTTCGCGCTGAAGTTCGGCGAGTATCAGCTATTGAGACTAGACTTAGAGCCTAGAAGGCTGCATACGAACAAGAAGACCCTCGGCTCGGTTGGGGTAACCCACTGGCACGGGTTCGATGGCGAGGCTGAACCCGATGATCGCACCATGGTACATCGCGACTGGTTCGATGCGTTTCTTACGCGCGCACATATTGAGTTTAAGGGCCGGTATAGGAAGCCGCCTTATGAGCCTGAGCAGATAGTGCTGCTATGACCAGGCCGACGCCACAGGAACTGAAGCGAGAACTCTGCGACCTCACGGTTGTGGAGCCGACGACGTTTGGCTTCGAGATCGCTCTGGCGCAGGTTTACGGCAACGGCGAGACGGTGATCGTCACCGTGCAGCACGAAGACGGTAGTCGCTTCTACGTTCATGACGGCGGCAATGGCGCGATGGCCCTTGAAGCCGGCGGTCATCCAATGTCGGCAAAACTAGAAGACGATCTGCGACGGGGCGTGTCCGCGTACGGCTGTAATATTGCACAGGCGCGCGTGTCCAAGCAGTGCTCAGTGGACGATGTGGCGGCGACCGCGGCGATCGTCGGCTGTGCATCGCGCTTCGTTGCCGACTATCATTTGCAGTCTGAAGTGCGGCCAATGTTCGATTTCCGCCAACAGGTGATTGAGACCTTGGCGGAGACGATTGGCTCTAATCGCATCCGAGAGAACGACGAGGTGACCGCTAAGTCTGGCTCTCGGTATCAAGTGTCGGCGACCATCCTCGACGAGCGCCAAACGAAACCGGTGGCATACGTCGAAGCAGTCTCGAACCATCAGTCAGTCACGCGCAAGTTCCGCGCGCTGTATGACATCATGCACACTCCGATGATCGCAGAGACGCAGCGCGTTGCGATAATCGACGACACGCGCCGCAACATCACCAGCGCCGACCTCGCGCTGTTGCGCGATGTGAGTAAGACGGTCGGCTTTCGCGAGCGCAACAACCTCTCGCGAATCGCGGAGCTCATACATTGATGGAGCCGAAGACCCAGCTCGACAAGTTCAAGGAAGCCGCGCGCGAGTTTGAATGCGACGACGACGAACAGCGCTTTAAGGAGTGGCTAGGGAAGCTGGTTCAAAGCGACAGAAAAGCGCCGCCTCAAAAGCCATGATGCAATTTGCGTTGTCACTAGCGCAAATTTGCCGCATCAATCGGCGGCACAAAGCGGACGTTAATCGTTGTTTTCGACGATAACGTGATGCAACCGTCGGCAAAAGGAGGCCGTTCCCTGTGACACATGCGCAGCAAATCGCCGTTTTGGCACGGCGCATTCGTGTGCATACGAAGCGCAGCGCTCGGTCACAGGAAACCGCAATGCAAGCGCTGATCCGGAAGGGCTTCTTTACAGCAGACGGTAATGCGGTGCCCGAGTTCGCGCCTGAGACTGCTGACGCTTGAGTCGCTTAGCGGCGTCGTTCGTACTCGGTTATCACGGGTGCGACGCGGACGTAGCCGCCAAGGTAGTCGCCTGTGAGACCTTCTTAGTCCCTAGCGACAAAGCGTATGATTGGCTCGGCCCTGGTATATATTTCTGGGAGGCCGATCCCGAACGAGCGTGGCGATGGGCTGTCGAGAGATGTGCGGAACGCGGTACGGAACCGGCCGTCGTCGGAGCTGCCATAGACTTGGGTTACTGCCTCGATCTACTCTCAAGTTCTGGACAGGCGTTGGTTCGAGACGCGTATGAATCGCTGGTAGAACTGTACAAAGCTGCCGGTAAAAAAATGCCTGAGAACTCGAACTCAGCACGCGGAGGTGACACGGATCGCCGGCTGCGCAAACTTGACTGCGCGGTTATCCGGAACTTGCATGATGAGGCGAGTGAGCAGCCGTTCGACACGGTGCGCGGAATGTTCACCGAGGGGGAACCAATCTACCCCGAAAGCGGCTTCTACTCCCAAAGCCACGTGCAGATCGCGGTACGGAATCTTGATTGCCTTAAAGGCGTGTTCCTAGTGCCTAATCCATAGCCCCTTCCCTACAGCGCCCCCAATCCGCCTAGCTGGCGTAATGCGCCGCCCGGATCGCACAGAGTTTCAGTTCACGATGCTGCTGGTCACGGCCATAGTGCCGACTGCATACTATAAGGTGCGGTTGTGATCGGGCTGATCTAGCGAAACGGAACACCAGTTGGCCCAATCCTCCATAAGCGCTTGGCGTTTTGCCAGCATGTCTCCGCGGCGGTAAGCCGCCTCGACCTTGTTCCCAACGGCGTGCGCCAGAGCCATCTCCACGACCTCAGGATGGTGGTGGGTGTGCTCCGCAGCCCAGTCGCGAAACGTCGACCTGAACCCGTGCACCGTCACATCGGCCAGCCCCATACGCTTCAGTACTGCCGACAAGCTCATGTCGGACAATGGCCGGTTCCTGAAACCAGGAAAGATCAGTGGACAGTCGTCGACTGCGGGCACCTTGTCCAGCAACGCCAGAGCCGCTTCCGATAGCGGCACTCGATGCTCGCGGCCAGCCTTCATCTTTTCGGCAGGGATGATCCAAAGTTCACGCTCGCGATCGACCTCGTCCCACCGCGCCTGGCGCACCTCTCCTGACCGTGCAGCGGTGAGGATGGTGAACTCGAGAGCACAGGCGCTTAGCCCCTCTCGCTCGCGAAGCTTGGCCATAAAAGCGCCAATTTCTGCTGCTGCCATGGCCGGATGATGGCGCACGCGCCGCACCTTAGACGTTCGGGGCAAGACAGCCTCAAGCCCGCCTCGCCAGACTGCGGGATTTTCGCCGGACCGCCAACCCATCAGCTTCGCGCTGTTGAGCACCGCCTCTATGCGCATGCGCACCCTGCTCGCCGTCTCCGGCTTTGTACTCCAGATTGGCTGGAGCACAGCCAACACGTGACCGACTTCGATGTCACGCACCGCTAGATCTCCGATGACGGGATAAGCGTACGTCTTTAGTGTGTTTTCCCATTGCTGCCGGTGCTTGAGATTGCGCCATCCTGCCTCTTGAGCAGCGATGTATGTGGTGGCCGCTACGCGGAAGGTCTTACCCTCGAGCACGGCCTCCCGTGCCACTGCTGCCTGAGCCTCTTGCTGCTGGATTGCTGCGCTCTTCTTAACCTCCAGCGGATCCACCTTGTTGGCGACCATCGCGCGCAGCCGGGCAGCCTCCGCGCGTGCTACGGCGATCGGAAGAACGGAGGCGGATCCGAGACCCATTTCGCGGCGGCGGCCATTCACCTGATAGCGGAAAATCCAGCTCTTGGTGCCCTGCCCCTTAACCTGAAGGTACAGTCCGTTGCCATCGGCATGTATACCGGGCTTGGCATTCTTGAGCTGCAAGGTCGTGATCGGCATCGCTCGTCCCACCATTTGACCCACCACACGAGAGGTGACTTGGGCAGAACGGCAATGAGCGCTAAAGAGCGACCTCTGTCAAGGAACCGCGGAAATTCGCCGATCTTCTGGTGAATTCCGACCATTCTGGAACCTCACAGAATGGTCAGCTGGCGGAGCGGGAGGGATTCGAACCCTCGATACGCTTTTGGCGTATACTCACTTTCCAGGCGAGCGCCTTCGACCACTCGGCCACCGCTCCGCATGCTCTGGACAGAACGGCGCCCCTAGCCGCGCGCATCGGCCCTGACAAGCGTGGCGCGGCAGGCTAGGCCGGGCCGATGACGCGCATCTTTGCTTCTCCGCCCTCTCCGGTCGAATTCGAGCGCATCGCCCGCGCAGCGCTCGCGCGGCTGCCGGCGCCGTTTGCGGAGCACGTCGGCGATGTCGTGCTCAGCGTAGAGGAGTTCGCCGACGCGGAGACGCTCGCCCAATTGGGGATCGAAGACCCCTTCATGCTCACCGGACTGTTCGAAGGCATCGCCATGACCGAACAGTCGATCGAGATGAGCGGCCAGATGCCCAACCGGGTGCGCCTGTTCCGCGGCGCCATTCTCGACGAATGGATCGCGGAAGGCGAGGACCTCGAACACCTGATTTCGCACGTGGTGATTCATGAGATCGGCCACCACTTCGGCCTGAGCGACGAGGATATGCACGCACTGGAAGATGGAGCCGACTGAACCCTTTGCGTCCAGCAGGTCACGTGTCACAACCGCGGACATGAGAACGCTCTTCGCCACCTTCGCCCTGATAGCCGCCCCCGCCGGCGCGGCTGATGCCCCCGCGCTGTCACCGGGCGAGATCGTGGCGGCGGCGCCCGCCGCTGACTGGGTGCCGATCGCGCCCGCCGACCTGCTGGTGATGACGCTGGCGGCAGATGCGCGTGGCAAGCCGCGCCAAATCGTGATCCAGCTCATCGCCCCGCCCTTCAGCCAGCCGTGGACCGCGAACATTCGCACCTTGGCGAAGGCGCACTGGTGGGACGGTCTCGCGATCGTGCGGGCGCAGGACAATTACGTCGTCCAATGGGGCGACCCTGACGCGGAAGACGCGGCGAAGGCGCGGGAGCTGCCGGTTGAGTTAGTCCAGACCCTGGAAGAGGGCTATACCTTGCCCATAGAGAGCACGACGGTCGTCGACGGTCAGGCTTCAGGGATCGTGCAGCGGCCACAGCCCGACCTTCGTCTTGATACCGATGCCTACGCTCCCAAGGCCGGATTTCTCGCAGGATGGCCAATGGCACAATCGCCCACTCAGCCGGGCCGGTACTGGCCGGTTCATTGCTATGGCACCGTCGGCGTCGGCCGGAACCTGTCGCCTGACGCGGGCACGGGCGCGGAGCTTTACGCCGTCATTGGCCATGCGCCCCGCCATCTCGATCGCAATATCGCCGTCGTCGGCCGGGTGATCGAGGGTATCGAGCACCTCTCGACCCTGCCGCGCGGGACCGAGGCGCTCGGGTTTTACTCCACTCCTGAAGAGCGCACGCCGATCGCTTCGATCCGGCTGGCCAGCGACCTGCCGCAGGCAGAGCAGCCGCGCTTCGAATATCTTTCCACCCAGAGCGCCGCTTTCGCCCGGTACGCCCATGCCCGCGCGAACCGGAGCGACGAATTCTTCATCGCCCCGGCTGGCGGCGCGGATGTATGCAATATCCCGGTGCCAGTCCGGCAGACCCCCGCGAGTGGTTAAGCACGCAGCCCGAACACCTCTGCGCCTTTGTCCGATGCGACGCTGAACCACGGTTGATGCGCGAACACCCACGCCGCGTTCGGGTTGGTATACACCAGCCTGACGGTGCGTGGGTCCGAGCGAAAGGCGGCCTCAAGCCGGCGTGCAACCCGTTCCACCAGCGGGGCGTCGAACGGGTTGTTCATGTAGATCACGAGATCGGTCGCCGGGTAGGCGAAGGCTTCGGCATCCTGGAGCAGGCAGGTGATCCGGGGGTCGCCGGTCCGGGCGAGGTTGCGCTCGCAGATCTCGTAGAGTTCGTGCGCAAATTCGACGCCAACGATCGCTGCAAAGGGGTAGTCCGCCGCCATCAGCAGCGCCCGGCCCTTCCCGGCGCCGAGATCGACAAACGTGCAACCCTTAGGGTCGATGTCAAGCAAGCCGAGCGCGCGATGAAAATGACCGGGCACGGTTGCGATGTGGGCCACGCCAAGCGACGCATTGGGCGAAGGAATGGTCAGGCCGCCCAGGTTCTGCGTTCCGCCGGTATCGACCCCGCGCTCCGTGTCGAAGCGCAGATCCGCCTGCGCTTTGGCCTGACGATAGCGGCGTACCTCGCTTGACGTGATACCGAGCGCGATGCGCGCGTGCTTGACGATCCGGCGGATTGTGCCGGCCGCGCCCTCGCGGCGGAGAACCGCAGCGGTCCGCCGTGCGATCCACAACGGGCGGCTCATCGCCCGCCTAGCACGCCGCCGGGTCTTCCAAGACGCTGCATCAGTTCGATGCGATTGCCGAACGGATCGCAGATGTCGCCGCGGACGTAGCCTTCCAGCGGGCTACCCTCAACGAAGTTCACTCCGGCCGCGGCGAGATGAGCGCACGTGGCTGCGAGGTCTTCGACCAGCAGCGCCGGGTGTGCCTTGCGAGCCGGCACGAACGCCTCGTCCACTCCCAGGTGAAGCTCGACCCCGGGCGTATGGAACCAGCACCCGCCTCTGGCGGCAAGATCGGTCGGCTTGGGCCGCTCAACCAGGCCAAGCACTTCGCCATAGAACCGCCGCGCCGCGTCGTCCCCGTCCGCCGGCATCGCGAGTTGAACGTGATCGAGGCCGACGATCACCTCAAATTCGCTCAGCCTGCGCCACGGCGTCGCTGGCGCGCAGCGCGCTAACGATCCGTGTCAGGTGCGCCAGGTCCTGCACGTCGAGTTCAACCTCGTAGGTGGTGAACGGGGGGTCGGTTTGGGTCTGCTCCAGCGCGACGACATTGGCGTGGTTCTGCGCGTACAGGCCCGCCATCTCGGCCAGCGTGCCCGGACGGTCATACAGCGTCGCCCGCACGCGCCCCACCGCGCCGTGGCTGCGTTTGCCCCACGACAGGTCGATCCAGTCGGCGTCGATCCCGCTGGCAAGTTCCAGGCAATCGATCGTGTGGACCTCCACCGGTTCGCCCGACTTGCGCAAGCCGACGATCCGATCGCCCGGCACCGGGTGGCAGCATTCGGCCAGGCTGAACCCGACCCCGGGCGTGAGCCCGCGGATCGAGATGGCCCGTTCCTGCCGCGGCCATGGTTCCTGCAGTTCGACGCCGATGGTGCTGCCGGGCACCAGCGCTTCCATAACCTCGCGGTCGGGCAACTTGTTGGCGCCGATGATGTACATCAGCTCGTCCTCATCCTCGAGATCCAGCCGTTTGACCGCTTCGCGCAGCGCCTTCTTGCCGATCTTGACCGGCAGCCGCGCGGCGATCTCGTCGAACAGCTTGCGGCCCAGCGCGGCGACCTCGTCACGCTCCTTCAACCGTACCGCCCGGCGGATCGATGCGCGCGCCTTGCCGGTGGTGACAAAGCTGAGCCACGACAACTGCGGTTCGGCCGCCTTGCCCTTGATGATCTCCACCACGTCACCGTTGTTGAGCACCGTGCGCAGCGGCATGTGCCGCCCGTTGATCTTGGCGCCCACGGTCTGCGCGCCAAGATCGGTGTGCACCGCGAACGCGAAATCGACCGGCGTCGCGCCCTTTGGCAGCTGGAACAACGCGCCCTTGGGGGTGAAAGCGAAGATGCGGTCCTGGTAGATCGCCATCCGCGTATGCTCGAGCAGTTCCTCGGCATCGTGGCTGGCATCGACGATCTCGATCAGATCGCGCAACCAGCCGACCTGGCCATCGGGCTTGTCGCCCTGCTTGTACGCCCAGTGCGCGGCCAGGCCGAATTCGTTGGTCCGGTGCATCGCGCGGGTGCGCACCTGGACTTCCACCCGCATCGAGTTTTCATAGATGAGGCTGGTGTGCAGCGAGCGATAGCCGTTGGTCTTCGGCGTGGAGATATAGTCCTTGAAGCGCCCCGGAATGAACTGCCACGTCGTGTGCAGCACCCCCAGCGCGCGGTAACAATCGGCATCGCTTTCGGTGATGACCCGGAAAGCCATGATGTCCGTCACTTGTTCGAAATTGACGTGCCGTTCGGCCATCTTGCGCCAGATCGAATACGGGTGCTTTTCGCGGCCCGATACCTCGACCTTCAGCCCCGCTTCGGCCAGCGCCTGCTTGATCGCCAGCGCGATGGCATCCACCTGGCCGCCGTCGGCACTGCGGATCTGCGCCAGGCGGCCGGTGATGGTGGCGTAGGCTTCCGGCTCGATCTGTTCGAACGCGAGAAGCTGCATCTCACGCACGTATTCGTACATCCCCACCCGCTCGGCGAGGGGGGCGTAGATGTCCATCGTCTCGCGCGCGATGCGCTGGCGCTTTTCCGGCGACTTGATGAAATGGAGCGTCCGCATGTTGTGCAGCCGGTCGCCCAGCTTCACGAGCAGCACGCGAATGTCCTCGCTCATCGCGAGCAGGAACTTGCGCAGGTTTTCCGCCGCCCGCTCGTTCTCGGGCATCGCTTCGATCTTCGACAGCTTGGTGACGCCGTCGACCAGTTGCGCGACTTCGCTACCGAAATTGATCTCGATGTCGCCGATCGTCGCCAGCGTATCCTCGACCGTGTCGTGGAGCAGCGCGGTGATGATCGTTTCCTGATCGAGCTTCAGGTCGGTCATCAGGCCAGCCACCTCGACCGGATGGCTGAAGTACGGATCCCCACTCGCGCGCTTCTGCGTGCCGTGCTTCTGCACGGTATAGACATAGGCGCGGTTCAGCAGCGCCTCGTCGGCGTCCGGGTCGTATTCCTTGACCCGCTCTACCAGTTCGTATTGCCGCAGCATCTCGCACCCTGATGTGAGGAATGCGCGAACAGGAGCAAGCCTTTTCGTCGATGGGGGCCGCATGCTGGACGCGGCGCCCCCTGGAAAGAAGCTGGCTCAGTCCTTCTTGAGCACCAGCTTGTCGACCGTGCCCGTGGTGACAGCGTGATAACCCGGACGCGTTGTGGCGTAGATGCGGCGCGCCAGTGGCTGGCCCCACTCACCCTCTCCCATCAAGGTCTCGAACAACGGCGCGACGAACTTGCGGCGGCCGACCCGGGCCAGGAACTGCTCCGCCAGCGGGACGGCGGGTTCGTAGCGATTGGCGAGAGCCAGCTGGAGCCACGCGAACAGGACTTCGTCGTTACCCTCGTTCGAAAGGCCCAGCGCCTGGTCCAGCGCGCCAAGCTGGGCCGCAGTGCGCTCGCGCGGCAGCTTGGCCATGAACCGCAGACGCTCGGCCGTGGTCCACTTTGCCCAGGCGGCTTGCGGCACCCCGCCGCCGGTGCCGTAAGCCGCGGCGGCAGCATCGACCTCGGCGAACGCGGCGGGGTTCGGCCGCACCGCGTTGGCCGGCAGGCCCGGCTGGTAAATCCATTCGTCGAGCATCAGGCGGTGCGCCAGCGCAGGGTCGTTGCCGACAAGATTGGCCTTCATGTCAGCCAGAATCATCGCGCTGGTGGCGGGCTGGAACGCGTGGTTGTCGAACCATTGGCGCAGCCAGGCATCGAACCGGGGGCGGCCGACGATGGTTTCGACGGTCCGCATGAACACCGCGCCCTTGTCGTAGATCACTCCGCCCAGCCCGGCGTCGGGACCTGCGACGCTGTCGGGCAAATGCAGCGCGGTCTCCGGGTTGTCGGGACCGGCCTTGGCCAGCTCGCCCTCCATCTCGGCAAAGCTCAACGCCGCTTCCTGGCTGGCGCGGCGGGGACCGTACAGCGCCTCGATGATGCGGTTTTCGAAATAGCTGGTGACGCCTTCGTTCAGCCAGCTGTCGGACCAGTTGGCGTTGGTCACCAGGTTGCCCGACCACGAGTGCGCCAGTTCGTGTGCGATCAGGCCGTTGAGGCTGCGGTCGCCGGCGATGAAGGTCGGCGTCAGGAAGGTAAGTGTCGGGTTTTCCATCCCGCCATAGGGGAAGCTCGGCGGCAACACGATCATGTCGTAGCGGCCCCAGCGGTACGGTCCGTAAAGCTTCTCCGCAGCCACAACCATCTTCTCGGTATCGGCGGTCTCGTGGTGCGCCGCGGCCAGGGTGGCCGGTTCGGCCCACACCCCGGTGCGGGGGCCGATCTCGCGGAACGCGATGTCGCCTGCCGCGATCGCGATCAGATACGGCGCGACCGGCTTGTCCATTGCATAGGTGAACGCGCGGCGATCACCGAGGTCTTCCGTCTCGCCCTGCTTCAGGCCAGACATCACCACCGTCAACGGCTTGGGCGCGGTGATCCGCGCGCGCCAGGTCTGGCGGATGCCGGGGCTGTCCTGCGTCGGGATCCACGTGCGGTTGAGGATCGCCTGGCCCTGGCTGAACAGGAACGGCTGCGCCTTGCCCGCGGTCTGCTCAGGAGCAAGCCACTGCAGCGCCTCGGCGCCGGGGGCGGCGGTGTACTGGATGGCGATGCGTCGGCGCTCGGCTCCCGTTCCGATGGCGATGGTCAGCGGCGCGCCCCGGCCCTCGACCGACTGGCCTACGGTGAACGGCAGTTCCGCTCCGCCGGCATCGGTGACGCGGCTGATCTGCAAGCCGCGATCGTCCAGGACGACCTCGGTCGCGCCGGGCGCGGTGAGGAGATCGAGTGTCGCGGTGCCGCCCACCCTCTTGGCAGCGAAGTCGAGCGCGAGATCAAGATCGACGTGCGTGACCCGTGCGACTTCTGGCCGGGCATAGGTCGCCGTGTCGCGGGCGTCCGCACTGGTCAGGACCGGCGCCACCATGGTCTGGGGAGGCGCATCGGGGGTCATCGTCGTACACGCCGCGGTCGATGCGAGCAGCAGGAGGGCGGCAAGACTACGCATGAAATTCTCCGGATTATGTTGGTGCAGCCGCGGGTCATCGCGCGGCGGCGCAGTAAGTGGTCATCGCACGTGAGTGCGGTTCAGCTCCACACCGCCTCGGGCGGAAGACTCATCAGGATGGCATCGATGTTGCCGCCCGTCTTGAGGCCGAACAACGTACCGCGATCGTAGACGAGGTTGAACTCGGCGTAGCGCCCACGCCACTCCAGTTGCTGAAGCTTCTCCTGAGGGGTGAACTCAGCGCCCATACGGCGCCGGACGATGCGCGGGAACACGTCGAGAAATGCCCGTCCGACATCCTGGGTGAAAGCGAAGTGCCGCTCCCATGCGGCGTCGTCCGCGCAATCGAGGTGATCGTAGAAAATCCCGCCCACGCCGCGATGGACCCCGCGATGCGGGATATAGAAGTAATCGTCCGCCCACTTCTTGAACTGGTCGTAGTACGTGGGATTATGCCCGGCGCACGCGGCGCGGAACGCGGCGTGAAATTCCGCCGTGTCGTCATCATAGGGAAGCGGCGGGTTCAGGTCCGCCCCGCCCCCGAACCACGCCTTGCTGGTGGTCAGGAAACGGGTGTTCATGTGGACCGCCGGCACGTGGGGATTGGCCATGTGCGCGACCAGGCTGATCCCGGTGGCGGTGAAGCCCGGATCCTCTTCGCTCGCGCCGTTGATCGTGGCCGCGAAACCCGGCGCGAAGTTGCCGTGTACGGTGGACACGTTGACCCCGACCTTCTCGAACACCTGCCCTTTCATCACTCCGCGCGTGCCTCCACCGGGGGAATCGTTGCCCTCCTCCTCACGTGCCCAGGGCGTGTACTCGAACGAAGCGTCCGACCCGGCTTCGCGCTCGATCGCCTCGAACGCAGCGCAGATCTGGTCGCGCAAGTCTTCGAACCAGACTTTCGCGCGGGCGGTGTGGGGGGTCCAGTCAGTCATGCGCGACACCCTTGCCAAGCCGAATCGACTGGGGCAAGAGCGCGGCATGGTTCCCCTTTCGTTCGCCACCCTTGCCTTCGCCAACGAAGAATTCGCGATCACGCAGGGCCGCGCGCTCTACTGGCCGCGGGAACGGGCTTTGCTGGTGGCCGACCTCCACCTGGAAAAAGCCAGCTTCTTCGCGCGTCACGGCCAGATGCTGCCCCCTTACGACAGCCGCGAAACGCTGGAGCGGCTGGCGCTGGCGATCCGCGAAACCGGCGCGCGGCGGGTCTATACGCTGGGCGATAACTTCCACGATGCGCGCGGGGCATCCCGGCTGGAACCGCACGCCGCCGGCATGCTTGCCGCGCTGACTCGCGTCACCGACTGGGTCTGGATCACCGGCAATCACGATATCGACAAGGTCAGCGGCGCGGCGGAGGCAGCGGCGGGCGGCACGATGGCGGACGAACTCGTCATCGCCGGCCTGGTTCTGCGCCACCGCGCGAAAGCCGGCGAGACGCGGCCCGAACTGTCGGGCCACTACCATCCCCGGCTGCAGCTCACGGTTCGTTCGCGGCGCATTCGCCGGCCGTGCGCGGTCGTCAGCGCGGACGGACGCGGCTCTGGACGGATGATCCTGCCGGCCTTTGGCGCGCTCACCGGAGGCATGAATGCGGCCGATCCGGAGATCGTGAAGGTACTTCAGCCAGCGCGGACGATTGACGCGGTGGTGCCAGCCGGTGGCAAACTCGCCACATTCCCCCTGTGGCGTGCGGCGGCCTAGGCGCAGCCTCTTCCGTATCGGGCGATTCGCGCCTAAGTAGGGCGTCACTTTATTGGCATTTCAGGAGAACGCCCCATAGCTCGTCCCCCCCGGCGCATGCTGGCCCCGCCCGTCAAGAGCGGCCCGCGCTTTGATAATCTGATCCAGTCCGACAAGGTTCGCGTCATCGACGAAAACGGTGAGAACCTTGGCGTGATGTACACGCGCGAAGCGATGGAACAGGCCAACGAGATTGGCCTCAATCTGGTCGAGATCTCGCCGAACGCCGATCCGCCGGTCGCGAAGTTCCTCGACGTCGGCAAGCACCGTTACGAGGCGCAGAAAAAAGCCAACCAGGCGCGCAAGACTCAGAAGACGCAGGACATCAAAGAGATCAAGATGCGTCCGAACATCGACGATCACGATTACGATGTGAAAATGCGCAACGTGAAAAAGTTCATCGAGGAAGGCGACAAGGTCAAGATGACCCTGCGTTTCCGCGGACGTGAAATGGCACACCAGGAACTCGGCATGGACCTGTTGAAACGGGTGCAGGAAGACACCGCCGAGATCGCCAAGGTCGAAGCATACCCGCGCCTTGAAGGGCGCCAGATGCTCATGGTGATCTCTCCGAAGTAAGCTGACGAATGCCGGACCCGGCTTGCGCTTGGTTCGGCTTCGCTGCCCCCGAGGGAGCCGTGGCGTGAACAGATCCGTGGGCTGCGCGGTGGCCCTAGCAGCGTTGCTGCTAGCCGCATGCGAGCAGAAACACCCCGCGCCATCTGACGAGTTGCAGCCGATCGCCGCGGAAGAGCCTCCCCCGCCAAGGGGCGCCCAGCCCGCACAAACTGCCCCCGCACCGCCCTCTCCGGTCCCGCCCAATCCGGCCGTCTCGCCGGATGCCGTTCCCGGCGAGAACGATGGTCAGCCTGTCATCGCTCCTGCAACGCTCACCCTTGCTGCCGCGAGGTCGGAAACGGGCGCACGGGCCAACATCCTGGCGTGGGCGCGCGGGATCGAACTGCGCGAATTCGATCAGGCGTGGGCGCTGATGGGCGATGCGGCCAAGGCAGAGCTTTCGAAACAGCAGTTCAACGCACTGTTCCATCCGCTCCGCGACCTTGCCGTCACGGTGCCTGCCGGCCGGATGGAGGGAGCTGCAGGATCGACCTACTACACGGTGCCGGCAACGGTCACCGGCGCGCGTTCCGACGGCAGTCGAGCGACGCTGACAGGTGACGTGATCCTGCGCCGGGTCAACGACATCGACGGCGCGACGCGCGAACAGCTCGCCTGGAAGATCGTGTCGATGCGACTGTCCCCCGTCTGAGCGCGCCATGCTCCTGTGGTGGGCAGGTTGCCCTGCCGGGCCGTTGCGATAAAACAGCCCCGGGCATGGAGGGGCAAGACCGATGACAGCACGACGGATCGGCCTCGTCACCGGGGTGCTGGCATTCGTGCTCACCCTGTTGCTGCCGCCGCCCGCAGGTATGCCGGCCGAGGCATGGCTGGTCGCAGGCCTTGTCGTGTGGATGGCCGCCTGGTGGATGACCGAGGCGCTGCCGCTCACCGCCACCGCGCTGCTGCCATTCCTGGTGCTGCCGATGGCCGGGGTGATGAGCGCGAACGAGACCGCCAGCCAGTATTATTCCCCGATCCTGTTTCTCATCCTGGGCGGCGCGTTCATCGCGCTCGCCATCGAACGCACCGGGCTGCACGCACGGCTTGCGCAAGGTCTTTTGCGGGTCGTCGGGAACGGCGGCAGCCAGCATCGTCTGCTGTTCGCGTTCATGGCGGCTGCGGCCATCCTCAGTATGGTCATATCGAACACCTCGACCGCCCTGATCATGATGCCGATGGCACTCGCGGTGCTCGCCAGCGGAGGGTCGGAGGAAGTCACTCAGACCGGCCTGTCAGGGGCGCTGCCGATGGGGATCGCCTTCGCCGCCTCGATCGGCGGACTCGGCACGATCGTGGGATCGCCGACCAATGCCATCGCGGTCGGGCTGATCGCAGAGCTGACCGGCGTGCGCATCGGGTTCGCGCAATGGGCTTCGTTCGGGGTTCCGGTGGTGCTGATCGCGACACCGCTCGCGGCCTGGATAGTCGGCCGGGTGCACCGGGTAGCCGAGCACCCGTTCGACATCACCGGCGCCCGCGCAGCCATCCACACCGACCATAGCTGGACGGTGCCGGAGCGGCGGCTGCTTCCCCTGATCATGCTCGCGTTCGGACTGTGGATGACGCAACCGCTGCTTGAACCGCTCGTCCCTGCGGGCGCGCTGACCGATGGGACCATCGCGGTGTTCTGCGGGATGCTCCTGTTCGTGCTGCCCGACGGTACCGGGCGGCCGATGCTGACCTGGAGCGAGGCCGATCGCGCGCCATGGGGCGTCATCATGATGTTTGGCGGCGGACTGGCATTGGCCGCCGGGATGAGCGAATCGGGACTTGCGGCATGGCTCGGCCAGTCGCTGCTGGCGCTGAGCAGCGTGCCGCTCATCATCGTCGCGCTGGCGGTCGTCGCCCTGATGATCGCCATCACCGAATTCGCCAGCAACGTCGCGACCGCGAGCGCGATCATGCCGGTGGTGGCGAGCCTTGCGGTGGCGCTCGGCGCTGATCCCGTGCTTCTCGCGCTGCCGGCGGCTCTCGCAGCCAGTTGGGGCTTCATGCTGCCCGCCGGCACGGGGCCCAATGCGATCGCCTGGGCGACGGGACGGATCGCCCTGCCGCGTATGCTGGCCGCGGGCGCGGCGCTGGATGTCGCTGGTGTGTTCCTGCTGATCGGCGCGGTGTGGGGCGTGGCTGCGCTGGGGGCTTGAGCGCCAGCGGCCGATGGTTGCGGTTGAAATCATCGCCGCCGCACCGTAATCGCTCGCGCGACCGTCGAGCCGGCGGAGATGCGTCCTGCGGAGGTTAGGACGCGAGCGCCCCGGCCCCTCATTCTCGTGCTCCCGCCTCCCTGGGAGCGTTGGTCCTGAGGAAGCATCGCATGTCCGACCCTACCCCCACTCGCAAGCCCAAGGCGGCCGTCACCCGCATCGGCGACCACGAACTGAAGCCTTCCACCTTGATGATGGGTGCGGGATTCGATCCCGCGCTGTCCGAAGGCAGCCTGAAGCCGCCGATCTTCCTCACTAGCACCTTTGCGTTCGAGAACGCCGCCGCTGGCAAGCGCCACTTCGAAGGCATCACCGGCAAGCGACCCGGCGGCGCGGAAGGGCTGGTCTATTCCCGCTTCAACGGACCCAACCAGGAGATCCTCGAGGCGCGCCTGTCGATCTGGGATGGCGCGGAGGAGACGCTGTGCTTCTCAAGCGGCATGACCGCCATCTGTGTGCTGCTGCTGACGTTCTGCTCCGCGGGCGATGTCATCGTGCATTCGGGGCCTCTCTATGCCGCCAGTGAAGGGTTCGTGGCAAAGCACATGAGCCGGTTCGGCGTGACCTATGTCGATTTCCCCGCGGGTGCCGACCGCGCCGAACTGGACGCCGTCATGGCCAAGGCCAAGGCGCTGGCGGACAGCCAGGGCGGCAAGGTGGCGATGGTTTACCTCGAAAGCCCGGCCAACCCGACCAATGCGCTGGTCGATGTCGAGGCCGTGCGCGACGCGCGCGACGCGGCGCTGGGCACCGACTGCCCCATCGCGATCGACAACACGTTCCTGGGGCCGCTGTGGTCCCGTCCGCTCGATCACGGGGCCGACATCGTGGTCTACTCGCTGACGAAGTACGTCGGCGGTCATTCGGATCTCGTGGCCGGCAGCGTATCGGGGGCCAAGAAATGGCTCACCCCGGTGCGCATGTTGCGCAATACGATGGGCGGCATCGCCGATCCCAACACCGCCTGGATGCTCCTGCGCAGCCTGGAGACCGTAGAACTCAGGATGGACCGAGCGGGACAGAACGCAGCCAAGGTCTGCGCTTTCCTTGCCGGGCACCCCAAGGTGGAAAAGCTCGGTTACCTCGGCATGATCGACGATCCCCGCCAGCAGGACATCTTCGATCGCCATTGCATGGGCGCGGGCAGCACTTTCTCGGTGTTCATCCGGGGCGGCGAGGCGGAGTGTTTCCGTTTCCTGGACGCGCTGACGATCGCGAAACTCGCCGTCAGCCTGGGCGGGACCGAGACGCTTGCCAGCCACCCCGCCTCGATGACGCACCTGTCGGTTCCGGACGAGCGCAAGACCGCACTCGGCATCGCGGACAACCTGGTGCGGATCAGTATCGGCATCGAGGATCCCGAAGATCTGATTGCCGACTTCGCTCAGGCCCTCGACGCGGTCTGAGCGGGCGGCTCCCCGCCTTTCCGGAAACGTGCGGCGACCGCGTCGCCGTGTCCGGGATGGCGGCTGGAGCCCTTCGCCGTCAGCCCTTCCACTCGCGCCTTTCTTCGGCCTGACGAAGGATGTCGTAGGCCAGTTGCAGCTTCTGGAATTCGGCCGCAGCCGCGGCATCGCCGGGTTTAAGATCCGGGTGCACCTGTTTGGCTTTTTCGCGCCAGGCTTTCTTGATCGCTGCGAAGTCCGCGTCAGCTTCGACCCCGATGATTTCGAGGGCCCGCATCTCGTCAGCGCTGCGGCTGCCGTCGCCGCTGCCCGACCATCCATAGTGCGCGGATTCTGCGTATCCGTCGTTATCGCGCTTCTCGGTGCGCGCCCGCTCGGCCGCCTCTTCCTTGCTGAGGCCTTCGAAATAGTCCCACTTGCTGTTGTATTCGGCCGCATGCCGCTGGCAGAAATACCATCTTTCGGGGGTGTTGGGGCTTTTGGGCGCGGGACAGTTTCCCGGATCCTCGCACCCGTGACGATCGCACAGCCGCACCGTGGTCGTTTCGCGGCTACCACCATAACCCCGCCAGCGAGGGAAGCCCCAGTCGGTTGAGCGCCGCGCGCCGGTCATGTCGGATTTCCGATAGTCATCGTGGCCGACCTAGGCGGTGCAACCAGCAATTGAAAGCGAACCAGGGGATTTTGTTGCAATGCAACATCAAAGTCCCTAAATGAAACCTGTCATGCGCAAGATGAGCTCTCAACTGATGATCGCCGCGGTCGCCTCGACGCTCGCGATGGCTTCGCTCGCCTTGAGATCACCCTCGCTGCACGGCGGGGGCGGGAACGGCGCGGGCGCACTGCCCTCGTTGGGTGGGCTGCCCGCGCCGTCCATCTTCCTGCGTTAGTTCACCACCACCGATACGGCGCGGCGGTTCTGAGCCCACGAGGCATCGTCCGAACCGAGCGCGACGGGGCGTTCCTTGCCATAGCTGACGGTGTTGATGCGGCTGGCCGCGACGCCAAGGCTGACCAAGTAGTTCTTCGCCGCGTTCGCTCTCCGCTCACCGAGCGCAAGATTGTACTCGCGCGTGCCGCGCTCATCGGCATGCCCTTCCACCGTGATGGCCAGTTGCGGATACTGGTTCAGATACGCCGCCTGGGTCTGCAGCGCGGCAGCGTCGGCGCTGTCCACGTTGTATTGGTCGGTGTCGAAATAGATCACGTTCTGGCCGTTTACCGCGTTCACGAAGTGCCCTTGAGTGCCGAGCACCGCCGCACCGCCGCTATCGCCGCCCAATGATCCTGAATTGGTGGAGGTCGGCACGGGGTCAGGCGGAAGCGAAGCGGGAGGCTCCTTCTTGCACGCGCCCAGCACGGCGGTGCCGGCCAATAGCGCGGTGATGACGATGCGACGGTTCATGGTGTTCTCCTGATTGAAATCGTCGGTCGGTGCGACCCGTGCTCCCCTGATGGGAATGCTCTTACGGCAGGATTGGTCCCCATGCCGGGTCCGAAGCGTCCACCGGAGTGGGCAGCCGGCGTTCATTGCGCCCGGTCAGATCGACCTGGTACAGCGCGGCCTTGCCGCTCCCCCGCTCGGTGCGGAAGAACTGGATCACGCGGCCGTTGGGGGACCAGGTCGGCGCCTCGTCCTGCCACCCGCTGGTCAGGGTGCGCACGCCGCCGCCGGACGGGTTCATGACGGAAATGCGGAAGTTGCTGGCGTTGGTGAACGCGATCTGGTCGCCGCGCGGGCTCCATTCCGGGGTCGCGCACCGTCCGCCGCCAAAGCTGATCCGCCGCTGGTTGGACCCGTCTGCGTTCATGACATAACATTGCTGAGTGCCCGACCGGTCGCTTTCGAACACGATCTGGCGGCCGTCGGGAGAATAGGAGCCGCCGATGTCGATCCCCGGCGTGGTGGTCAGCCGGATGCTTTGTCCGCCTGACGCCGGCACGCGGTAGATGTCGGTGTTCCCCGCCACGGCCATCGAATACAGCACCCACTGCCCGTCCGGCGACCAGCGCGGCGCGAAGGTGGGGTTGGTGGACTGCGTCACCAGCGTTTGCCGCCCGGTGCCGATGTCATAGACATAGATGCGCGGATTCTTGTCGACGTAGCTGAGGTACATCAGCTTGCGGTAATCGGGCGAATAGCGCGGGGTCAGCGCGGTCGCCCGTCCATTGGTGATGAAGCGGTGGTTCGCCCCGTCCGAATCCATGATCGCCAGGCGCTTCACCCGGTTACCCTTGGGACCGGTCTCTGCGATATAGGCGATGCGGCTGTCGAAGAACGGGCTTTCGCCCGACAGGCGCGAATAGACGAGGTCCGCGCACTTGTGCGCTGCGCGCCGCCAGTCGACCGGCTGGACCACCCAGCCCGCGCGCGCCAGTTCCTTCTGCAACTGCACATCGTATAGATAGCAGCCCACGGTCAGGCGTCCGTCGGCGCCTGCCCGGACATATCCCTCCACCAGCATTTCGGCGCTGCGGCCGGACCACGTGGCCCAGGCGGGCGCGGTGATCTCTCCGTAAGTCGGCTGCGGCAGCGAACCCGGACCGACCGGCTTGAACAGTCCGTTGTTCCTCAGATCGTTGAACACGACCTGCGCCAGTTCGCGGCCCAGTGCCACGGTGCCCCCCGCGTTCGCGGGGGTCGGAGCCTGGCGGTCGGTGGCGAAAGCGGGGATCGCGATGCCAAGGTCTTCCAGATTACCCTCGAAACTGACCGAGCCTGACAGCCCCTCCTCCTCGGTCGTCTCGACGGGGGTGTCGGCTGGCGGCTTCTGCCCCAGATCCTGCGCAGCCAGCGGCAGCGCGGTGGTCAGCAGCAGAAGGGTGGCGAGAGTTTTGATCATTGGGCCAGTTTCCAGTCAAATCCAAAGGGTCCGACGAGCTTCCACGCGTCGTAGTATTCGTCCGGCAGGTCGAACGGCGCCGCCAGTTGCACGGCACGGATCGCTTGTTCGGCATGGCGTCCAGCCTGTGCGCGGTTGGTATCGTTGATCCCGGTCTGCCGGACCAGTTCCGGGCGTCCCTGAAGGCTGCCATCGGTGTTGAGCCGGAAGCGCAGGTAAGTGGTGATCTGATCCACGTCTGGCCCGTCCGGCGGTTGCCACCTGGGCTTGATCTCCCGGGCGATCGACTGGACCAATGACGCCTTGGCGCTGGCGCCGATCTGGCTTGCCGGAACGCGCGTTTCGCGGGTCGCGGTGCTGGTGCCGGCACCGGGCAGAAAGTCCGCGCCAATCCGGCTGCCGCCCGCCGGCTTGGGAGTGGAACGGGACTGGCTGGCAGGCGCATCGGGCCGCCGACGCGGCTCGCTGGACGGTGCGGCGGGCCGTGCTTGCGGCGCGGAGGTGGAACGCGCGACCGGCTTCGCTCGGGGCGCGGTGGTCGCACGCGGAACCGGCTTTGGCTGCGGCACCGCAGCGGCCCGCGGAACGGGCCTCGGCGCAGGAGCCGGGGCGGCGACCGGTTGAGGCCGCTCGATCGGGGTTGCGGTCGCCGGTTGCGGCACCGCCTCTGCCGGCGGCGCAGGCTCAGGAGCAAGCGTCGGCGCGACAGCGGCGGCGCTTTCCGGCACGGGCTCGGGCGCGGTGGCCTCCAGGCCCACGTCGGTCGCGAGGTTGACCGTCATCTTCTCGGTCGGCGGAATCAACGTGCGCTTCGCCGGCTGCACCAGCAGCGCCGCTCCAAGGGCAAGATGCAGCGCCAGGGCGATTCCCAGTCCCAGGCGCTCCTCGCGGCGAAGATTGGCGAAAATCATCGGAATCGCCGCGCTATGGGGCCGACACTGAACTGTTGGTGACCAGCGAGATCGAATTGAACCCGCCCCGGTTCAGCTCGCCCATCACCGCCATGACGCGGCCGTAATCCAGATCCTTATCCGCCCGCAGCGTTACCACCGGCGGTTCGCCGCCGCTGGCGTTCAACTGCGCCAGCGCGTCGGGAAACCCGCCGACCGCGACCCGCTCCTTGTCGATGAAGATGTACCCGTCGCGGTCGATCGACACGGTCACCTGCTCAGGATCCTGGTCGATCGGGTTGGCCCGGCTGTCAGGCAGTTCGATCGGCACGCCCGCGGTAAGCAGCGGCGCGGTCACCATGAATATGATCAGCAGCACCAGCATGACATCGACCAGCGGAGTGACGTTGATCTCCGCCATCGGCGCACGGCCCCGCCGCCCGCGTTTCTTCGCGTGCAAACCCATCGCCATCAGAGCGTCTCGATCTCGCGGCTGAGGCTGGCGTGGAAGCGGTCAGCGAAGCGCTGCAGCCGCCCTTCCAGACCGTTCACCGAGTGACTGAACCGGTTGTAGGCGATCACTGCCGGGATGGCGGCGAACAGGCCGATCGCGGTGGCGAACAGCGCCTCGGAGATGCCCGGGGCGACCACCGCGAGCGAGGAGTTCTGCTGCTGCCCGATGGAAAAGAAGCTGTTCATGATGCCCCAGACCGTGCCGAACAGGCCGACGAACGGCGCGACGGAGCCCACCGTGGCGAGGAAGTTCAAACGGTTCGACAGTTCGTCCGCTTCGGACGCGACCTGGCTCTCCATGGTCGCCGCCAGGCGCTGGCGCAGGCCGTCGCGATCGGCGACGCGGCCGCCTTTCACCGAGTGGCGCCATTCCCGCATGCCGGCGGCCGCGACCCGGGCGCTGGCGATGTCCTTCTTGCCGCGCTCCTTCATCAAGGTGTCGAAGCTGTCGGCGTGCCAGAAATCCTCCTCGTATTCGCGGCAGCGCTTGCGCACCGCCGACATGCGGAACGAGAAGCTGACGATGATCATCCAGGTCCAGATGCTCGCCAGCAGCAGGCCCAGCATCACGGCCTGGACGACGATGTCGGCGTCCAGGAACAACTGTACGGGATCGAGCCGCGTGGGCACGGCGGCGGCCGCGGCAAGAAGCGATAGGTCGGTCATTCAGGTCTTTCTGCAAATTGTGCAAAGGCGGCGCGCCATTCGGCCCGCTGGCGCCGGGGCCGCCCGGCGGGATCGATGAAGCCGACGCGGACGGATTGCTCGGCGATCAGCTCACCATCCCGGGTGGCGCGTTGTTGAATGCGGACGCTGGCCGCGCCGAGATCGAGGCAACGAGTCTCGATGATGACGGTGTCATCCAGCCTGGCCGGCCGCACATACCGGATGGCAAGGTCTGCCACGGCATAGGCGCCCTCACCCGCTTCGACCGCGCTGCGCTGGTCGATCTTGAGCAGCCGCAGCAGGTCGCTCCGCGCGCGTTCGAACCAGCGAAGGTAGTTGGCGTGGTACACGATCCCCGAAAGATCGGTGTCCTCGTAATACGCGCGCACTGCATACAGGTGACGCGGGCCGTCGATCAGACCACCGGGTAGCGATAGGTTAACCGTCATTGGCAGCGGCCTTAGCCGCAGCGCGACTCCGCTGGCAACTAACGAAGGTCAGCGCGTGGCGTTCAGCCGATCATCCGCCCCAGCGGGCGTCCGCCAAAGATATGCGCATGCAGGTGAGCGACTTCCTGCCCCCCGTCACGGCCGATATTATACAGCACGCGGTAACCGTTCTCGACCAGTCCGGCGCCCCGCGCCACTTGCCCGATGGCCCGGGCAAAGCCCGCAATCTCGCCATCGGACGCGCGGGCGGAGAAATCGTCCCAGCTGACGTAAGCGCCGCGGGGGATCACCAGGATATGCACCGGCGATTGCGGCGCGATGTCGTGAAACGCGACCGCCCATTCGTCTTCGTACACGCGGGTGGACGGGATCTCGCCGCGCAGCAGCCTGGCGAAGATATTCTGGTCGTCGTACGGCGCGGTGGGATCAATCGGCATCAGGCACTCCTGGCGGCTTTTTCATCGAGGCCGGAAGTCCCCTCCCGCCGGTCCAGCTCGGCCAGCACGTCGGCCAGCGGCACGCCCTTCTCGCCGAGCAGGATCAGCAGGTGGAACAAGACGTCCGCCGCTTCGCCGACGAGCTCGGCCCGATCGCCCGCCAGCGCGGCGATCACCGCTTCGACCGCTTCCTCTCCCAGCTTGCGCGCAATCACGGGCAAGCCGCGCGCGTGAAGCTGCGCAACATAACTGGAACCGGGCTCGCCCGAGCCGAGGCGCTGGGCGATAGTGCTTTCGAGGCGGGTCAGGGTATCCACCCGCCGTGCATGGCGGGAGGCGGCCGGTCAGGTCAAGCCGTCAGTCGCGCCGCCGGCGCGCGCCGCGGCGACCGACGATCACCCCGAGCACCCCTAACCCGAACAGGGCCAAGCCCGAAGGTTCGGGCACCGCCGTTCCCGCCGCCATGGCCGGCGACGCGATGACGAGAAATACGAAAGAAATGGCGATCCGCATGGCTGAAGACCAAGGCGCGCATCGCGGTGGCTTGCCAATGGTGTTGTGGGCGGCGTCCCGCCACGGGACGGGTCAGGCGCGCGCGGGCAATCCGGCAGCGCGCAAGGCCGAGTGTGCCTCGCCGATCGTGTGCTTGCCGAAGTGGAAGATCGAGGCCGCGAGCACGGCGCTGGCGTGCCCCTCCACCACCCCGTCGACCAGATGCTGCAATGAGCCTACCCCGCCGCTCGCGACGACCGGGACCGGCACCGCATCGGCGATCGCGCGGGTCAGGGCCAGGTCATAGCCCGCTTGCGTCCCGTCTCCATCCATCGAGGTCACCAGCAACTCGCCCGCCCCCAGACGCGCCAGATTGATCGCGTGGTCCACCGCATCGATGCCGGTCGCGCGGCGCCCGCCGTGGGTGAAGATTTCCCACCGCTCGCCGCTTCGCCGCGCGTCGATCGAGGCGACGACGCACTGGCTGCCAAAGCGCGCGGCGATCTCGCCCACCAGTTCCGGGCGCGCGACGGCGGCCGAATTCACCGCGACCTTGTCCGCCCCGGCCAATAGCAGCGCGCGGGCATCGTCCACCGACCGCACGCCGCCGCCCACTGTAAGCGGCATGAAGCACACCTCGGCAGTCCGGCGAACGACATCGAGCAGCGTGCCCCGCCCTTCGTTGCTGGCGGAAATGTCGAGGAAGCACAACTCGTCGGCCCCCGCTGCGTCATAGGCCTTCGCCTGCTCCACCGGATCGCCCGCGTCTTGGAGATCGACGAAGTTGACGCCTTTCACAACCCGCCCGTCAGCCACATCCAGGCACGGGATGACGCGGATGCGAACGGTCACGCGCGGTTCGCCATCGCGATCGCGGTCGCAAGGTCGAGCCGCCCGTCGTACAACGCCCGCCCGGTGATCACACCCTCGATGCCGTCATTGGCGTGGAGCGACAGCAAGTGGATGTCGTCGATCCCCTTGACCCCGCCACTGGCGATCACCGGAATATCCACCCGGCGGGCGAGTTCGACCGTCGCGTCGATGTTGACGCCTTTCAGCAAGCCATCGCGGCCGATATCGGTGAACAATAGCGCGGCCACCCCCGCGTCTTCGAACCTGCGCGCGAGATCGGCTGCGGGAACGTCCGACACCTCCGCCCAGCCCTCGGTCGCGACCATCCCGTCACGCGCGTCGACCGCGACCACGACACCGCCGGGGAACGCGCCGGCCATATCGCGCACGAACTGCGGGTCTTTCAGCGCCGCGGTACCCATGACGACGCGCGCCACGCCCAGGTCAAACCAGCCTTCGACCGCCGCGCGCGTGCGGATGCCGCCGCCAAGCTGCACAAATCCGGGAAATCCGGCCACAATCGCCTCGACCGCGGCGCGGTTCTCGGCCTGGCCCGCGAACGATCCGTCAAGATCGACCACGTGGAGGTGTTCAGCCCCCGCATCGGCAAACAGCGCCGCCTGTGCCGCGGGATCGTCGCCATAGACAGTGGCGCGGGTCATATCGCCTTCGGCCAGGCGGACCACCTGGCCGGATTTGAGGTCGATGGCGGGGAATACGATCATGGCGGCGCCGCTATCACCGCCGCCCGCGGTCGTCACGCGGGCAAATTCTACGATGGCACGAATGCGCTCTTGGGAACGTGCGTGATCCGGCAGGCCAGATCCGCCTCGCCGCTCGCGACGACGAAATGGTCGCCGGCGTCAACGATGCCGGTGGTGAAGACCACATCGCGCACGTACATCTGATGCTCGATCGGCCGGGTCAGGTCGGGGTTTGCCTCGATCAACGGGGGGTGACTGGTGGCGAGCACCTTCCACGGCTCATCGGGATCCAGCAGCGACCAGTACGTGCGATAGATGCCGACGATCTCCTTGGGCTCCACCCCATGCCACAGGCTCAGCCAGCCGCGTCGCCCCGCGATCTCGGTCAGGACCGGCGGGGTGCCGCCGCCGATCCGCGCGGTCGCGGCCGTGCCGGCATGGGGCCGGATCG
The DNA here is from genome assembly GCF_004337455.1 of Parafrankia sp. BMG5.11. Classification (NCBI taxonomy): domain Bacteria; kingdom Bacillati; phylum Actinomycetota; class Actinomycetes; order Frankiales; family Frankiaceae; genus Parafrankia; species Parafrankia sp. BMG5.11. The sequence continues at coordinate 236,789 of NZ_SJXI01000018.1, read as the reverse complement.
CGGGCTCGATATGCGGCTTCCAGTGGAGCGCGTCCGGGCTGGTGGCGTGGTTGATCGATGGCCCCGCGTGCCACTCGCTGCCGGGTGGATAGGCAAAAAAGAGCTGTCCCAGCGGCCGGGTCTGCGCCCAATACTGATCATCGATCAGGCCTTCGAAGATCAGCATGTCCTTGTTCTGGTGATCGAGCACGATCCCTTCGAACCGCCAGTCGAGCGCATCGTCCGAGCTATAGAGGGTCGTCGAGTGCCGCTCGGGGCTGACCGAGCAGGTGGTCATCAGGTAGCGTTCGCCAACCTTGCTGATCCGCGCGTCCTCCACGCCGTAGCACTGATAGCTGCCCGCCGGCGCGATCGCCTTGTCGTAATGGATCGCCACCCGCTCCAGCCCGTCAGGCGTCAATTCGACCGGCAGCAGCCACGACAGCGAGGTCAGCGCCATGACCTTCCAGCCATAGCCCCGCAGCTCGAACTTGCGCGGGTCGGCGGTGTCGGCGAACTGGAGCGGCCACGCGTCGAGCACGAAGCGACCGCCTCTGCCATCGCCATCCCAGCGGATCGCATGGACGTTACCGTCCCGCACGGGCTCGCGCAGCGCCTCCGCCACCCGGACCATCATCAGCAGGTTGCCGTTCGGCAATCGGGTCAACGCCGGGTTGAACGCGCCGAGCACATAGGTCTCGGCGCCCAACTGACCCGCGAGCGGCGATTGCGCGAGGTCGATATCGTCCGGCGTCAGGATCAACCGGTCGACTGCAAAGCTCATTCGTCGGACACGCGCTGGGTCATGGCAAGCTGCATCACCACCGCGCGGCGCGGCTGCGTCAGCATGAAGTGCACCGCCACCGCGATGTCCTCGGCCCGCAGCATCTTGTCCTCGTTGATCATCTCGCGCTGCTTGTCGGCCGGGATGTCGGGGTACTGGAAGTCGGCGCCGGTCAGCCCGGGTTCGATCAGGCCCACCTTGATCCCCTTGCTCCCCAATTCCTTGTGCAGCGCTTCGGCAAACCCCTGGATGCCCTTCTTCATGCCCGCGTAGACCGAGCCGGAGCCGCCCAAGCTGTGCGCGCTCATTGATCCGATCAGGACCAGGTTGCCCTTGTCCTTCAGGTGCGACACCGATTTGTGCGCGCTCATCACGTAAGCGGCATAGTCCGTGGCAACCGCGTACCACGCGTCTTCCTCGTTGGTGGTGGTCAGCCCATCGACCGGGACGGCGGCATTAATGATCGCGATGTCATAGCTGCCCAGCCGCTTTTCCGCCTCGGTGAAGAAGCGATCGAGGTCCTCGCGCTTCGCAAGGTCGAGCGCGATGCCATCCCCCTTCCCGACTTCGTTGATCCGCTCCAGCCCGTCCTTGAGGTGCTGTTCATCGCGCCCGCAGGTGAAAATCTCGACACCTTCGCTCGCCAGCAGGACCGCGATCGCGCGGCCGATGCCGGTGGTGCCCCCGGTGATGATCGCCTTGCGTCCTTTGAGGGACGGCATCTCGGTATGCGCGTCGGACAGGTTCTTGGGATCGGCATCAGCCATCGGCAGGTCTCCTTTTGCAGTTAGCAGGGAGACGCATCGCACCGGCCAGCCGTTCCCGCCGGTCAGGGCCTCCAGCCGAGGAACCGCTCGAGCAGCCGCAATCCGTATGCCTGGCTTTTCTCCGGGTGGAATTGCACGCCCAGGATATTGTCCCGCGCCACGGCGGCGACCAGTCCTCCGCCGTGGTCGGTCATCGCGGCGACATCGCGGCCTTCATCGCACGCGAAGTGGTATGAATGCAGGAAGTACGCCTCCCCCGGCTCCACCAGCATGGCCCCGTCGCGGTGCGGCATCGGGCGGACTTCGTTCCACCCCATATGCGGGACCTTGAGCGCCGGATCAGTTCGTTCGATCGGCAGGACTTCGCCTGCGATCCAGCCCAGACCGTCGGTGTCCCCGTGTTCCCGGCCGCGCGTTGCGAGCAGTTGCATCCCCACGCACACGCCCAGGAACGGCACGCCGTCGGTGAGAACCCGCTCCTCCAGCGCCTCGACCAGGCCGGGAATCGCGGCGAGGCCTTCCGCGCAGGCGCGAAATGAGCCTACCCCCGGCAGCACGATGCGCCGGGCACCGCGCACCAGGTCGGGATCGGCGGTGACGTGGACATGTTCGGCCCCGGCGGCCTTCAGCGCGTTGTGGACCGAATGGAGATTGCCGGCGCCGTAATCGATCAGCGCGATGGCTTCAGACATGCGAAGGGCCTGTAAGGGAAGCCTCAGCCACCAAGCTGACCCTTCGTGCTGGGAATGGCCCCGCCCTTGCGCTCGTCGCGCTCGACCGCCTGCCGCATGGCGCGCGCGAAGCCCTTGTAGATCGCCTCGCACACGTGGTGGTTGTTGCTGCCGTACATCAGTTCGACGTGCAGCGTGATCCCGCAGGCTTGCGCGACCGAGTGAAACCAGTGCTCGATCAGCTCGGTATCCCATTCGCCCAGCCGCGGCTGGCTGAAGCCCGCGCGCCACACGAGGTATGGCCGCCCGGAAATGTCCAGCGCCACCCGCGCGAGCGTTTCGTCCATCGGCGAATAGGCTTGCCCGTAACGGCCGATCCCCGCCTTGTCGCCAAGCGCCTGCCCCAGCGCCTGGCCCAGCGCGATCGCGCTGTCCTCGGTAGTGTGATGCTGGTCGACGTGAAGGTCGCCCTGCACCCGCATCGTGACGTCGATGAGCGAATGGCGGCTGAACTGTTCGACCATGTGATCGAGAAAGCCGATGCCGGTCGATACCGAGTATGTGCCGTTCCCGTCGAGATTGACCTCGACCAGAATGGCAGTTTCGCTGGTGGTGCGTTCTATCCGGCCGGTGCGCATGGCGGCGGCTATACGCGGCAAGCGCCGCCGTGCAAGCGTTCGCGGGTTAGCTTTCCGGCTTGACCGAGCCGCGCGGCCGAGCCACCACGCGGGCGATGACCGACGATATGCCAGACAGCCTGATCCCTTACGACGAGATCGTGCAGGAAGCGCTGCGCGCGGTCGTCGGACGGGTGCTCGGTGAAGTGCAAACGACGGGCGGCAGCCTGCCGGGCAACCACCACTTCTACATCACCTTCAAGACTGGTGCCCCGGGCGTCTCCATCCCGCCGCATCTGCGCGAGCGCTTCCCGGACGAGATGACGGTGGTGCTGCAGAACAAGTTCTGGGACCTGAAGGTGGACGACGATGGGTTCAGCGTCGGCCTGACGTTCAACCAGGTGCCCGCCAAGCTGGAAATCCCATTCGGCGCGATCACCGCGTTCGTCGATCCGGCCGTCGATTTCGGGCTACAGTTCCAGGCAACCGTCGCCGACATGATGCCCGAAACGCATGACGAGGCGGAGAACGACGGGTCGGAACACAGCGGCGGACCCACCGTTACCGAAAGCGACGATGGATCAAACGTCGTGACGGTCGATTTCGGCCGCAAGAAATAATCACGGCGGCTTCCTTGCCGCCCCACGGGGATACGGCAATGGCGCGAACGCGCGAAACGGCACCACCCAGCAAGAAGACCGAAGCGGCCGGTGGGATTACCGACGCGGGCGCCGAACTGGTCGCCAAAGCTGCGGGCAGCAGCACCTCCGTTCCGGGCCCCAGCCCCAATCCGGCGACCAACCTGATCATCCAGGATATCGCCCTGCGCGCCGGTGGCCGCCTGGTGCGTCACACCATGGAGAAAGGCCTGCTTCATGGCCGCTTCGGCCAGGGCACGGCAAAGGCCATCGTTGAGAACCGGTCGCTGTCGAATACGCTGGTCAGCGCGCTGCTGGCGCGGCTGGCGACGCGCTCGCTGCCAGGCGCGGTGGTGATCGGCGGGGGCCTGGCGGTGAAAACGCTCTACGACCGCAGCCGCACCAAGCGCCAGGCGCGCCGTTCCGGCGACCGGACGCTGCGGAAGATGGCGGAGGATTGAGCGCGGCTTCCGGGTTGATTTGTTAGGCCGGCCTGGCGCACTTGCGGGCGATGACCGGCGACCGAACTCCTGCCAACACTCTCAAGCGGCGCGGACTGATGTTCGTGCTGTCCTCACCTTCGGGCGCGGGCAAGACGACCATCTCTCGCATGCTGTTGGGTGCGGACCCCGAGATCAAGCTGTCGGTCTCGGTCACCACAAGGCCGATGCGGCCCGGAGAACGCGACGGGGTCGATTACCACTTCGCGACCGATGCGGAGTTCGACCAGATGGTGGCGGACGATGATTTTTACGAATGGGCGCACGTGTTCGGTCATCGCTACGGCACGCCCAAGGGGCACATCCGCAGCGGGCTGAAAGACGGGCAGGACTGGCTGTTCGACATCGACTGGCAGGGCACCCAGCAGCTGATCCAGAAGGACAAGCAGGACGTGGTCGCCGTTTTCATCCTGCCGCCCAGCATCGATGAACTGCGCCGCCGGCTCGAAACCCGCGCGCAGGACAGCGCGGCGGTGATCGACGCGCGGATGGATCGCGCCCGGGCCGAGATCAGTCACTGGGACGCGTACGATTATGTCGTCATCAACGATGACGTGGACGCCTGTTTCGCCAAGGTGCGCGAAATCCTGCATGCCGAGCGCCGGAAGCGGCGGCGCCAGACGGGGCTGATCGATTTCGTTCGCGCGATGATGGGCTGAACCGCGCAAGACCTGGTCCGACCGGAAAGATTGACCGCGACGACCGGTTTATCGCCCTCGGGGAACACCAGGCAGCGCCGGGCATTTTCATCATCACGTCGCGGGGACGTATTGTCGCACCGGGCGGAGCAGGAAGTCACGACATGAAAAAGAAGGTCCTCATCGCGCTCGCCCTGTCCAGCGGGCTGATCCTGTCGGCATGCAACGCTGTTCGCGGCGCTGCCAATGATGTCGAATCAGTTGGCGACTGCGTCGACGGTCAGCCGGGTAACTGCTAACCGGTTTGCGGCGGCCGGTGCTCAGGGAATTATCCCACGGCACCGGCCGCGGCAGTAAACGAGGTTAAAGTCCCCCCGCCGGATCGGCGAAGTGGGTTGGCAAGTGCGCGTTGACGATGCCGCCGTCGACGGTCATCGTTTCCCCGATCGTGTAGTCGCCCGCGCGGCTGGCGAGATAGACCGCGCTGCCCCCCATGTCATACTTGTCACCCACCCGCTTGTTCGGAATGCCCTTTGACGACTGCTCCTCGTGATCGCGCGCGACCTTGTTCATGCTGGAAGGGAACGCGCCTGGTGCGATCGCGGTGACATAGACGTGATCCTGCACCAGCCGCGCGGCCATGCGGCGGGTCAGGTGGATCAGCGCCGCCTTTGACGCCTGGTAGCTATAGGTCTCCCACGGATTGATCCGCAGGCCATCGACGCTGGCGATGTTGATCACCTTGCTCGGGCTGGCCTGGCTCGAATTCGCGGTCAGCAGCTTGTGCAGCTTCTGGGTCAGGAAAAACGGCGACTTGACGTTGAGGTCCATCACCTTGTCCCAGCCCGCTTCCGGGAAATCGAGGTAATCCGCGCCCCAGGCCGAACCGGCATTGTTGACCAGGATGTCGAGCCGGGTTTCACGGCCGGACAGCTCCTCCACCAGCGCGTCGATGCCGTTCATGGTGGAGATGTCGCCCTGGATGCCGATGACCTTGTCGCCCAGCTCGGCGCAGGTTTCCTCGATCTCGTGGATCTTGCGCGCCGAAATGTAGACCTTGTCGATCCCGGCGGCGAGGAACCCCTCGACGATCATCTTGCCGATCCCGCGGCTGCCACCGGTGACCAGCGCAACGCGCCCCTTGAGGCTGAACATGTCTTCGAGGGTCATTTCTCTCTCCTGTCGCCCAACCCGCCTGCGGGAAGGATCAATCTAGTATCCGCTCATCCGCGCTACGCGGTCGGCGTGATAGTGGACGTCGCCCATGAACTCCGCGAGCGCGCGGTCGCGCTTCATGTAGAGGCCGATGTCGTATTCGTCGGTCATGCCGATGCCGCCGTGCATCTGCACGCCTTCCTTGACCGCGAGGCCGGCGGCCTTGCCGATCTTCGCCTTCGCGACCGACGCCATCAGCGACGCGTTCTCGCTGCCCGCATCGAGCAGTTGCTGCGCCTTGATCACCACCGCGCGGGCGATCTCGACTTCGGAATACAGATGCGCCGCCCGGTGCTGGAGCACCTGGAATTCGCCGATCAGCTTGCCGAACTGCTTGCGCTGCTTGAGGTAGTCGATGGTCATGTCCATTGCCCCGCGGGCCACGCCCACGCCTTCGGCCGCCGCGCCGACTCGCCCAGCGTCGAGCATCCGGCCCAGCACTTCGCGCCCGCCATCGACTTCACCGATGACGGCATCACCGTCGAGCTCGACCTGATCGAGCGTCAGGTGGCTGGCCATCGAGCTGTCGACCAGCCGCACCGAGTTGTGCCCCACGCCGGCGGCGTCCCTGGGCACCGCAAACAGGGTGATCCCCTGCTCGTCGGTGTCGGAGCCTGATGTGCGCGCGGCGACGACGATCATGTCGGCGCTCGCGCCATACAGCACGAAGTCCTTCTTGCCCGACAGCTTGAAGCCGTTGCCCGACCGTTCCGCCTTCGTGGCGATCCGCTCTGGCCGGTGCTTGGGGCCTTCATCGATCGCCACGGCGAACACGCTGTCGCCTGAAATCAGTCCGGGCAGCCAGCGCCCGCGCGCCTCGTCACCCGCGGCGGACAGCGCCGTGGCGGCCATGACCGAGCTGGTGAGGAACGGCGACGGCGTCAGGTTGCGGCCGATCTCCTCCAGCACGATGCCTGCCTCGACATGGCCCATGCCCAGCCCGCCGTCCGCTTCGGGCACGAGCACGCCGGTGAAGCCCATCTCGGCCATCTGCTTCCACAGATCGTGTCCGAAGCCATCCTTGCATTCGCGATCGCGCCAATGGCGCAGCTGCTTTCCGATCGCGCCTTCCTCGCCCATGAACTGCTGAGCGGTCTCGGCGAGCATCGCCTGGTCTTCATTGTGGTAGAGCGGCATGTGTTCTCTTCCCGTCGTCCCAGCGACGGCTGGGATCTCGTTGTTCTAGGTCGGCATCGGGCGGCACGCGATCCCGGCAAGCGCCGGGATGGCGAATTCACGCGCCGGGCAGCTCGAGGATGCGCTTGGCGACGACGCCCAGCATGACTTCGCTGGTGCCGCCTTCGATCGAATTCGCCTTGGTGCGCAGCCATGCGCGCGGGGCGGCGCCGCCGCGGGTTTCCTCGCTATCCCACTCGAGCGCGGTCGAGCCGCCGGCGGCCATCAGCAGCTCGTGGCGCCGCTTGTTCAGCTCGGTGCCGGCGTACTTCATCATGTTGGGGTATGCCGGGTGCGTCTTGCCGACCTTGATCTCGTCGAGGAACTTCTCGCCCATCGCGCTGAACGCCAGCGCGTCGACGTCGAACATGGCCAGTTCGGCGCGCAGCACCGGATCAAGCTCGCCGCCCGCATTGCGCGACAGCGCGGCGCCGATGCCGGCTCCGCGCTCCGAACTGTCGGCGCCCGAGATCATCTCGCGCTCGTGGCCCAGCAGGTACTTGGCCACGTCCCACCCGCGATTGATCTCTCCGACGTAGGCCGGGATGCCCTCGCCATAGGACTTGGGCACCTTCACGTCGTCGAAGAACGTCTCGCAGAACGGGCTGTTGCCGCTGATCAGCAGGATCGGCTTGGTCGACACGCCGGGGGTGGCCATGTCGTAGAGCATGAAGGTGATGCCCTGGTACTTGTTCGCCTTGTCGGTGCGGACGAGGCAGAAGATCCAGTCGGCCTTGTCGGCGTAGCTCGTCCAGATCTTCTGGCCGTTGACGACCCAGTGATCGCCCTTGTCCTCGCCGAAGGTCTGCAAGCTTACGAGATCCGAGCCTGATCCCGGCTCCGAATACCCCTGGCACCAGCGGATCTCGCCGCGCGCGATCTGGTTGAGGAAGAACTTCTTCTGCTCCTCGGTGCCGAAGTGCAGCAACGCAGGGCCAAGCATCCAGATGCCGAAGCTCGACAGCGGCGGACGTGCGCCGATGGCGGCCATCTCCTCGCGCAGCACCTTGGCTTCGGCAGGGGAAAGGCCGGCGCCGCCGTATTCCTTGGGCCACGACGGCACGGTGTAGCCCTTGTCGCGGCACGCTTCGAACCAGGCGCGCTGCGCGTCGCTCTTGAAGGTCGCGTTGCGGCCGCCCCAGTAAACGTCCTCGTCATCGCGGACGGGCTGGCGCATTTCCGGCGGACAGTTCGCCTCAAGCCATGCGCGGGTTTCGCTGCGGAAGGCATCCAGGTCGGACATCGGGTTGTCTCCTCTCGTTGACGCATACGTAAGGCCGATTGTCGCACCGGGGCAAGGCCGGATTTGCGCCATACCGCTTGTTTGAGGATGCCGTAACGGCAGCCGAAGCACCGTTGACGAGGCGGTCCATCCGCTTACCCTACCGCCACAACAAAAGGCTCGGGAGAGGCCATGCGATTCTCAGGCAAGACCGTCGTCATCACCGGCGCGGCATCGGGTATCGGCGCGGAAACCGCGCGCCTGTTCGCGCGGGAAGGCGCGATCGTCTACGCCGCGGACATCGACGAAGCCGGCGTCCAAGCGCTGCGCGACGAAGGCGTGGGCGACATTCGCTTCCAGCATTGCGACGTCTGCTCGACCGAGGCGATCAAAGCGTTGATGGACCGCGCGGGGCAGGAAACCGGCGGGATCGACGTGGTGTTCAACAATGCCGGCGCCGGGGGCTCACGGGCCAAGATTCACGAGATCGAGCCCGACGAGTGGGACCGCACGATGGACCTGCTGCTGCGCTCGGTCGCGTTCGGCATCCGCTATGCCGTGCCGCACATGCAGGGCCGGCCCGGCGCCGCGATCGTCAACACGGCCAGCGTGGCGGCCACGGGCTCGGGGTTCTCGCCTACCGCTTACGCGGTCGCCAAGGCGGGTGTGCTCCACCTGAGCAAGGTCGCCGCCGCCGACCTCGCCCAGTTCGGCATCCGGGTGAACGCGATCCTGCCGGGCTTCATCAACACCAACATCTTCACCACCGCGCTCGAAGTGCCGGACGAGACCAAGCACATCGCCAAGTCGATGATCGCGCAAATGAGCGCCAACGCGCAGCCGGTCAGCCGCGGCGGGCAGCCGCGCGACATCGCGGAAGCATGCGCGTTCCTCGCAAGCGAAGCGGCCAGCTTCGTCACGGGCACCTCGCTGCTGGTCGATGGCGGTCTGACGATCGGGCAGCGAGGCAGCTGGGATCCCGAAACGCCGGGGATGCTCGAAGCGCTGTCCGCCATGGAAGCGCAGGCGACCGGAACCGCTGCGTGAGCGCCAGCGCGGCTGCGCCCCAGACGCCGGCGCCTGAATCGCCGGCACCGGGCACATCGGCTCCCATGACGCCGGTCCAGGGCCGCGTGCCGACCCGCCTTGCCATGGCGAACGGCCTGGGCAGCATTGCCTACGGGATAAAGGACAACGGCTTTTCCACCTTCCTGCTGCTGTTCTATAACCAGGTGCTAGGAATGGACGCGCGGCTGGTCAGCCTGGCGTTGCTGATCGCGCTGGTGCTCGATGGGTTGATCGATCCCATCGTCGGCCACGTCAGCGACCGGACGAACGCCCGCTGGGGCCGCCGGCTGCCCTACCTCTATGTTGCGCCGCTGTTCCTCGGCGGGTTCTGGGTGCTGTTGTGGTCGCCCGTCGGCCCGGCGAGCTTCCCGGTGCTGCTGCTCTCGGCGATCGCCGTGCGCGCCGCGGTGGCGTTCTGCGAAGTGCCGTCCGCCGCGCTTGTAGCGGAAATCACCCGCGATTACGACGAGCGCACCCGCCTCACCCGCCTGCGCTATCTCAACGCCTGGGGCGGCGGCCTCCTGATGCTGCTGCTGGCGTACGGCGTGTTTCTGCCCAACGCGATGCTGGCGCGCGAGGGTTACCACAACTACGGCATCGTCGGCGCGATCCTGATGGTCGGCACGGTGCTGCTGTCGGCATGGGGCCAGCACAAGTGGGTCGGCCACCGGCCAGAGGTGAAAGCCCCCGGCAAGGCGGGCATCGGCGGCGCGTTCAGCGAAATCCGCGAGAGCCTGTCCCACCCCGCATTCGTGGTGCTGATGTTCGCGATCGCGGCGTCGATCACCAGCCAGGGGATCACCTTCTCGATCTCCAACTACCTGTACCTGTTCGTATGGAAGTTCCCGCCGCTGGCGCTGCAGCTTTACCCGCTGCTGCTGTTCGGCAGCGTGATCGGCAGTTTTCTGCTGGTCGGCCCGCTGCAACAGCGGTTCGGCAAGCGCGAAACCGCAGCCGTCGCAGCCGTTATCGGGATGATCTGCTGGGTTACTCCCCTGACGCTGCGCCACTTCGGCCTGTGGTGGCCTGACGGGTCCATTCCGTCGCTTGGCGGAATGTTCGTCGCGACGTTCTTCTCGAACATGTTCAGCGTCATCGCCGACATCGCGCTGTCATCGATGGTGGCGGACGTGGTCGAGGCTTCCGAAGAACAGACCGGCCGCCGGTCGGAGGGCACGTTCGCGGCCGGCGCATTCTTCGCGGCCAAATGCTCCACCGGCGTCGGGATTTTCATCACCGGGTTCCTGCTCAGCTATGCCGGAATGCCCAGCGGCGCCACGCCGGGCGCGGTCGCGCCCGATATCATCGACCGGCTGGCGATGACTTATGCCGCGTGCGTGTTCGTGCTGGCGATCCTGGTGGTGCTGATCATCCGCCGCTTCCCCATCACGCGCGAGGGGCACGAGGCGCGGCTGGCGCTGCTCGCCCAGGCGGCCAAGGCTGATCCCGACGCGGTCGGACACCACCCGTGATGCCAACTAGAGCCTTGGCGCGGCCGCGTGGCTCTGCCACGGTCCTGAATTGCAACGGACAGATGTCGGGCGCACGAGAAACCGTCTGAAACCGGCCGAGTGCCAGCGAATTTCCAACTGGAGTCAACGTCTTGAAAGCTGCAGTTCTTATCCAGCCGAAACAGCCGCTCGAAATCGAGGAGCTGTCGATCTCCAAGCCGGGCCCGCACGAAGTGCTGATCCGCACCGCCGCCTGTGGCCTGTGCCATTCCGACCTGCACTTCATCGAAGGCACTTACCCTCACGCCCTCCCCGCGGTGCCGGGGCACGAGGCGGCGGGCATCGTTGAGGCGGTCGGCAGCGAAGTGCGTACCGTCAAACCCGGCGATCACGTCGTGTCGTGCCTGTCGGCTTTCTGCGGCCACTGCGAATTCTGCGTCACCGGCCGCATGGCGCTGTGCCTTGGCGGTGAGACGCGCCGCGCGCAGAGCGATGCGCCGCGCATCACCCGCACGGATGGCGGAATGGTCAACCAGATGCTCAACCTTTCGGCCTTTGCCGAACAGATGCTGATCCACGAACACGCCTGCGTGCGTATCGACCCCGATATGCCGCTCGACCGTGCGGCGGTGATCGGCTGCGCGGTCACCACCGGCGCGGGCGCGGTGTTCAACGCGTGCAAGCTGGTGCCGGGTGAAACGGTGGCCGTGATCGGCTGCGGCGGCGTGGGACTTGCCGCGATCAATGCCGCGAAGATCGCCGGCGCGGGCCGCATCATCGCCTGCGATCCGGTGCCCGCGAAGCGCGAGCTGGCATTGGCGCTCGGCGCGACCGACGTGGTCGACGCGATGGCGGAAAACGCCGCACAGCAGGTCATCGAACTGTCGAAGGGCGGCGTCGATCACGCGATCGAGGCGGTCGGACGGCCCGCCTCGGCCGAACTGGCCTGCAAGGTGCTGCGCCGCGGCGGCACCGCGACGATCCTCGGCATGATGCCGCTCGACTGCAAGGTCGGGCTCGGCGCGATGGACCTGCTCAGCGGCAAGAAGCTGCAGGGCGCGATCATGGGCAACAACCGCTTCCCGGTGGACCTGCCGCGGCTGGTGGACTTCTACATGCGCGGGCTGCTCGATCTCGACACCATCATCTCGGAACGCATCTCGCTGTCGGAGGTCAACGCAGGCTTCGACAAGATGAAGCAGGGCGATAGCGCGCGCAGCGTGATCGTGTTCGACCAGTGAGCGTGCCCTCCCCCGAAATCGGCGACGCGCAGGCGGCCTTCACCGGCACGGTCGAGCCGAGCGAGGCCGATCACCTCGACGAAGCGCGCCTGACCGCGTGGATGGAAGCCAACGTCGAAGGGTTCCAGGGGCCGCTGACCCAGGGCAAGTTCAAGGGCGGCCAGTCGAACCCGACCTACAAGCTGTCGACCCCGACCAGGAACTACGTCCTGCGCCGCAAGCCGTTCGGCAAGCTGCTGCCGAGCGCGCACGCGGTGGACCGCGAGTTCAAGGTGCAGTCCGGCCTGCACCGCACCGGCTTTCCCGTCGCGCGGCAGTTCGGGCTGTGCACCGACGATGCGGTGGTGGGATCGTGGTTCTACGTCATGGACATGGTCGATGGCCGCACGATCTGGGACGGCGCGATGCCCGGCGCCTCGCCCGAGGAACGGCGCGCGGTGTATCTGGAGATGGTCGACACGCTGGCCAAGCTGCACAACACCGACGTCGCCGAAGCGGGGCTGGAGGACTTCGGCAAGCCCGGCAACTACTTCGGCCGCCAGGTCGACCGCTGGACGAAGCAATACCGCCTGTCCGAAACCGATCACCTGCCCTCAATGGAAAAGCTGATCGAGTATCTGCCGGCGACCCTGCCCGAGCAGACCCGCACCAGCGTGGTCCACGGCGATTACCGGATCGACAACATGATCTTCGCCCATGATCGGGCGCAAGTGCTGGCGGTGCTCGACTGGGAGCTGTCGACCCTCGGCGATCCGATGGCGGATTTCACCTACCTTTGCATGATGTACGTGACCGAGAACGGCGGCCGGTCAGGGGTGATGGACCTCGACCGCGCGGCGCTCGGCATTCCGGAGCTCGATGAACTGGTGGCGCGCTATTGCGCGGCGACCGGACGCAGCGAAGTGCCCGACATGAACTGGTTCTTCGCCTACAACTTCTTCCGCCTCGCAGGCATCCTGCAGGGCATCAAGAAGCGGGTGATCGACGGTACCGCCAGTTCCGCCCATGCCAAGGCGCAGTCGGAACGCGTGGCTCCCCTGGCCGACAAGGCATGGGAGTTCGCGAAGCTGGCAGGCGCTTCGTAGCTAGAAGCGCTTCGCCCACTTGACCGCGACACCCTTGTCGTCGGGCAGGCTGGCGAAGTTGCCGGGGTCGGTGCGGTAGAACACGCTGGTGGAGGCATCCCCGCCCCACAGCCGCCCGCGCCATGCCAGCTCAGCGTCGATCTCCCGCCCCTGCGGGGTCAGCGACAGCAGGCTGGTGCCGTACGTCGGCAACAGCGTGGCATAGTCGTATCCCACCGGCAGCGTCAGGTTGAGCCCCCCGCCCGCCACCCGCAGCGGCTGCGACACCCGCAGGCCCAGGGTGTCGGACCGGCCCAGCACGCCCTGCTTGGTCAGGTCCGCCGACCAGCCGCGGCTGACCAGGTTCGATCCCCCGCCGATCAGGCCGACCCGGTCCGCGCGGGTGAAGCCCTGGCGGAACGCGCCGCCCAGCCGCCATCCATCGCCCATCCGCCACCTGGCGCTGGCGTCGATGAACAGGGTGTTCGCCCCGCCCCCGCCAAACGCATCGGTAAAGTACGCGCCCAGGATCGTGCGGTCCTCGCTCAACCACGACAGGCCGAGCGCGGTCTCGACCGGGCCGAACGTACGATCGGCGGCCAGCGACCAGTTGGAAAGGCCGCGGCTTTCGCGGGCGCGTTCCAGCGTGCCGTCCTCGATCCGCAAGTTGCCGAGCCAGGCGCGCCCCTGCTCGCTGCTGGCGGTCAGGCCCCATGGGCCGATCTGCCGGCGATAGGCGACCGCAAGGTCGCTGCCTTGCGTGAAGCCCGCATCGGACCCGGCATCGCCCGCGATCAGGAACGCGGGGCGGTCCTGCCCCTGCAGCAGTGCCACCAGGCCATCGGCCCGTTCCTTGAACGCGAACCCGATCTGCTGGTCCGGCGCGATCTTCATCGCCACTCGGCCGGCAAGCACGCGCGCGGCGCGAGCATCTTCGGCCGAGAGGCGCAGCGGGGCGATCCAATTCGGCTCACCGCGCGATCCGTCGGCAAGGGTAAACGCCATCGCCACCGCCGGTCCGCCGCCACTCACCTGCCGGGTGCCGGCATCGACCGCGCCCAGCAGCTTGGGCTGCAATCCGGCGCTGCGCATCCCGCGGCCAAGGTCGTAGCTGTACGCCCGCTGGTATCCGTCGAGCACCACGGTGCCGAGCGGCTTGCCCCCGAACGCATCGCCCATCGGGCCGGACCCCACGCCGGTATCGTCGCCCAGCGCCATCGAGGTGGAACTGCCCGCGAGCGTCGTCGTCCCGCGGGGCGCGAACGCGGCGGCGATATCGAGGATGCCGCGGCCATAGGTCGTGTCGGTCCCCGCAGCCCCCGCATCGCGCGCGCTCGACAACAACAGATCGACCATCTGCGCGCCGGTGAGGTTGGGAAACGCCTGCTTGAGCAGCGCCACCGCTCCCGAGATCTGCGGCGCGGAGAAGCTGGTGCCGGATACCAGCGTGACGAACTGCCCTTCGGGCGTAGATTCGACTTTCAGGACGCCGTTTTCGTACACGCAGCAGACCCGCTCTCCCAGCGCCGAGAGGAACCACTGCGCCTGGGCGCCCGCCTTGTTGCTGAAGGGGGAAAACTGGCTGGTCTCGTTGACCGAGCCGGCGATGATCACGTTGCTGCCGCCCGCGTTGCGGACCCCGGCAGCGAACGGATTGGGTTGGTTGGGATCGACCTCGGGATCGCTGCCGTCCCCTTCGTTGCCCGATGACACGACGATCACCACCCCGGCCGCCGACGCGCGCCGCACGGCATCGAGCATCACCGAAGTCGGCGCATCGCCGCCCAGGCTGAGGTTGACCACGGTGGCCCCCGCCGCAACCGCGCGGTCGATGCCGGCGGCGATGGAGCGATCGCTGAACGTGCACCCGTCCTCGCCATCGCAGCTTCCCAGGGAATCCGCCCGCAACGCCACGACGGTCGACTGATGGGCAATGCCTACGACGCCGCTGTCGTTGCGCGCCGCCGCGGCGACCAGCGCCACCTGGGTGCCGTGGTCGTCCGGTCCTTCGACGGAGCGCGATGCGACCACATCGCCGCTCGCCGGATCGATCCGGCCCGCAAACTCAGGATTGTCCGGGTCTATCCCGCTGTCCACCACGCCGATCTTCACGCCTACACCCGTAACGCCCTTGGTCCACGCCGCGGTGGCGCCGTGAAACGAAGGACCGTCCGAGCGGCGGAACTCCGCCGTATCGAAGCTCGACGCCGCCACAGGCGGGGGCGGCGGCGGAGGTGGAGCCGGACTGGGCGAAGGGGTCGGCACGGGGGCCGGGGTGCTGACGATCGGCGGAGCACCCCCGCCACCGCCACCGCCGCCGCCGCAAGCGGACAACGCTGCCAGCGTGCCAAGCGCGCAGCCAATGGTGAGCCGCCGTTGACGGAGCGGAGGTCTGGTCATGCGATGCGTCCCCGAATTTGCCTCAGCATGGACGGGCGATCCTAACATCTTGCTGAACGCGCGGTTCGGGGTTTCTGCAGCCGCGCGCACTTGCCGCTGTCCCGGCGCCCAGCTAGCGCGTGGGCATAGCCACTGAACGGGAGCCGATGTCCATGTCCGCCGATCTTGCCGCCGCCATCGACCGGGCATGGGACGCACGCGCCGATGTGACGCCGGCCAGCCACGACGTCCGCGAGCCGGTGGAGGCCGCGCTCGAGATGCTGGATGCGGGCAGTGCGCGCGTGGCGGAGCCGGACGGCAACGGCGGGTGGCGGGTCAACCAGTGGCTCAAGAAAGCGGTGCTGCTGAGCTTCCGGCTCAACGACAACGCGGTGATCGACGGCGGCAGCGCGGGCGCGCCCGCATTCGACAAGGTTCCGTCAAAATTCGCCGGGTGGGGCGACAATCGCTTCCGCGAGGCCGGCTTCCGGGTGGTGCCGGGCGCGGTGGTCCGGCGCGGCGCGCACATCGGCCGCGGCGCGGTGCTGATGCCCAGCTTCGTCAACATCGGCGCCCATGTCGGCGAGAACTCGATGGTCGATACCTGGGCGACGGTGGGCAGTTGCGCGCAGATCGGTGCAGGCGTCCACATCTCCGGCGGAGCGGGCATCGGCGGGGTGCTGGAGCCGCTGCAGGCGGACCCGGTGATCATCGGCGACGGCGCGTTCATCGGCGCTCGCAGCGAGGTCGCCGAAGGCGTGCGCGTGGGTGAAGGCGCGGTGCTGTCGATGGGCGTCTACCTTGGCGCTTCGACCAAGATCGTCGATCGCGCGACCGGCGAAGTGCACATGGGCACCGTGCCGCCCTATGCCGTGGTGGTGCCGGGCGCTCTCCCCGGCAAGCCGCTGCCCGATGGCAGCCCGGGCCCCAGCCTGTACTGCGCAGTGATCGTCAAGACCGTCGACGCGCAGACCCGTTCCAAGACCGGCATCAACGAGCTGTTGCGCGACTAGGAACCGAAACCGGCGGGAAACCGTAGAAGCGGCAATCAGGCAAGGGAGGCAGACAATGGACCATCGGGGCGACGAAATTCACGCCAGCACAACCGAAGCCAGCGGCGGCTCGCGCGAAGGCGTGGTCCGCTGGGTGCTGGTGATCGGCCTGGTGCTGGTCATCGCGGCATTCGCCATCATCCTGGCGACGGGAATGCTCTCGCAGGACAACGGCGCTGACAGCCAGGTCAATCAGAGCCGCGAGATGGCGGCGCAGGAAGACATGAACGCAGACCGGGGCGAGCCGATGGCGCCCGCCTTTGACGCGGACACCGGTGCCACTGGCACGCAGCAGTCGAACGCCGCCCCCGATGCCGCTCCGTCAAGCGCGGCCACCCCGGGCGATGCGCCTGCGGGGGATCCGACGAACACGGCCCAGTAAGTCGGGGCGGCCGGGAAAGACAACGCGGTCCGCATGGGCGATCGCGCACTCAAGTTGGGATCGGAACTGGACGCAGCGTAGGAGAACCCTGATGCCCGCTCAATCCAAGGCACAACAGAAAGCGGCCGGCGCAGCCCTGTCCGCCAAGCGCGGCGACACGAAAGTCGGCGACCTGCAAGGCGCTTCCAAGGGCATGTACAAGTCGATGACGGAAAACGAACTGGAGGAGCTTGCGGAAACCAAGCGCAAGGGACTGCCAGAGAAAAAATCCGGCGACTGATTGTTCGGCGCGAGCGGTCGCCCGCTACCGGCATGGCATCGCTCGACCGGTTCGTAACCGCGCAGGCAGGTGGCGTATTCGAGCGGGCGCTTGCCGAACTCCGCGCCGGGTCGAAGCACAGCCACTGGATTTGGTTCGTCTTCCCACAAATTGCCGGGCTGGGACGGAGCGAGATGGCACGTTACTATGCCCTGGCCGATTTGCGGGAAGCCGCGGCTTACCTTGCGCACCCGCTGCTCGGAGAACGCCTCGACGCCGCGACGGATGCCATGCTCAGCTGGGCCGGGAAGCACTCTGCCGAGGCCATCCTGGGGACGATCGACGCAGTGAAGTTTCGCAGCTCGATGACCTTGTTCGGGGCCGCCGCGCCAGAGAATGCGCGCTTTGCAGCGGCGCTCGCGGCATTCTTTGTCGGCGAGCCCGATCGGGCGACGCTCGAACGGCTCTGACGATACCGATGCGGGCTTGCGTGCCGATGGCTTCCGGGTGCGCGTCTCAGGTGCTCCGCTAAGGGCACCTATTCAGGCAGCTTCGCGACCCGCTTCGCCAGCGCGCGTGCCGCTGCCGGAGCGCGCTCCTTGGCGCCGTTGATCATCATCGCGAACACGTCGCCCGGTCGGCCGGCGCTGTCGGACGGGTCGCCGGCGTACGGCAGCTCCCCTGGTGCTTCGCCCCGCGCCCACGCATGGCATTGGCGGGCAAGCCGATCGAGCTGAGCCGGCGGGTAGCCGGTCCGGCGCCCGCTCGTCAGATTTTGCAGCCGCAGGTATGCGAAATTCGCGGTCCGGTCCGCTACGGGCGTCCGTCCGGCCGCCTCCGAATAGACCACCGCAACCCCCGCTTTTCGCGCCAGCGCGACGAATTCGGCGCAGGCGAAGCTCTCGTGCCCCACTTCGATCGCATGGCGTAGCGGCACGCCCTGGTGCGCCGCTGGCAGCAGCGCCAGGAACGCGGCCATATCGTCGGGATCGAACCGTTTGGTCACGGCGAGCTGCCACACGATCGGGCCGAGCATGTCGCCAAGCTCAATGAAGCCCTGCCCCACGAATCGCTCCAGCGCCTCGCCCGCGGAGGCGAGAACCTTGCGGTTGGTGACGAAGCGCGATCCCTTGAGGCTGTAGATGAACCCCGGCGGCGCCAGGTCGCGCCAGGCCGCGAAGGTCTGCGGCGTCTGCAGGCGGTAGAACGTCGCGTTGATCTCGATCGCCGAGACCGCGCGGGTCGCGAACGCCTGCTCGTCGCGCTGCCGCAAGCCGGCGGGATAGAACACGCCCCCGCGCCACGCGGGATACGTCCAGCCGCCGATCCCGGTGCGTATCATGCGACCGATCCTAGCCTGTTTGCCGCTCAGTGGAACAAGCCTGCGGCCCAACATTTGATAAGCGAACCTGGAGACCATGCATGACCAAGACCCTGTCCCACATCGCCGAAGACATGAAGCAGATCGATTTCTGCACCCTTGCCACCCATGCGCCCAACGGCACCATTGGCGCGCGGCCCATGAGCAACAACAGCGAAGTCGATTTCGACGGAGACTCGTGGTTCTTCACTTACCAGGACCGGCAGATGGTGTCCGATATCGAACGCGATCCGAACGTCGCGATGACCTATCTCGGCAGCGCCGGGCTGAAAGGCATCCTCGGCGCGCCGGGGCAGTTCATTCATGTCGAGGGCAAGGCCCGGATCGTGCGCGACAAGGCGCGGTTCAAGGAGCACTGGCAGACCTCGCTCGACCGGTGGTTCCCGCAAGGCACCGACACCCCGGGCCTCGTGATGCTGGAAGTGCGCGCCAGCCGCGTCCACTACTGGGATGGCGAGGATGAAGGTGAGATCGTGCTGGAGGATAAGGGCGTCTGGACCGAGGGCCCCTGACCCGCGCCGCTCGACACGGGGGCATCGCGCGCACAGCAATTCGCTGGCTGCTCGCGGTGCTCTATGGCGTCGCGGGATACCTGCACCTCGCGGCGCCAGGTCCGTTTCTGAAGATCATGCCCGGCTGGGTGCCTGTCCCCGCGTGGGTGGTGGCGGTTACCGGAGTGGCGGAACTGCTCGGGGCTGCCGCTTTGCTGCAACCATGGTCACGCCCGCTGCGGCAGGTGGGAGGCTGGGGCCTGGCGCTCTATGCGTTGTGCGTGTGGCCGGCGAACTTCCAGCACATGGCGCTTGATCTGGCGCGGCCCGATCAGGGCCTGGGGCTGGCGTATCACGTGCCGCGCCTGTTGGCGCAGCCGCTGATCATCTGGCTTGCGCTGTGGGCGAGCGAAGCGACCGATTGGCCGTTCGCCCGCCGTAAACGCTAAGCGTTCAGCTCATGTGCTTGGAAACGGCACCGGTCATCTTGAACATCGAGATCTGGTCCTTGCCGGTCACCTTGCCGAGCGACTCGTCGGGATTGATCATCCGCTTGTCCTTGCTGTCCTGCAGGCCGTTCTTCTTGATGTAGTCCCACACCTTCGAAGTGACCTGGGCGCGCGTCATCGGGCCCTTGCCGCAAACCGCTTCGAGATCGGGCGTAAGGGTGACGGGCTTCTGGAGCGCGTTGTTCTTGCCAGCCATGTTGTGATCCTTTCCTGCTTGGCTATCCGTAATAAGCTAGTCGAACAGGGTTTCGCCGGTCCACTCCCGCCCGCAAGGCGCGGGCAAGGCGTGTGAGACGCCCTCTTCCACCGATGATGCTAGGCGCAACAATGCGGCACGGCGAGGGCCAGTTGCCTGCCGAACGCAGTTTTCGACAGGCGCGAGGCGCTTTTTCCCGCATTTTCGCTTGGGAAAGTGCATCCGCGGGTTCAGACTGCCCGCCACGGCCGCCCCCACCGCCCGCCGGCGCGGGTGCGGCCCCACGGGATGGCCGCGCGCACGACGGCTGATCGGCGCGCCTGGGATGGGGATTATCGGGATGAGCATGGGTCGCACTTCGCTCTCGTTGACGCTCGCGCTGGCGCTGGTCGCCTGTGGCGGTGGCGGCGGAGGGGGCGGCAACCCCGGCCCGATCGGCGGCGGCGGCACGCCGACACCCACGCCGACAACCGCGGCGTGTTCGGTCTCCACGCAGCAGAATTTCGCCAAGTCGGTGATCGACGAATGGTATCTGTTCCCCAGTCTGATCGACAGCTCGGTCAACAAGGCCAACTATTCGACCGTACAGGGATACATCGACGCGCTCGTCGCACCCGCGCGGGCGCAATCGCGCGACCGGGGGTTCACCTACATCACATCGATCGCTGAAGAGACGGCGTTCTACAATTCGGGCTCGAGCGCGGGCTTCGGCATCCGGCTGGCATACGACACCGCGCAGAGCCGGGTGTTCGTGGTGGAAAGCTATGAAGGCGCCCCCGCCCTCAATGCCGGGATCGATCGCGGGGCGGAGATCGTCGCCATCGGTTCAACGGCTAGTTCGCTGCAATCGGTCGCGTCGCTGATGGCGAGCGGCGGTCCGCAGGCGGTGGTGAACGCGCTCGGACCGTCGGACCCCGGCGTCGTGCGGGTCCTGCGCGTCAACCGCAACGGCACGTTGAGCGACCTTACCCTGACCAAGGCCGATTTCACGATCGATCCGGTGTCCAACCGCTACGGCGCCAAGATCCTGAACGATGGCGGCAAGCAGGTGGGCTACATCAACCTGCGCAACTTCATCGGCGGACCGGCCGAGACAGACTTGCGCGCCGCCTTCGCCACTTTCCGCGCGCAGGGCGTGACCGAGGTGATCGTTGACCTGCGCTATAACGGCGGCGGCCTGGTATCGACGGCGGAGCTGTTCGGCGACCTCCTCGCCGCCAATCGCGTCGGCCAGGTGTTCAGCCGCACCACTTTCCGCGACAGCAAGGCGAACAACAATTCCGCGCGCAACTTCGCCGCGCAGCCGCAAGCCATCGCCGCCACCAAGATCGCCTTCATCGGCTATTCGGGCACCGCGTCGGCCAGTGAGCTGCTGGCCAACGCCTTCATCCCGTACCTGGGCACCAACGTGGCGCTGATCGGCGCCAACACGTTCGGGAAGCCGGTGGGACAGATCGCGCTCGACAAGGCCGAATGCGACGCCCGGATGCGCGTGCTCGCCTTTCGCACCGAGAACGCCTCGGGCCAGGGGGATTACTACACCGGGCTCGCCAGCGTTTTTCCCAAGACCTGCGCCGCGCCCGACGATATCAACAACCCGCTGGGCGACCCGAACGAAGCCGCGATCAAGACCGCGCTCGATTTCCTTGCCGGACGGGCCTGCACCCCGATCGGCGGCGCGTCGGGTCAGGGCCCGCTGTCGGTGGCGCCCAAGCGCGAACCGCTCCGCCCGCAAGAGCCCAACGCGGTGCAGCGCGAGGCGCCGGGCTCGTTCTAGCGGCTAGGTCGGCTCGTTCGCGCGCTGCAGCGAGCTGACCAGCAGCTGTTCTGCCCGATCGCGCGCCGCGGTTTCCGGTAGTCCGAGTGACCGCGCCAGCGGCCGCCCCATCAGCGCATCGCCAAGCGCCAGCAGCACCAGCGTCAGGGTGTCCTCGTGCAGGCGGCGCGGGCTGTCGCCGTGCGCTGCTTCCTGCGGAGCGATGTCATCGACCAACTGGTGGATGGTCTCAATAATGGGATCGAGCGCATCCTCGTTGCCGCTCGCCAGCATCCAGCTAGCGAGCGCGCCCGCCCCTTCGCGGTCGAACGCATCGAACGTCAGGTCGACCACTTCGCGCGGGCTGCCCAGCCCCGCCCGGCTGGCGCGCACCGCTTCCTTGATCGTTTCGCACACGGTTTCGGCCAGATGCTGCGCCAGCGCTTTCTGCAAACCGGACGCCGAGCCAAAGTGATGCAGCAGGTTGGCATGGGTGCGCCCGATGCGCGCCGCCACCGCCTTCAAGGTGACGGACTGCGGGCCGGTCTCGATCAGCAGCACCCGCGCGGCGACCAGGGCTGCGGTGCGGGATTCCTCGGGACTCAGACGTTTGCGGGTGGCCATAGGCCGGGGGGCGTAGTGCGCGGCGCCAGCCGGTTCAACCGTTCCTTATTGACACTGGTGTCAGTAAGGATTATTCCGGCGTCATCATTCAATGGAGCTGCGCCCCGTGAACGCCCCCACGACATTCGATCACCCCGCCGCCAACGCCACCCCGGCGGACCTCGACATCGTCATCCGCGACCGCCGCTTCCTGCGGGGAGCTGAGCCGAAGCGCTGGTGGCTGAATGGCGATCCGGTCGCCACCGCATGGTTCAACGCGCTGTCCGCGACCTTCCCGCGCGGGGAAGCGTTCTTCATCGAATCGGTCAAGGCCTTCCGCGAGGGCGCCTCACCGAAACTGACCGCCGAGATCCGCGCGTTCGTGCGGCAGGAGATCAACCACACGCGCGAACACATCGTGCTGAACAAGCTGGCCGAGGCGAGCGGTTACGATGTCAGCTTCATCGACCAGCGCGTCGAGCACCTGCTGCAACTGCTTAACAACCGGCCGATGTACCTCAATCTAGCCGCCACCATGGCGCTGGAGCATTTCACCGCGATGCTGGGCCACGAACTGCTCGCGAACCCTGAACACCTCGCCGGCGCAGAGGGCGATCTCGGTGACATCTGGCGCTGGCACTCGGTGGAGGAGATCGAGCACAAGGGCGTCGCTTACGACACCTGGCTGCACGCCACCAAGGACTGGAGCCGATGGAAGCGGTGGAAGGTGAAGAGCCTGATGATGGTGATCGTGTCCAAGCGCTTCATCTTCAACCGGGTGCAGGACACCGCCGATCTGCTGGCGCAGGATGGCCTGACCGGCTGGAAATGGCGCGCGAAGATCTGGGCCTACCTGCTGGTGCGCCCCGGTTTCCTGCGCCGGATCGCGCCGCAGTGGCTGGCGTTCTTCATGCCCGGTTTCCACCCGTGGAACCACGACGACCGGGCGCTGATCGCCAAGCACGAGGGTGATTTCACCGACGCGCTGCTGCCAGCCTAATTCAATAATCGAGACACACGAACGCCGCCCCGGTGAGACCGGGGCGGCGCTTTTCGTTCAAGCTGCCCGCATGTGCGGGACGGCCTCAGCCTCCAGGTTGAGGATATATTCATGCGCCGGTACTTCGCACCCGCGTGCACAACTCATCCGGGGACGGGTCAGGCCCGTGGGGACGAAGCCTAGCTTGCGCAACACGCGCCCCGATGCTGGATTGTCCACGAAGTGACCCGCGTGGACGCGCTGGTGCCCGAGCAGACGCGCAATCTCGATCACGCCCGCCGCGGCTTCGGTGGCAAAGCCACGGCCCCAGAACGGCCGCGCGAGCCAATAGCCGAGTTCCGCCTCGCCATGATGGTCCCCCAGGCCAGCTGAGCCGACGACCTGTCCGCTGTCAGCATGCACGACCAGAAAGTGAGGGCGGCACGGATTTTGCGGCATGGCGGCGAACGTGCGCGCTTCTTCCGGGCCATACGGCCACGGCGCGCGCGCCAGATTGCGCACGATCCCTTCCTCGGCGATCCCGCCGAGCACTGCTTCCCAGTCCTCGGGCCATGCCGGCCGCAGGAACAGCCTTGCCGTACGATGGAACACGTCGCTTCTCCTCCTCGCCCCGCGCCTGCCCGCTAGGAGCGGCGCGTGACATTCTCATGGCGGCGCTTCTGCGATGGCGCCGGTTGCACGAGGGAGATACGACAAGAGGGAGATGGGCTCCCTGAATCAGGAAAGCCCTATCTCCCTCTGGATGCCGGATTTTGACGCCCGGCGGGGGCTGTCCTGATGGACGGCCCCGTTATCGAACCGTCCGTTATTCCGCGGCCTGGGCCATCATGTCGATCGACACGTACTTGCGGCCAAGTTTGCCCGAGTGGAATCGCACGCGGCCCTCGGTCAGGGCGAACAGCGTGTGATCCTTGCCCATGCCCACGCCGGTGCCCGGGTAGAACTTGGTGCCGCGCTGGCGCACGATGATGTTGCCCGGAATCACTTCCTGGCTGCCGAACTTCTTGACGCCGAGGCGCCGGCCCGCGGAGTCGCGGCCGTTGCGGGACGAACCGCCTGCTTTTTTATGTGCCATGGTCTCGTCCTACTCTTATTCGCTGTCGGCAGCGCCGTCGGTGGCGCTGTCGTCCTGGGGAGCGGCGGCCTTCTTGGCCGGCTTCTTCTTGGCGGGCGCATCGACCATGCCCTCGCCGGCGGTCCCGGTATCCTTGGCCGGAGCGGCAGCCTTCGCCTTCTTCGGCTTGGCGGCAGCGGTCTCGGCTGCGGGAGCCGTATCGACCGAACCCGTATCGCCCGAAGTGGCGGCGGCCGGGGTGGTGTCGAGCGGAGCCGCATCGGCAACCGGAGCGGTCGCGACCGGAGCAGCCTCGGCCTTCGGCGCGGACTTCTCGTACTTGTCGTCGCCGACCTGGACGATCCGCAGCAGGGTCATCTGCTGGCGGTGCCCGGCCTTGCGGCGGTAGTTGTGCCGGCGGCGCTTCTTGAAGACGATGACCTTTTCGCTCTTCGCCTGGGCGATGATCTCGGCCGACACGACGACCTTGGCGGCATCGGCCAGGCTGTCGCCTTCGCCGGCCATCAGGACGTCGCCCAGCGTGATGGTCTCACCGGCGTCACCCGCCAGCTTCTCGACCGCGATCTTGTCTCCGGCGGCAACCCGGTATTGCTTGCCGCCCGTGCGCACTACTGCGAACATGGTAAGGTTCACTTCCGACTATGTGTGTGGCCGCCCTTGGCAAGGCGACGAGACCGGGGAACCCGATGAAGGGCCCCGGAAAGATGAGCGCCGCTAAAGGAAAGGCTCCAACAAGTCAACGCTCGGATAGGCCAAATTGCGCTGGACCGGCTTCCCAGCATCGCCGGCCGTGCTAAGGACACCCGGTGACCGGCGCCAGACCTTTTGCAGCCCTGCTGCTCTCCGCATTGCTCGCCGCCTGTGCCAGCTCGGGAGATTACCCCTCGCTCGCTCAGCGGCCGGCAGAACGGGCGCAGGGCAGTTTCGCGACCGACCCGGCGCAGGTCGCGCCCCTGCCGCCGCCTGCCCCCAGCGCCGACCTCGTCGCCCGCCTCGCCGCGCTGCGCCGCGATGCCGCCGGACATCACGCCCAGTTCATGGCCGCCCTTCCCGCAGCCCAGCGCGCCGCCGCCGCGGCCGGGGCGACCGGCAGCGACAGTTGGGCGAGCGCGCAGGTCGCGTTGGCCGATCTCGATTCGCAGCGCAGCCTGACCGCGGTTCCGTTGGCCGATCTCGATGCGTTGTGGGTCGATTCGACCATCGAAGCCGGGCCGCGCGAGGCGATCGGGGCCGTGCGGGACGAGGTTGAAGCTCTTGTGCGGTCAGAAGACGAGGCGTTGGGGCGCCTCCGGGCGCGGGTCGGCTAGCTCCACCGCGCCAAGTCGGCATGATCCTCGGGCCGCGGCTCGATCCAGTGCCACTGCCCATCGCGCTGCTCGCGCTTCCAGAACCAGGCCGCCGCCTTCAGGTGGTCCATCGTGAAATCGACCGCCTCGATCGCGGCTCGCCGATGCCGCGCCGCTGCCGCCACCAGCACGATCGGCTCGCCCGGCAAGAGCAGCCCCACCCGGTGCCACACCAGCAGCGCATCGAGCGGCCAGCGGGCCAGCGCCTCGCCGGCAAGCCGTTCCATCCCCGGTAAGGTGAGCGGAGCGTAGTGGCTCAGTTCCAGCGCGGTCACCCCGCCGCCGGTCCGGACCTGCCCGACGAAGCTCGCGATTCCGCCGCTCGACTGATGGACCTCGCCAAGCGCGGCCAGCGCCGGCCCTGGCGATAGTCTGTCCTCCAGCAACCGCACATCGGCCGGACCCCGCAGGTCCATCACCCTCAGCCTCCGCTGACCGGCGGCAGCAGCGCGACCTCGTCACCCTCGTGGGCAAGGATCGTCGCCTTGTCCGCCACCACCGTGCCCGAAAGTGCTACGTTCACCCGCTCATCCCGGATCGCCGCCGCCAGCGCCGCGGGTACGTTGGCGAGCAGCGTTTCCCATGACAGCGGGGCTTCCAGGATCAGTTCGTCGGTCCCCGCCAAATCTTGCAGCCGTCCCAGCAACAGCACCCGGACCCCCATGAGCCGTCAGCCGCCCGTGACCGACATGTGCCGCGCAGGGCCGCTCTCGAACCCTTGAGAAATCGCGAAGCGATGGCGTTCAGGCTTGATCCGCATGGCAGTCTCCAGAGCCGATGCCAGCGCCTGGTCTCCCCCTCCAGAGCGCAGCGCCGCGCGCAGATCGACCGCTTCGGTGCCGCCGAGACATGGGTGCAACTGGCCCGTGGCGGTCACGCGCAGCCGGTTGCAGCCAGCGCAGAAGTTGTCGCTGAGCGGTGTGATGAACCCGATCCGCCCCCCGGTCTCCGCAATATGCCAGTAGCGCGCCGGCCCGCCGGTGCGGTGAGTCGACGGCGTGAGGGTCCACCGCGTCTCGAGTTCCCGGCGCACCTCGGTCAGCGGCACGAACTGGTCTGCCCGGCCGGCTGCCACCTCGCCCATCGGCATCACCTCGATCAGGGTCACCGAATGACCGTGGCCATGCGCCCATTCAATGAGTTCGCGCCGGCCCTCGCTGCTCTCGTCGCGCAAGGCGACGACGTTGAGCTTCACCTCCAGGCCCGCGTCCCGCGCCGCTGCAATCCCGTCGAGTACCGCGCCGAGCCGATCGGCGCCGGTCAATTCAGTGAAGCGAACGCGGTCGAGCGTGTCGAGCGATACGTTGACCCGGCGCACACCCGCCGACGCCAGCGCATCCGCCTTATCGGCGAGGTGCGTTCCGTTGGTGGTCAGCGTCAGCTCGTCCAGCTGCTGTCCTACGTGGCGACCAAGCGCCGTCACGAGATCCATGACATCGCGCCGGACCAGCGGCTCGCCGCCGGTCAGCCGGATCGCGCGCACGCCGCGGTCGATGAACGCCAGCGCCAGCCGGTGAAGCTCGTCCAGCGTCAGCAAATCCTTGCGGGGCAGGAACACCATCTCGCGCGGCATGCAATATGCGCAGCGCAGGTCGCAGCGATCGGTGACCGACAGCCGCAGGTAAGTTATGCGCCGCTGAAAGCGGTCGATCAGCGTCGGCTCAGCCGGTGGCAACGCCCGCGCCTCCGCCGGTCGTGGGTAGATATTGCCCGGTTACACCCGGGGCCCGGGCCAGGTATTCCACGGTGGCCGCGATCGCCCCTTCGTCGTCACCTGCCACGATATTCACCCGCTGCGGGGCTGCTGCCCGTGCAATGTCCCGCGCCGCGGCGCGGCGCCAATCCGTGTGATCGTAAGCTGCACCCGATAACACGATCGTCAGCACATCGCTGTCCGGCGAAAGCTGTTTCAGCGCGCGCGGTAACCACTGGTCGTAGAAAGCAGCAGCTGCATCGAGTGCTTCGTCCGGCAACCCGCCGACCCGCAGCACGGCCCCGTTCACCCGCGCCGCTCGCGGGTCAGGGTGATGCCGATCCGCTCACCCGCCTCAGCGATCGCCAGCTTGACGATCTTCACCGTGACCGCTTCCACCCGCCGATCCGACACGAATAGCGTATCGCAAATGTGGTCCGCCACCGATTCGATCAGCTTGAAGTGCAACTGCGATCCCAGCGCCTCGGTCGCGGCGAACTTGAGATCCATGTAGTTCTTGCTCGCCGCAAGCGGGGTATCCGGCTCGTAGCGCGCTTCCGGTTTCAACCGGGCGGACACCGAAATGCGCAGCGGTTGCGGCTTGCCGGTCTCTTCGGAATAGATGCCGGTGAGCACATCCACTTCCAGATCAGCGACTTCCAGGATCAGCGAATCGGCCATGGTCGCCGCCTTAGCCCGGATTGGACCAGCGCGCGAAGATGGCGGTGGGCAGCAGGCGGGCGCCCTCGCCCTCCTCGCTGACGGCCAGGTCACCATGCTCGATCGTCCCCGGCAGGTCGGCGAACAGCTCGGCCAGCAGACCGGCGAGCGCGAGACTGCTCATGCGGACGGCGTACACCGTCAGGAACAGGAACCGGCTGTCGCTATCCAGCAAGCGGCGGCAGTCTGACACGAGCGGGGCGAGGTGCTCCTCGATCCGCCAGGTCTCGCCATTTGGGCCCCGGCCGAACTTCGGGGGGTCGAGGATGATGCCGTCGTAGCGCTTGCCCCGGCGCACCTCGCGCGCGGCGAACTTGGCCGCATCGTCGATCAGCCAGCGGATCGGCCGTTCTTCCATGCCCGACAGTTCGGCATTTGCGCGCGCCTGCGCGACGGATTTTTTGCTGGCGTCGACATGCGCCACGGGCCCGCAGGCGGACAGAGCCAGACTGCCGACGCCGGTGTACCCGAACAGGTTCAAGGTCTGGGCCTGCTCCATGCCCCGGAGCTGCTGTCGCATCCACGTCCAGACCGGCGCCATGTCGGGGAAGAAGCCAAGATGGCGAAACGGAGTGCACTGGGCGGTGAAGCGAACATCGTCCCATTCAAGCTGCCATCCATCTGAAGGGACAGCATTCGCGAATTGCCAGCGTCCTCCGCCATCCTCATCGGAACCGGGAACGAATTCGCCGTCGGCCGGCCAATGGTCCAGGCGCGGCGTCCACATCGCCTGCGGTTCGGGCCGGATGAAGCGATAGCGGCCATAGCGTTCGAACTTGCGGCCATGCCCGCTGTCGAGCAGCGCGTAGTCGGCCCAACCTTCTCCGGTCAGGATCACCGGTTGCTGCACCAAAGTGGCCATCAGGAGGCAGGCTTCGCACGCTCGGAGATATAGGCGCTAACGGCGCGGTAATCGCCCGGCAGCTCGTCAAAGCGCTCCGCCCGCGCGAACAGATCACCGATCCGCGCGGGCAGATGCGGCCGCTGCCCGGTGGCCCGCTCCACCGCATCCGGGAATTTCGCCGGATGAGCGGTGGCGAGCGTCACCACCGGCACCTGCGGCTCCAAATCGGCAGCGCGCGCGGCGTGCAGGCCGATGGCGGTGTGCGGGTCGATCAGCTGACCTGCCGCTTCCCGCGCCCAGCGCATCGCGCCGTTCATGTCGCCCAGCTCGGCGCGAGCGCTGGTCAACAGCCCGGCGACCCCCTGCCGCTGGGAGTTGGTCAGCTGCATGGCCTTGCTCGCTTCGAAGCCGCGCATCTGCTCCGCCAGGGCAGCCCCGTCGCGGCCGCCCGCATCGAACAGCAGGCGTTCGAAGTTAGAACTGACCTGGATGTCCATGCTAGGCGCGGCGGTGGCGGTGACGCTGCCGACAGAATAGTCGCCGTCTGCCAGTGCGCGGTGGAGGATGTCGTTGACGTTGGTCGCGACGATCAGCCGCTCGATCGGCAGCCCCATCTGCGCGGCGACATAACCGGCGAACACGTCGCCGAAATTACCCGTCGGCACGCTGAAGGCGACTCGGCGGTCGGGCGCGCCCAGTTGCAGGGCGGCGGCAAAGTAGTACACCACCTGCGCCATCAGCCGCGCCCAGTTGATCGAGTTGACCGCGCCCAGGTGCAGACGCGCGGTCAGTTCGGGATCGGCGAACATGCGCTTCACCATGGCCTGTGCATCGTCGAACGAACCGTCGATCGCGACGTTATGCACGTTGGGCGCGAGGACGCTGGTCATCTGGCGCCGCTGGACGTCGCTCACCTTGCCGTTCGGGTGTAGCATGAAGATCTCCACCCGCTCGCGGCCGGCGACCGCGTCGATCGCGGCGCTGCCGGTGTCCCCGCTGGTCGCGCCGACGATCGTCAGATTGCGGCCCGTCCGGCCGAGGAACTCCTCGAACAGCAATCCCAGCAGTTGGAGTGCCACGTCCTTGAACGCCAGGGTCGGCCCGTGGAACAGCTCGAGCAGCCAGTGCGTCTCGTCCAGTTGCACCAGCGGCGTGACCGCGGCGTGCGAGAACCGGCCGTACGCGGCGCCGGTCAGTTCCCGCAGCCGTTCGGGCGAGAGGCTGTCGCCGACGAACGGCTGCATCACCCGCGCGGCGAGTTCGGCGTAAGGCAGGCCCCGCAACCCCGCGATCTCGCCAGCGGTGAAGCGCGGCCATTCGCGCGGCAGATACAAACCCCCGTCGCTCGCGAGGCCAGCCAGGGTCGCGCCTTCGAAATCGAGCGCCGGCGCGCTTCCGCGAGTGGAGATGTAATCCATCGGATTCAGCGATTAGCGGCGGGCCCGGGCGCCGGCAAGCAAGGCACACTTGGCACCGGCGGGCGGTTTTCTTGTTCGCCCAGCCGGTGCGGCGCTACGCCGCTTCACGCCACTTCTTTCGGAGCGCCAGAACATAGATCACCAGTGCGGTCGCGGCGAACAGGAACCATTGCACCGCATAGGACAAGTGGTTGTTCGGCACATCGCGCGGGTCGGGCGCAGCGAGCTGCGCGAGACCGGCCTGCGGAGGCGAGGCCACGAGCCGCACGCCGTTCTTGCCGGAAGGTCCGACGAAACCGGCCACGGCGCCCCCCTGCCATTGCACCGCTGCCGGATCGCTCGACCAGCCGAGCGCCACCACCGCGGGGCTGCCGTCGGCCAGGGTGCACTGCGCGATGTGCGCCCATCCTGTCTGGCCGGACTGGGAGTGTCCGGCGCGGGCGTCGATGCTGCGAACCTGGGCACAGGTCAGTTCCGACCGGCGATAAAGCGCCGCCTCCCGCTCCTGCGCGGTGCGCGGCCACTGCGTTTCGGACGCCATCGTCAGCGACCGTTGATAACGTGCCAGCTGCGCCTGCTTCTCATCCGCCCGGCCGATCTGCCACATGCCGAGCACGATCATCGCCGCGATCGCAAGCGCCACGATTACTGTCGCCACGACAGGTATCCGCCGGCTCACTTCCTCAGCCGGCCTTCGCCGGAACGGTTGCGGTATTCACTCGCCATCAGCGCTGCTTTCGAAAATCTGAGGCCAAGCACCACCAGCGCCAGCGTGACCGGGATCCAGATCAACGCCTGCAGCCAGAACGGCGGTTCCGCTGCGAGCTGCAGCCAGATCGCCAGACCCGTGACGAGTGCCCCGATGATCAGGATCAGGAACGCCGCCGGTCCGTCACCCACGTCGAAGCGGGAAAAATCCAGCCCGCAGGAGCGGCACGCCGGAGCGAAGCGGGCGACCCCGGCAAACAGCGTCCTGGCTCCGCACCGGGGACACAGACCCGAAAGGGCAGCCGCGGCGATGCCGGGCTGCCCTTGTCGATCGGCTGGCCCCTGCTGGTGGTCGGGGCGGTCCGAATTCATCAGTGAATCGGCGCGCCCCAGCCGCCCCACACGTAGACCGCGATGAACAGGAACAGCCACACCACGTCGACGAAGTGCCAGTACCACGCGGCGGCTTCGAAACCGAAGTGCTGCTGCGGAGTGAAGTGACCCTTGTAGGTCCGGACCAGGCAGACGATCAGGAAGATCGTGCCGACCAGCACGTGGAACCCGTGGAAGCCGGTCGCCATGTAGAACGCCGAGCTGTAGGTGTTGTTGCCGAATTCGAACGGCGCATGGGCGTACTCGTACGCCTGGATGCAGCTGAACAGGATGCCGAGCAGGACCGTCAGCCACAGCCCTTTCTTGAGGCCGTCGCGGTCGCCGTGGATCAGCGAATGGTGCGCCCAGGTGACCGTGGTGCCCGAGCACAGCAGGATCAGCGTGTTGAGCAGCGGCAGGTCGAACGGGTCCATGACCGCCTCGATCGCCTTGGGCGGAAACTGGCCGCCTACCACTTCGGACAACTCGCTCGGGAACAGCGAGAAGTCGAAGAACGCCCAGAACCATCCGACGAAGAACATCACTTCCGAAGCGATGAACAGGATCATGCCGTACCGCAGATGCAACTGCACCACCGGGGTGTGATCGCCCGCCTGCGCTTCGTTGACGATGTTGGCGAACCAGCTGAAGAAGGTCGCAATCAGGCCGGCAACGCCGAGGCCCAGGACGATCGGCCACCCGCTCATCGTGTCGCGGTGCATGAACAGCACCAGGCCGCTGGTGAAGGTGACGGCGGAGATCGAGCCGATCAGCGGCCAGATGTCCGGCGGCAGGATGTGGTACTGGTGGTTCTTGGCGCCTGCCATGTGAAGTCTCGTCCCTGATCGAGCGGTTTGGCTTGCCCTTAATGCGCGCAAACGGCGCTAACAAGAGCGCTATTGCGGCTGATCCGCCTGGCGGTGGAAAGTGTAGCTCAAGGTGATCTGTTCAACCGGCGCCGCGTCTTCGTCCTGCCGGATTGCCGGATCGACGAAGAACAGCACCGGCATCACCACTTCCTGGCCCGGCTGCAGCGTCTGCTCGGTGAAGCAGAAGCACTGGACCTTGTTGAAGTAGCCACCTGTCTGGTCGGGCGAGACGTTGAAGCTCGCCTGGCCGGAGATGGGCCGGTCGGAATTGTTCTTGGCGTAATAGAACGCCATCTGCCGCTGACCCAGCTTGACCGTCTGGGTCACCTGCTCGGGACGGAACGTCCACGGCAAGTCGGCATCGATATTGGCGTCGAAGCGGACCGAGATGGACGCTCCAGCTTTCGCTCCGGCACGCTCGGCGGCGATCGCCTGGCCCTCGGTAGCGCGCATCGTGGTGCCGCCAAAGCCCGTGACCTGGCAGAACAGGCGGTACAGCGGCACCGCGGCGAAGCCCAGGCCCAGCATCGCGAGTGCCAGCAGCGCGGCGGTGATGCCCGTGCGGGCGTTGCTGCGCCGAACCTGCGGAATGCTCGCCATCGGTCAGCCGATCCGCACCAGCGTGATGGAGTAAAACAGGATCACGAAGAACACGAGCACCAGCCCGAGCGCGATGTTGCGCCCCTTGCGGCGGCGCTTGAATTCGATTTCTTCTTCCGGGGTCATGCGAGCCAGCCCTGCCCGTAAACCACCCGGTCGGCAACCAGTGCGGCGAACAGCGCGAACAGATAGAGCACCGAATAACCGAACAGCCGCTTTTCCGGCTTCATCGTGTCGCCCGGCTCCGCCCGGCGCAGCGCCACGGGTGCAGCGAGGATCAGGAAAACCAGTGACAGCGCGATGGCGACGACGCCATAGATCGCCCCGGTCCCGCCGATGAACCACGGCGCCGCGGCCAGCGGCAGCAGCAGCACGGAATAGACCATGATCTGGCGGCGGGTGCTAGCCTCCCCCTTCACTACAGGCATCATGGGAATGCCGACCTTGGCGTAATCGCTCTGCACGAACAGCGCGAGCGCCCAGAAGTGCGGCGGCGTCCACATGAAGATGATCGCGAACAGCAGCACCGGCATCAACGTGATGTCGCCGGTCACCGCGACCCAGCCGATCATCGGCGGAAACGCCCCCGCCCCGCCGCCGATGACGATGTTCTGCGGTGTGCGAGGCTTCAGCCAGATCGTGTAGATAACCGCATAATACACGATCGATACCGCGAGGATGATCGCCGCCAGCCAATTGACCGCGATGCCCATCACCGCGACGGAGGCCACCGACAGCGCGATGCCGAAATCGCGTGCGTCGGTCGGGCGCAGGCGACCGGCGGGGATCGGCCGCTTGGCGGTGCGCTTCATGCCCGCGTCGAGATCCGCCTCCCACCACTGATTGAGCGTCGCCGCACCGCCCGCGCCCATCGCGATGCACAGGACCGCGGTGAAGCCGATCACCGGGTGGATGTCGCCCGGCGCCGCCAGCAGGCCGCACAAGCCGGTGAAGATCACCAGGCTCATCACGCGCGGCTTGGTGAGCGACAGGAAGTCGCGCCAGTCGGTCGGCAGGTACAGGGCGGTGGATTCGGTCATCGGCAGACGAGCGGGTCTATAGGGGTCCTGCCGCGCTGAGGGAAGGCGCAATGGGTGCGAGGCGCAGGCATCCGGGATGTGTCACACGTGTCACACTGTTCTGGGGAGAAAAAATCCGCCGCCCCCATTTCCGGAAGCTCGCGGCCTGCAGCGAAGTGGATGGACGCTATCATGCCCAGACTATGGCGCAGATGACCGCCTGTAGGAAAACGCTGGCAAGCGCCGGCACGCAAGATACCCGGTCACTCGACTTTCGACCCCTATTGCAGACGAGCTTTGCGTCCCTAAGGTTCTCCCATGGCTTTCTGGCAAAAACACTGGACTACGGCCGCACCGATTGTCGCATGGCTGACTTATC
Organism: Parafrankia sp. BMG5.11; assembly: GCF_004337455.1. Taxonomy (NCBI): domain Bacteria; kingdom Bacillati; phylum Actinomycetota; class Actinomycetes; order Frankiales; family Frankiaceae; genus Parafrankia; species Parafrankia sp. BMG5.11. The sequence continues at coordinate 202,707 of NZ_SJXI01000018.1, read as the reverse complement.
TCGCCAGCTTCAGCGGGGTGGTACCCACGCTCGTGCTGGCAGCGACGTTGATCGCCAGCGTGCTCGCCGCCGTGCACCATGCGGAACTCGTCGCGCACCGGGTTGGCGAGCCGTTCGGCACCTTCCTGCTGGCGGTGGCCGTCACGGTGATCGAACTGGGCCTGATCGTCACGTTGATGTCCGCTGGCGGGGAGAGCGCCACCACCCTTGCCCGGGACACGGTGTTTGCCGCCGTGATGATTATCCTCAACGGCCTTGTCGGCGTCTGCATCCTGATCGGCGCGCTCCGGCACAAGGAGCAGGTTTTCCAGCAGGTCGGCGTCAGCGCTTCGCTCGCGACGATTTGCGCGCTCACTGTGCTCACGCTGGTCCTGCCGAACTTCACGCTGAGCGAAGCGGGTCCGGTCTACTCGACGTCGCAGCTCGCGTTCGTCGCCGTCGTCTCCTTCCTGCTCTACGCGACGTTTGTCGGCGTTCAGACTGTGCGGCACCGGGACTATTTCCTGCCGGACAAGGCGGTGGTGGCAGATCAGGAGATTCACGCCGCGCCGCCGTCCAACGCGCGCACGGCCGCGTCGGGGATCCTGCTGGTCCTGTGTCTCGGCGCGGTGGTCCTGCTGGCAAAGACGCTTGCCCCGGCGATCGAGGGCGCGGTGTCCGCGGCAGGCGCGCCGCGGGCGATCGTGGGCGTCATCATCGCCGCGCTGGTCTTGTTGCCGGAGGGCGTGGCAGCCTTGCGTGCGGCCCTGGCAAACCGTTTGCAGACGAGCCTCAATCTGGGCCTCGGTTCAGCGCTGGCGACGATCGGGCTCACCATTCCCGCGGTCGCCGCATTGTCGCTGGTGATGGGGCTGCCGATCGCGCTCGGCCTCGACACCAAGAGTGTCGTGTTGCTGTTGTTGACGTTGATCGTGTCCACGCTCACGCTCGGGACCGGGCGCACGACGGTGCTGCAAGGCGCGGTGCACCTGGTGATCTTCGCTGTCTATCTGTTCACGACAATCGTTCCCTGAGCAGCGGGCAGGCGCCCCGGCCGAAACCGGGGCGCCCTTGAGTCAGCCGCTGTCAGGCGGTCGCGTAGAAGGCGAAATACACGATGACGGCTGCTGCGATGGCGATGGCTATGGCAGCGACCGCGTAGTCCTTCGCCCGGAAGCCATCGATGTGTTCAGCGCGAAACGCCGCATAGCGTGCATGGATGCTCTCCTTGCTCGCCAGGCTGGCGACGTCGAACGCGCTTGCTTCCCTGGTGAACCACCGCTTCAGATCCTCGACCTCCGCTTCGGTGGTGTCGGGATAGCGCGCGATAAGGCTTTCGACATAGTCGAAGCGATCGGTGCCTGGCAGGGCACCGGTTGATGGTGTTTGCATGTCAATTCCTGGATCTTGGACGTGTGTGATGCTCCCGAAAGAGCGGACGATCAGGATTGAACAGGAGGCGCGCGGGGTGATGCTACGTGAAGGCGTGGCGGGGGTGCCGGAGGGCCGGTTTGCCGCGGCGGCAGCGGCGCTTTGGCCGCCACCGGGCTGTCGTACCCCACTGCGGCAAAGCGAGCGGGCGCCACCGCCAACAAAGGAACGGGCGCGGGGCTCGTTACCTCGGCGCTATCGCGGCGGACTGGCAGAGCGACGTCGTAAGTGGCGGCGCTGAACGCCGAACCATGACCCCTCTGGATCGGCAGATCGCCTGCGGGCGCGGTCTGGAACAGGACCACACCAAGCATAAGCGCCAGAAACACGCGGAACTGGCGCTGGAGGAGGGAACTTGCCGTCACGAGCTTTGCTATACCATACGTTCGGCTTAACGACACCTTAGGCCTCAAATGGCGGATCAGGCGCGCTGCGATGGGCGCCGGTCCCTAAGGGCCGTTCGGTTACAACCGCCCCAGCCAGTCCAGCAGCAGTCGGTTGACCTCTGCCGGTCGCTCCTGCTGGGTCCAGTGGCCGACGCCGGGTAGCACGTGACCCTCGACCCGGGGGGCGAACATCCGCATCAGTGCCACCGGATCGGCGACCGCGCCGAACAGCGTGGTGGCGGGATCGCGGTCGCCGCCGATGAACAGGCACGGCTGCTCGATCCGCTTGCCGGCCCAGCCTTGCAGCCATTCGTAATCCCGCTCGTGATTGCGATAGCGGTTGAGCGGCCCGCGAAAGCCGCTTTGGCTAAATTCGCGGCCGTAGAACTGGATATCCTCGGTGGTCAGCCAGGCAACCGGCTGCGGATCGGGCAAGCCGTCGAGAAATTTCGCGCCGAGCGGCTTGTCGTAGTAGTCACCGGGGGGAACGTCGCCGCTGATCGAATACATCATCCGCTGGACGAAATGCTCGGGATCGGCCTCCGCCTCGGTCTCGGCTATGCCGGGCTCCTGGAAGTACTCCTGGTAGAAGAACTTGCCCTTGGACGTGAAGTGTTCGCGGAACACCTCCGTGAACGGGCGGTTGGGCACCCCGGCGAACGGCACCGACAGGCCAGCCACCGCGGAGACCCGATCGGGGTAAGTGAGCGCGGTGTTCCAGACGATCGGCGCGCCCCAGTCGTGACCCACCAGGATCACCTGCTCGCCCGGCCGGAGCGCTTCGGCGAGGCCCATCAGGTCGGCCGCGATAACTTCTAAGGTGTAATCCTCGACCAGCGGCGGCTTGTCAGATCCGCCATAGCCGCGGACGTCGATCGCGCAGGCGGTGAAGCCGGCCTGAGCGACAGGACCAAGCTGGTGGCGCCAGGAATACCAGCTTTCCGGAAAGCCGTGGACGAAGATCACCAGCGGACCGGAGGCTGATCCCCCCTCCTCGATGGCACACCGCAGGGTCGCGTGGCCGGTATCGATCTGGCGCATCTCGGGCATTCGGTTCCTCCTTCAACGCAAACGGCCGGCCCTCGAAGTGAGGACCGGCCGCATGTCTCTTCCGCCGAAAGGCTCAGGCCGTGGCCGGGGCGCCGTCGGTGCGCCCGTCGCGGGGCATGTGGTTGTGGTAATCGTGGTCGTCCTCGATCACCGGCAGCGTTTCGAACTGGTGGTACGGCGGCGGGCTGGACAGCGTCCACTCCAGCGTCGTGGCGCCTTCGCCCCAGTAGTTCGCCGCCGCCTTCTTGCCCGCGATGAACGCATACGCGATGTTCACGAAGAAGAAGATCATCGACCCCGCCATGATCATGTAGCCGATCGTGCTGACGTTGTTCCAGTACGTGAACGCTTCCACGTAATCCGGGTAGCGGCGCGGCATGCCGTTCAGCCCCAGGAAGTGCTGCGGGAAGAAGATCACGTTCACGCCGATGAAGAAGCCCCAGAAGTGCAGGTGCGCGAGCAGTTCGGAATGCATCCGCCCGCTCATCTTCGGGAACCAGTAGTAGAAGCCGGCGAACAGCGAGAACACCGCGCCCATCGACAGCACGTAGTGGAAGTGCGCGACCACGAAATACGTATCGTGCACCACGTCGTCGACGCCGCCGTTGGCAAGGTACACCCCGGTCACGCCGCCGACGGTGAACAGGAAGATGAAGCCGATCGACCACACCAGCGGGCTCTTGAACTCGATCGAGCCGCCCCACATCGTCGCGATCCAGCTGAAGATCTTCACGCCGGTGGGCACCGCGATAACCATGGTGGCGGCGGTAAAGTACATCTTCTCGTTCACGCTGAGGCCGGTGGTGTACATGTGGTGCGCCCACACGACGAACCCGACCACGCCGATCGCCACCATCGCGTACGCCATGCCGAGATAACCGAACACCGGCTTGCGGCTGAACGTCGCGACGATCTGGCTGATCATGCCGAAGCCCGGCAGGATCATGATGTACACTTCCGGGTGGCCGAAGAACCAGAACAGGTGCTGGTAGAGCACCGGATCGCCGCCGCCGCTCGCGTCGAAGAACGTCGTGCCGAAGTTGCGGTCGGTGATCAGCATCGTGATCGCCGCGGCCAGCACCGGCAGCGCCAGCAACAGGAGGAACGCGGTCACCAGCACCGACCACACGAACAGCGGCATCTTGTGCAGGGTCATGCCCGGCGCGCGCATGTTGAAGATCGTGGTGATGAAGTTGATCGCGCCCATGATCGACGCGGCACCGGCAAGGTGCAGCGAGAAGATCGCGAAATCGACTGCCGGGCCGACCGACCCGCTCGTCGACAGCGGCGCATAGACCGTCCAGCCGGTGCCCGCGCCAAGGCCGGTCGCGTCACCGGGTACGAACAGCGAGAAGCACAGCGAGACAAACCCTGCGACCGTCAGCCAGAAGCTGATGTTGTTCATGCGCGGGAATGCCATGTCCGGCGCGCCGATCATCAGCGGCACGAACCAGTTGCCGAAGCCGCCGATCATCGCCGGCATGACCATGAAGAACACCATGATCAGCCCGTGCGCGGTGATCAGCACATTCCACGCGTGGAGATTCGCCTCGAAGCTGGCCTCGCCGCCCCACATGCTCACCCAGCTGCCGAGCACCTGGATGCCCGGCTCGGCCAGTTCGGCCCGCATCACGCCTGAGATCGCGCCACCGACGATCCCCGCCATGATGGCGAAGATCAGGTACATCGTGCCGATGTCCTTGTGGTTGGTCGACATGAACCAGCGCGCGAAGAAACCCGGCTTGTGGTCCGCATCGTGATGCGCGTGCTCATCGTGGTGAGCCTGGAAGTGGTCGGCGGTAGTGGCCATGATCAGGTCTTTCGAACGTACGTAGCTAAATCAGGCGGCGGGCGCAGCGGGGGTGGCGGCAGCGGCCGGAGCCGCGCTCGCGCCGGCAGCCGGCTGCTGGGCCGAGCTTTCGGGCTGCTGCGTCGGCGCGACAGCGGGTGCCGCCGGCGTTTCCGCCGGGCCGACAGTCCCGCCCTGCGACCGCAGCCACGCTTCGAACTGCGGCCGCGGGACTGCTTCGATCGCGATCGGCATGTAGGCATGCTTCGCGCCGCACAGTTCCGAACACTGGCCGTAATAGATGCCGGGCTCTTCGATCATCAGGCGCCGTTCGTTGAGTCGCCCGGGCACCGCGTCGATCTTGAACCACAGGCTCGGCACGGCGAACGAGTGGATGACGTCGGCCGCGGTCGTCTGCAGGCGGATCCATTCGCCGACCGGCACGACCATGCGGTTGTCGACCGCCAGCTGGCCCGGTTCGCCGCGACGCTTCGCCTCGTCTTCCGGCAGCATGTTCGAGATCACTTCGAACCCGCCGTTATCGGGATAGCTGTAGCCCCAGTACCACTGGTACCCCGTGGCCTTGATCGTCAGCGCGTTCTTGGGTGCGGATTCGTACTGGGCCGAGATCAGGCTGATCGACGGGATCGCGATGCCCACCAGGATCAGCACCGGCAGCAGGGTCCACAGCACTTCGATGAAGGTGTTATGGGTGGTGCGCGAGGGGACCGGATTGCGGCCCCGGCGGAACCGCCACATCACGTAAAGCAGCAGGCCCAGCACGAACAGGCTGATGATCGCCATCAACCAGACGAGCACGTTGTGCAGCTTGGTCGCCTGGCGGCCGGTGGGCGAATACTGCTGCTGGAGGTCCAGCGCGCCGGCCGACGGCTGGCCCTTGATCCATTCCGGTCCCAGCGGCTTGTAGGCGCCGGCACCCGGAGCGACAGTCTCACTCGACGCATCGACCTTGTCATCGACCGCGCCCGCCGCGGCGGCACCAAGCTGGTCGGCGGCGGGTGCCGCCTCAGTGGCCGAAGCCGGAGGGCTGGCGATCGCCGCCGGCGTGGCGGCCGTTGTTACGGTGGCGGGGGCCGCTTGCGCCGAAGCGACCTGCGGCGACAACGCCAGCAACAGCGCAGCCCCCATCGCGCTCAACATACGGGCGGTCGAATTGCCGAGATTCATCGGTGCGAAGCTTTCCGTCTAGCCTGTTGCATGCCTGGTTTCCCACCCCTCAAAAAACAGGCCGGAAACACCCCACTGACGGGGGTTTGGGCGGGCCTATACGCGCGCTTGCCCCATCCCTCAAGCGCTTCTAGGGAGATTTTCGACCGCCTTTCCCCACCCCTTGAGCCAGCAGCGAACCGCCGATGACCGACGAAGACGTGCTGCACGAATTCCGCAGCTCCGAAGCTCTGCTCGAAGGGCACTTCCTGCTGTCGAGCGGACGCCACAGCGCGCATTACCTTCAGTGCGCGCGCGTGCTGATGGACCCGGCGCGCGCCGACCGGCTGGCCCGCGCGCTGGCGCAGAAGCTGCCGCGGGAGCTGCGGGGGGCGATCGACGCGGTCGTCAGCCCGGCGATGGGCGGCCTAATCATCGGCCACGAGATGGGCCGCGCGCTCGGCAAGGACGCCATGTTCCTGGAACGGCCCGAAGGCACGTTCGAACTGCGCCGCGGGTTTCGCCTGCAGCCCGGCGCCAAGGTCCTGATGGTGGAAGACGTGGTCACGACCGGCCTGTCCAGCCGCGAGGCCATCGCCGCGGTCGCGCGCGAAGGGGGCGAGGTGCTGGCCGAAGCGGCGCTGGTCGACCGCTCGAACGGCTCGGTCGATCTGGGCGTGCCGTTCTTTCCGCTGATCGCACTCAACTTCCCGACGTATGCCGATGATGAAGTGCCCGCCGAACTCGCGGCGGTACCGGTGACCAAGCCGGGGAGCCGCATGGCGTGAGCGCGCGACTCCGTCTCGGGGTCAACATCGACCACGTGGCGACCATCCGTAACGCGCGCGGAGGGGATCATCCCGATCCGGTGCGCGCGGCTCAGATCGTCGCGGCATGCGGCGGAGACGGCATCACCGCGCACCTGCGCGAAGACCGGCGCCATATTCGCGACGACGATCTGCAGCGAATCCAGGACGCGACCGACCTGCCGCTCAACCTGGAGATGGCGGCGACCGACGAGATGCTGGAGATCGCGCTCCGCCACCGGCCGCACGCCGCGTGCATCGTGCCCGAGCGGCGGGAGGAACGCACCACCGAGGGTGGACTGGACGCCGCGGGCCAGCACAATCGACTCGCGCCGATCGTGGCCCGGCTGAGCGATGCGGGCATCCGTGTCAGTTTGTTCATCGCCCCGGAAGAGCGTCAGATCGATGCCGCGCTGCGCCTGCGGGTGCCAGTGGTCGAACTGCACACGGGCGAATACGCGCACGCCGTGGGCGAGCGGGTGCCGGTGGAACTGCGGCGGATCGCCGACATGGCCGCGCTGGCCGCTAAGAACGGGATCGAGCCGCACGCCGGCCACGGCCTTACCTACGATAACGTCCAACCCATCGCCGCCATTCCCCAGCTCGCCGAACTCAACATCGGGCACTACCTGGTGGGTGAGGCGGTGTTTGTCGGGCTGGAAGCAGCCGTCCGCCGGATGCGCGAGCTGATGGATGATGCACGGTGAGAGTTTATGCGCACAAACCTTGGCTGTGGGCGTCTACGAAACCGGCTGCTTGGCTAAGCTTCGCACTGGGCCTCGCGTGGGCACTCGTACTTTTGACCAGCTTTGCGGGGTCGGGATGGGTTTCGGCACTCTACGTGTTTGGGTTTGTGGCCCTGGCCTTTGCACAGTTAGCAATGATCGGGCGTGCCCAGATGGATATGGAACAGAGGCTCCGCTGGCAGAGCCTATGTGTGGAGATGCGCGCAGATCGCGCTGCTTCTCATCCCGGTCACGTCAATATCGATCTTCGCGTGAGAGTTTCGTGATCATCGGCCTTGGCAGCGACCTCACCAACATGGACCGGATCGCGAACTCGCTCGAGCGGTGGGGCGAGAAGTTCGAGGCGCGCTGCTTCACTGACGTGGAGCGCGCGAAGGCGGCCAAGCGTCCCTTCACCCGGGTGGGCACGTTCGCCAAGCGCTGGGCGGCCAAGGAAGCGTTCGCCAAGGCCGTCGGCACCGGGTTCCGGCGCGGCGTGTTCCACAAGGACATCGGCGTGGTGAACGCCCCGAGCGGCGCGCCCACCCTGGCGCTGACCGGCGGCGCGGCGAAGCGGCTTGCCGAATTGACCCCGGAACGCCATGAGGTGCGTATTCACCTCACCCTAACCGACGACCATCCATGGGCCCAGGCCTTCGTCGTCATCGAGGCTCTGCCCCTTTGAACTCCCCTCACCTTACGTCCCCAGGCGAACCGCACCCCGTGAGCGAACCCGACCACAAGCCGCGCGAGAAGATCAACTGGCTCGCCGAGCTGCGCGGGCTGGCGTTGATGCTGCTCGCGGTGCTGGCGTTCCACAGCCTCGTCGCCAAGCCGTTCTACATTCCGTCGACCTCGATGGTCCCGAACCTGATGGTCGGCGACCGGCTGGTGGTGTCGAAATATCCGTTCGGGTGGAGCTGGGTGTCCGCCTCGTTCCATGTCCTCCCGCGCAGCGACACGCGCGTGTGGCCTTCGACCCCGCAGTATGGCGACATCGTCATCGCCGTGCCGCCCGACCGCGACGAGGATTACATCAAGCGCGTCATCGGCCTGCCGGGTGACCGGATCGCGGTGGTGGGCGGACAGGTGATCCTGAACGGCAAGCCGGTGCCGCAGAAGGTGGAGCCGGATATCCGCATCCCCGCCGACGCGCAGCTGTGCGAAGGACGCCCGTGCCTCGGCTATTGGGACAACTACCGGGTCCGCGGCAACGACGGTAAGGACTACTACGAAGTGCCCGCCCTGCGCGAGACTTTGCCCAACGGCGCGACGTACCTGGTGGTCGACCATGAACAGCAGATGCTCGACAACTACCCCGAAACGCTGGTTCCGGAAGGGCACGTGTTCCTGATGGGCGACAACCGCGACCACTCAGCCGACAGCCGCGCCGAAACCTGGGAGCGCGGCCTCGGCGGACCCGTTCCGCTGGCGAACGTCGGCGGCCGGGCGGAGTTCATCACCTTCTCGCTTGACGGCACCACCACCTGGAACCCGGCGTCGTGGTGGAGCTCGCTACGCGGAAACCGCGCGTGGAGCACCTTGCGTCCCGCCATTGCCGAGGAGCAGGCATCCCGATGAGCGATAGCGACCACCCGGAACTGCCGGAGCAGGCGGTCGGCGCCAGCCCGACGCAGATCAGCAACCCGCGCTTACAGGAAGAGGCCCGCCGGGCGCTCGTGTGGGTGTCGGTGATCGGCTTCGTGGTCCTCGCCGTTTATCTGGCTCAGACCCTGCTGGTGATCTTCGGGGCACTGGTGTTCGCCGCGATCATCGACGGAGGCACGCGCCTACTTGGCCGGGTGCTGCCCATCGGGCGCACATGGCGGGCGGCCATCGTCCTGCTGTTCGGCACGCTGTTCGCAGCATGGCTGGTCCGGTTCGCCGGCACCCAGATCGCGGAACAGGCCGCCCAGTTCCCCCAGCTGGTGACGACGGAGCTGGGCCGGTTGGTCGGGATGCTGCGCGACAACGGGGTGCAGATCGGTCAGGACGAGATCGAAGGGCTCGCGACACAGCTGTTCACCGGAGTGGGATCGGTTACCCGGGCGATCGGGGGCGTGTTCGGCGGCCTCACCACCCTGCTGCTGATCGTCATCATCGGCATCTACCTGGCGGTCGATCCTCGGCCGTACGAGCGGGGCCTGTCGTGGATGGTGCCCGAACAACACCGCGGCAAGCTGGCCGACACGCTGGACCACATGGCCTTCAGCATGCGGCGACTGCTGGCGGGCCGGCTGCTGGGCATGGCCGCCGAAGGGGCGTTCACCTACATCGCGCTGACCCTGGTCGGCGTGCCGATGGCGGCGCTGCTGGCGCTGATCACCGGCATCCTGGCATTCATTCCCAACATCGGAGCGATCGTGTCGGGCGTGCTGATGGTCCTGGTGGGCTTTTCCGGTGGCACCGAGATGGGCCTGTGGACGATCGGCATCTACCTCGCGATCCAGAACTTCGACGGTTACGTGCTGGTCCCGATGATCGCCAAGAAGACGGTGGATCTGGCGCCGGCGCTGGTGCTCGGCTTCCAGCTGGTCATGGGCGTGCTGTTCGGCGTGCTGGGCCTCACCTTCGCCGATCCGATGCTGGCGATGATCAAGGTCGCGCTGGAGCGGCGGGCGCATCGGCTCGATAACGGCGATGCAGAGCCGGCGGCTGACTGATGGCGCGCAAGTTCCTGTACTTCGTCGCGATCGTCATCTTTCTGGTGATCGCAGGCGCCATCGCGCTCAACCTCTGGTCCAAGGAGGCGACCGAGCTCGCGTTCGTTCCTCGCAGCGAGTTCACGGCGCAGCCGGCGCTCGACAGCAACGCCTATGCCGATCCGGCCATGTGGTATGCGCGGCCGGGCATGGGCGCGGCCGATCCTGTGCGGTTCGTGCCGCAAGGCGCGCCGACGCCCGCTGCTGCGGATGCCGCCAAGTTCGCGGTCTTCTTCGTCCATCCCACCAGCTACATCCGCCCCGCCATCGGGGCCGACGCTCCGTGGAACGCCCCCATCGGCGACTCCGATGCGGAGACCCGCGCCCGGCTGTTCCTGCGCGGAATGGCCAGCCCGTTCGCCGCGGCGGACGAAGTCTGGGCGCCCAAATACCGCCAGGCGGTGATCGGCGCATTCCTGACCGACAAGGCGGAGGCGAACCAGGCGCTGGATCTCGCTTACCGGGACGTCGCGCAGGCGTTTGATTTCTTCGTCGCCACCGTTCCCAAGGACGAACCGATCGTGCTGGCCGGTCACAGCCAGGGCGCGCTGATGGTGTTGCGCCTGCTGCGCGAAAAGGTGATCGGCACGCCGCTCGCCCAGCGGATCGCGATGGTCTATCCGGTGGGCTGGCCGGTCTCGGTGGAGCATGACCTCCCGGCGCTGGGGTTGCCGGCCTGCGCGACCCCCGACCAGGCAGGCTGCATCGCCACCTGGTCGAGCTTCGCGGAGCCGGCCGATCCCGCGCTGCTGTTCGAGCGGTTCACCGCCACCCCGGGGTTCGACGGTCAGCCACGCGGGGACGGCGCGATCGTGTGCACCAACCCGCTCACCGGCACGCAAGGCGGCACCGCACCGGCAGAAGCGAACCTCGGCACGCTGAAGCCGGCGAGCGACTTCTCCACCGGCGAACTGATCGTGGGTGCCGTGGCCGCGCGGTGCGATCCGGACACGGGCCTGCTGCTGATCGGCGATCCGCCGGACCTTGGCCCCGGCGTGCTGCCGGGCAACAACTACCACGTGTACGATATTCCGCTGTTCTGGGCGAACCTGAAGGCCGACGTCGCGCGGCGGCTGGCGGCATGGAAACCGGCCACCTGATCACCACCCGCGCCGCCGAGTTCGCCGCCGCCCTGCCGGACGGCGGGGTGCTGCTGGCACTCGATCTCGGCACCCAGACGATCGGCACGGCGTTGTGCGACGCCGGCTGGCGCTTCGCGAGCGCCGACAAGACCCTGCCGCGCGGGAAGTTCGGGCGCGACCGCGAGGTGCTCGCCGCCCTCGCCGCTGCCCGCGCGGTTCGCGGCGTGGTGATCGGCCTGCCGCGCAACATGGATGGGTCCGAGGGGCCGCGCGCGCAGGCCAGCCGGGCATACGCGCGCAATCTGTCAGCCGCCCTCGCGCTGCCGATCCTTCTGTGGGACGAACGCTGGTCGACCAGCAGCGCAGAGCGCGCGCTGATCGAACAGGACATGAGCCGCGCCAAGCGCAAGGAACGGATCGACGCGCACGCCGCCGCCGTGATCCTGCAAGGCGCGATCGACGCGCTCGCCGGAGCCGCCTTCTAGCCTAGCGGTTGCTGACCAACGATGCTGAGGCCGTAACCCTCCAGCGCGACCAGCGAATGTTCGGTATTGGTCAGCAGGATCATGTCGTGCACCCCCAGCGCGCCAAGGATCTGCGCCCCGCCGCCGTAGTCGCGCTGCTCGGTCACCTGCGCCTCGTCCGCCGGCGGCTCGCTGCCCCGCGCGATGGCGCGGCTGACGTAGTCGCGCGCGACGCGATTGATCAGCACGATCACCCCCGCGCCTGCGCGGCTGATCTGCTCCATCGCCTTTTCGATCATGCCGCCGCGCGGGCCGTCTTCGGCAAAGATGTCATCGAACAGCGACAGCGAATGCATCCGCACCAACGTGGGCTTGGCCGGATCGATCGCGCCCTTGACCAGTGCCAGGGTCTCTTCGCCGGTGGCGCGGTTGTAGAACGAGGCGGCCTGCCATTCCCCGCCCCAGCGGCTGGTGAAGCGCCGCTCGCCGCGCCGTTCGATCAGGTGATCATGCTTGCGGCGATAAGCGATCAGGTCGCGGATGGTGCCAATCTTCAAGTTGTGCAGCCGCGCGAAACGGACGAGGTCATCCATCCGCGCCATGCTGCCGTCCTCGTTCATGATCTCGCAGATCACGCCCGCGGGGTTCAGGCCGGCGAGGCGGGAGATATCCACCGCCGCCTCGGTGTGGCCGGCGCGGACCAGGACCCCGCCATCACGCGCGACCAGCGGGAACACGTGGCCGGGGGTGACGATGTCGTCGCGTCCCTTGGATCCGTCGATCGCGACCGATACGGTGCGTGCCCGATCCCCGGCCGAAATGCCGGTGGATACGCCTTCGCGCGCCTCGATCGAGGTGGTGAAAGCGGTCTCATGCCGCGTGCGATTGTTGCGGCTCATCAGGTCGAGCCCCAGCAGTTCAACCCGCTGCTTGGTCAGCGCGAGGCAGATCAGGCCGCGCCCGTGCGTCGCCATGAAATTGATCGCGTTGGGCGTCGCCATCTGCGCCGGGATGATCAGGTCGCCCTCGTTCTCGCGGTCCTCGTCATCGACCAGCACAAACATCCGACCGTTGCGCGCTTCATCGATGATCTCTTCGGCCGAGACGATGACCGGCCGCTCGTCATTGGCAGAGAGGAATGCCTCGAGTTTGCCCAACGTATCAGCGGTGGGGTTCCACCGGGGCTCCAGGCAATCGCGCAAGGAGTTGGCATGAAGCCCCGCGGCGCGGGCGAGCGCGGTGCGGCTCATGCGGTCTTGCGAAACGAGAGTGCGGACGCGTTCGATTGTGCTCATGCGAATCGCATATCACACTGAAATGTGTTCGTCACACTATAATGTGGAAGAGGAAAGTTCCGGCAGGGTCGCCGCGGCACGCAGGAGTGCGTCGTTATCGTGCACGAAGCGTCCGCCCGCTTTGCGCATTGCCAAGGCGATAGCGGCCCGGGCGACCACATCCGCCCGGATGGAACGGTACTGGCGGTAACGGCCCTGCATAGCGCGATCGGCCAACGGGCTGAGCCAACTGCCCAGCCGCTCGATCGGTCGCAGGTCGGCGACCCGCTGCCCTTTAAGCAATCCCGGCCGCAGGATGTCGAGACGCCTGAACCGCAGTTTCCCGAGCTCGCGTTCCACTTCGCCCTTGGTTCGCAAGTAGCGGTTGGTGCTCATCGCATCGGCGCCGGTGGAGCTGACCGCCACCAGCCGCTCGATCCCGGCGGCCTTCGCCGCGCGCGCGGTGTCGAGGACGAGGTCGTGATCGACCGCGCGGAACGCCTCCTCGTCCCGTCCTGCCTTGCGCCAGGTCGTACCCAGCGCGCAGATCAATGCCACGGGCCTCACCGCCTCGAACACCTCGCCCCATTTGCCTGGCTCGGCGACGAACATCTCCATCCGCGCACCCTGTGGCAACGGCGATTCGCGCCGCGCGACCGCCACCAGCCGCACGTCGGCGCGCCCGACCGCCAGTTTCATCACCTCGCTGCCGATCAGGCCCGTGGCGCCGACCAGCGCGATGCGCAGCGGATCAGACATTGCGGAGTCCATCGGGCGCACGGCCGAAGATGCGCACGCACTGGTCGATGGCAAAGCGATCGGTCATTCCAGCAATGAAGTCGCTCAAGTGACGGCTGCGTTCAGGCTCCTGCGCCGGCAACGCCGCTCGCCACGCCGCCGGCAAGGCCGTGGGATCCTGATCGTAGGCGGCGAACAGGCGCGAGACGACGTCGCGGGCGTACTCCGCAGCTGCGGTCTGTTCCGGATGGTAGTAGAGTTTGTCGTACATGAACCGCTTCAGCGTGCGCTCGGCAGCCGCCATGTCGTCGGAGAATGCGGCGAGCGGCCCGGCATGGTCGCGCACCTCGGCAACGCTGCCCAGACCGGCGATGCGTGAACGGGTGGTGTCGAGCAGATCATTGACCATCGCGCCGATCTGGCTGCGGACCAATTCGCGCAGTCGCTGTTCGGGCGTAGCGCGCACAAAGCGCCGCTCCACCTCGCGGTAGCGATCGGCCAGCAGCGGCAGCTCCATCAGATCGTCGAGTGTCAGGAAGCCTGCGCGCAGACCGTCGTCGATGTCGTGGTTGTCGTATGCGATATCGTCCGCCAGCGCCGCCACTTGCGCCTCCAGGCTGGGCCACGCGCCCAGCGCGAGGGGGAATGCTTCGTCAAGCTCGGCCAGCGCCCAGCCGGGCGCCGCCACCGGGCCATTGTGCTTGGCCAGCCCCTCAAGCACGTCCCATGACAGGTTGAGCCCTCGATGATTGCAGTACGGGCTTTCCAGCCGCATGAGCACGCGCAGCGTGTGCGCGTTGTGGTCGAAGCCGCCCCGGCCGGCCATTGCCGCCTCCAGCGCTGCTTCCCCCGCGTGGCCGAACGGCGGGTGGCCGATGTCGTGCGCTAGGCTGATCGCCTCGGTCAGGTCTTCGTCCAGCCCCAGCGCGCGCGCAATCACCCGGCCGATCTGGGATACCTCCAGACTGTGCGTCAGGCGGGTGCGGTAATGATCGCCGTCGGGCGCGATGAACACTTGGGTCTTGGAGCGCAGCCGGCGAAAGGCGATCGAGTGGACCACCCGGTCGCGGTCGCGCTGGAATTCGCTGCGGGGGCCGCGCGCGCCGTCGCGGTCTTCGGGAAATTCGCGACCGCGTCCGGCGGCGGGATCGGCGGCGTATGGGGCAAGCGTCATGCCGGGCGGCGATAGGGGGGCGGCAGACTCCCGACAACCGGAACGCCTGCGGAACATCGTCGCGTGCCGGTCAGTTATCCGTGGCCAGCATCCAGTCCACCGCCGCGTTGCAGTGGATTCGGGTGGAATCGAACACCGGCAGAACGTTGGCATCGACATCGACGATCATCGCCAGCTCGGTGCAGGCGAGCACGACCGCCTCCGCCCCGTCCTGTTCCTTGCGGGTGATCCAGGTCTTCAGCGTCCGTTCGGCGTCGCGCGTGACCTTGCCGCGCATCAGTTCCTGGTAGATGATCCGGTCGATCTCCTCGATCATGTCCATGTCGGGCGGGAGCAGGTCGACCCCGTGCGCGACCAGCCGTTCGCGATAGAACCGCTCGGTCATCACGTTGCGCGTGCCGATCAGCACCGCGCCCGTGACGTTCGCCGCGTGCATCGCATCGCCCACGCATTCGGCGATGTGCAGCACCGGCACCCCCGCTGCCGCGGCGACCTGGTCATAGACCTTATGCATCGAATTGGCGCAGATGATCAGCCCCTCGGCCCCTGCCTGCACCAGCCGCTCGGCCGATTGGGCGAGTACGTCGCCCGCGCGGCGCCAGTCTTCTTCGCTGTTGAGGCCCCACAGGGGCTCGAAGTCGAGGCTTTCGATCAACAGCGGCGCGCTCGCCATGGGCGAGGTCCGGGCCCGCACGCCGCGGTTGATCCGCTCATAGTAATCGCGCGTCGAGACCCAGCTCATTCCGCCGATCATGCCCAGCTTGCGCAACGTCCCGCCCTTCCCGTTCAGCCTGCGCCGGCCATAGGCGAGGGGCTTACCGCGAGTAAAGCTAGGCCGGGGGCGCCGATGAGGCGGGCGCGGCGGGCGTTGCGCCCTGCTCCAGCCATCGCTCCACGAGCTCCGCGCTCACGCCGGGCGCCTCTTCCATCGGGATGTGGCCGATGCCCCCCAAGACCTCGAACTTCGCGCCGGGAATCTGCTGTGCCAGCCAGCGGCCGGACGCGAGGGGGATCAACCCGTCGCGCTCTCCCCAGATGATCAGCGTCGGCGTGCCCTTGAGCCGGGCGAGTGCTTCCGGCGAGAAAGGCTGTTGCGCAGCGGCGAAACGCTGCGCAGTGGCCTGCCGATTGCCGGGATAGCGCAGCAGTTCCCAGTACCGGTCGACCATCGCATCGGTGACGATGGCCTGATTGGCGACCGACTGCCGCAGGCTGCGTTCGACCAGCCCGCGCGGAGTGATCTGCCCAATGAGCCACGAGAACCCGGGGGTGCGGGCCAGCGTGAAGCCGATGTTGCCCTTCGCCTCCCCGATGCGCGGTGCGCCCGCGGCATCCACCAGCACCAGCCCCGCAACCCGATCCGGGTAGGTCAGCGCGTATTCCAGCGCGATGCCGCCGCCCATCGAATTGCCGGCCAGGACAAATCGCTCGAGTCCGAGCTTGTCCGCCAGCTGGTCGACATCCCGGGCGAACGAAGCGCGCGTGTAATCCCCATCGTTCGCTGGACCGGTCAGTCCGTGACCACGCTGATCGAAGCGGATCACCCGGTGCGTCTTGCTGAGGCGGTCGGTCCACGGTTGCCAGGTGTGCAGATCGGCGTTCGACCCGTGGAGCAGAACGATGGGCGTGCCGCCGCGTGGCCCCTCATCCCGCAAATGAATGCGCCGGCCATCCGCAAGCGCAACGAACTGCGATGGCGCCGCGGCGTATTTGCCCCGCATCGCGGCGAGATCGGTGTCGGGAGTTCGGAAGATCAGGAATAGCGCCAGCAGCAGCGTAGCCAGCACCGCCAGGTAGGCCAATACGCGCCTCACAGGCTGGCGATCCAGCGTTCGACCGCCTGCAGTCCTTCCTTGTCCACCGTGGATTTGCCCAGTTCGGGCATCGCCACCCCGCCCTCCGTGCTAGCCATGCGATGAGCCAGGATCGATTCCTGCGGCTTGCCGGGCACGATGTCGAACAGAAGGTTGCCCGCGCCGCGTCCTGCCGCAACCGGCCGTTTCATGATTCCCAGCGCCTCGGGTGCCGACTGTTCCCACCGTAGATCGAGGCCGGAATTGGACGCGCCCGCACCGGGACGGTGGCAATGCGCGCAGTTGACATCGAGGTAGCCGCGCGCCGCATCCGCGGCGGTTGCCGCAGCGTGGTTCTCCCACACAGGTAACGGACGGCTGACCTGCGGGGCGGCATCGAGCATTCCGCTGGCGGCAAAATCCTTCAGCCATGCGGCGGACAGGTTGCGCGCCTTGGGACCGATGGGGATCACCGCGCCGTTCAGCCCGTGACAGTCCTTGCACTGGTTCTTGTTGGGGACGCGGTACTCGATCGCTGCACCGGCGGGCGTGGTGACCGGCACTCGTGCGCCAGCGAGCGCCAGCTTCGCCTCGGTCTGCTCGGCATTCCACAAGTACGGCAGCGCGACCCACCCGCTTTCGCGGTGGAGCAGTACGCGCGTTTCGATCAGCCGGCGCCTGCCGTTCTCCTCGAACGCGAAGGTTTTAATGAGCGCCGCCCCGACCGGGAGCTGGAGCAGATTCTCACCGTCCGCCTTCGCTTGTGCGCCGGCAGGAAGGTAGACGAAGCGCAGCTTCTCCGCGCCATCCGACCATAGCGGGGTATTCAGCCGATAACCGGTAACGCGCGCCGCCGGGGTTTGCGCTGCGGCATCTGCGAAAAAGCCGAATTCGGACAGAGTCTTCGGGGATCCGTCGCCGGTGATCGCCGCATCGTTCGGCACCGCAGCGGGCGCGGCAGCGTGCGCCACAGCGGCGGCTGCGGACAGCAGCGACAGTCCCAGAACGGCGTTGCGGATCACGTGGTCAACCGGGCCTCCAGGCTCGCCGGCGCGCCATAACCCGTCAGCACCTGCGCTCCATCGGGCGCGGACACCTGGAGTGGACCAGGCTTGATGTTCTTGACATCCAGCCCCTGGCCTTGCGCGGACAGCCCCAATGTCCATCCCTTGATCGAGGGATCGACCCGCAGCGCGGTGGTGCCGGGCTGGGCCAGCCCATCCCACATGACCGGCGGCAGCGCCCCCCCGAAGGCCGCCAGCAGCTGCTCCTTGCCCTCGAACTGCGGATCGGTGCCGCCCGCATCGACGCGGTTGACGCCCACCGTCACGTTGCGCGGATACGGGTTATAGGTCGTGTCGGTGAATGGCATCGGATACGCGACCACCATGACCGGTGCGGTCGGGTTGTCGAGGATGGTGTTGCCTTCGATCAGGACGCCGTCGTTGGCCATCACCATCACCCCGGTGCCGCGCCGGACGCCGGCAACGATGTTGCCCTTCGGTGCAAAGTTGGCGGTGGTGTTGCCCGCCACCAGGTTGTCGCGCACCACGGTGTTCCCGCCGCCCATCACTGGCAGGCTGGGCAGGTCGAACACCAGGATCCCGCCGGTGTTGCCGGTGACATAGTTCGCCTCGACCAGCGCGTCGCGGCTGTTCTCGATCTCGATCCCGGCGACATTGAACCGCGCCACGTTGCCGCGCACGGTGATCGCCTTCGATTGGCCGACATAGATTCCCGCGTCGGAGGCACCTGAAACTTCGCACTCGGCGATGAGCACGCCGGTGCTCTCGACCGGATAAAGGCCATAGGCGCCGTTGGTCTCCTTCGGACCGCCGGTCCAGGTCACCCGCACCCGCTGGTAGACGATGTCGTCCGCGCCCTTGGACTTGATGCCGTCGCCCTTCGGGTTCTCGACCGCGAAATCGCGCAAGATGACCTTGTCGGACGTGACCAGCAGCCCCTCGCCCGACCCCTTCTGCCCGGTGAAATCGAGCACCGTCGCGTTCATCCCCGCGCCGCGCACGGTGACATTGTCGACATCCAGGCTAAGCCCGTCTTCAAGCGCGAAACGCCCCGCGCCCAGCACCACCTCGTCGCCCGGCTGCGCGGTGATCAGCGCCTCCTGCAGCCGCTCCTGCGCGCCATCGCCGGGGGCGATCGTGTGCGTTGCGGCAAGTGCGGGAGCAGCCGCGGTGGCGAGCGCCAAGATGGCGATTGGGGTCATCCTCATGGCATGCAAGCTGCTACTGACAGGCATGTTAGTCAACGGCGAACGCGTTCTTGCCAGACTCGCTCCAAAAGCGCACGATCGGTGCCGTTCCAGGGGAGGAGCAACATCATGACTGCCAAGCTATTGATCGGCGCCGCGCTGCTGGCCGCCGCCGCGCCTGCGTATGCCGAGGCGTGGGATTTCGTGCTGGTCAACAAGACCGGCAAGACGGTCAAGGCCGTCGAACTCAGCAGCGCCGGCCAGGGTGCCTGGGTAAGCGAAGAGGTGATGGAAGAGCGGGAGAACAAGCCTGTCAGGCCGGGTGAAAGTCACACTGTCCACTTCGACAAGAAGGAGTGCACGCTCGACGTCCGGCTGACGTTCTCCGACGACGTCCAGGCCGTCTTCAGCAAATTCAACGCCTGCGACAACGCGTTTGGCGAATTCTCGTTCAAGGGCGAACTGCCGGTGGTAAAAGGCAGCTAGCCGAGGCCCACCGCGCACAAGCCGGCGGAACTGGCGGTGACCGCGACGACCTCGCTGTCGCCCACCCGCCGGACGCGTTCGACATATTCGCCGATCGTCACCGGCTTGTCGCGCTCGCCTGCCCGCGCCTTGAGCGCTTCCAGCTTGCGCAGTTGATCGATCGTCAACCGATCGACCATCCGCCCGGCCATGCAATCGGCGTTGCGTTCAGAGAGGCCGGCGTCGACCAGCGCCGAGCGTACGCGGCTTTCCGCGATCGTCTGCACGCAGCCGCCAGTGGCAAGCGCCAGCGCGGTGAGGGAAAGCGCGGCGCGCATCAATCGAGCGCCTTCACGATGTTCTCGACCATCTTCTTCGCATCGGCGAGCAGCATCATCGTCTGGTCGAGGTAAAACACGTCGTTGTCGACCCCGGCGTACCCGACCCCGCCCATCGAACGCTTGATGAAGAACACCTGTTTCGCATTGCCCACATCAAACACCGGCATGCCGTAGATGGGCGAAGACTTGTCGGTCTTCGCCGCCGGATTGACCACGTCGTTGGCGCCAATGACGAACGCCACGTCGGCCTGGGAAAATTCCGAGTTGATGTCTTCCAGCTCGAACACCTCGTCATACGGCACCTGCGCTTCGGCCAGCAGCACGTTCATGTGCCCGGGCATCCGTCCCGCCACGGGGTGGATCGCATACTTCACCTCCACGCCCTTGGCCTTCAGCTTGTCGCCCATCTCGCGCAGGGCGTGCTGTGCCTGCGCGACCGCCATGCCGTAGCCGGGGATGATGATGACCTTTTCCGCCTGCTCCAGCATGTATGCGGCGTCTTCCGCGCTGCCCGACTTATATGGCCGCTGCTCCTTCGCCTCGCCCGCGATGGCTGCGTCGGCCCCGAACCCCCCGGCGATCACCGAGAGGAAACTGCGGTTCATCGCCCGGCACATGATGTAGCTCAGGATCGCGCCCGAACTGCCCACCAGCGCGCCGGTGATGATCATCGCGGTGTTGTGCAGGGTGAATCCCATCGCCGCCGCCGCCCAGCCCGAATAGCTGTTCAGCATCGACACTACGACCGGCATGTCCGCCCCGCCGATCGGAATGATCAGCAGGAACCCGATCGCAAAGGCGAGCGCCAGCACGATCCAGAACAGCGCCCCCTCGCCCGGACCGGCGTCCGCGGTGAGCATGTATGCCCCCGTCAGCCCCAGGATTGCGACCAGCGCGCCCAGGTTGATCGTATGGCGACCGGGCAACAGGATCGGCTTGCCGCTCATGTTGCCGTTCAGTTTGGCGAACGCGATGACCGATCCCGAAAACGTGATCGCGCCGATCGCGGCGCCGAGCAGCATCTCGATCCGGCTGACGCGCAGGATGTTGCCGTCCATGCCCAGAATACCGAACGCTCCGGGGTTGAGGAACGCCGCCACCGCCACCAGCACCGCGGCGAGA
This sequence comes from Parafrankia sp. BMG5.11, assembly GCF_004337455.1. NCBI lineage: Bacteria > Bacillati > Actinomycetota > Actinomycetes > Frankiales > Frankiaceae > Parafrankia > Parafrankia sp. BMG5.11. Next base: position 182,007 of record NZ_SJXI01000018.1, on the reverse strand, counting down.
CCCACCAGGCTGTGGAACGCGGCGACGAGTTGCGGCATCGCGGTCATGGCGATGCGCCGGGCGATGATCCACCCGACCGCGCCGCCCAGCGCGATGGCGGCGATGATCTCGCCCACCGTGGTCCAGTCGATCACCAGCACATCCTGGCACAACCTAAACTCGTCACCGGCGGTCGCCACCGCACCGCCAGCGCACATGTCGCTGTACGGCACGTGCGTCACCAGTGTCGTGACCACCGCGATCAACATGCCAGCCATGCCGAAGCGGTTGCCGCGCTGGCTGGTCGCGGGCGAAGAAAGGCCGCGCAGCGCGAGGATGAACAGCACGCCTGCCGCGAGATACGCCAGCGCCACCCACGGGTTCACCGCGTGCGCCGCGTCGGCCACGATCGACAGGTCGGCGGTGCGGACCGGCTGGAGCGTCACCTCAGCGATCCTTTTTCTTGTACATCGCCAGCATCCGCGCGGTGACCGCGAACCCGCCGAAGATGTTGACGCTGGCCAACGCCACCGCCGCCAGCCCGAGCCACTTGGAACTGAAACTCCCCGCCGCGGCGCTGGCGATCAGCGCGCCGACGATAATCACGGACGAGATCGCGTTCGTCACCGCCATCAGCGGCGTGTGCAGCGCCGGGGTGACCGACCACACGACGTAATAGCCGACGAAGCAGGCCAGCACGAAGATCGACAGGATCGCGACGAAATCCATCAGCTTGCCCTTCCATAGCTTGGCATCGCCAGCACCAGCGCCGTCATAACCCGTGACAGATCATCGCCGCTCAGCATGAGCTCTCCCATCGTCCGCCCGGGGACGGCGAGCTGCAATGTGGTCACCTTGCCGTCCTTCATGTGGGTCGAAAACCCGGTGATCGCACCGAGGGGGACGGACTCCGAACGCTCCCCCAGCCAGTTCCCCACCTTGGTGATGACCAGCCGCCGGTCGGTCACGGCAATGTGTTCGCTGCCGTCCTCCTGCTGATGCAGGATCGTCTCACCGGAGGGTATCTGACGCGCGACCGCGTCGCGCAGCTTGGTGACTTTCTCGATTTCGCGGCGACCGGTGTTGATGAGGTCATCCCTCATGCGCCGCGTTCCAGGAGGCGCTCGTTCACGACTGCTCCGCCGCGGGTCAGCCGCACGGCATCGCCGATCTCGGCGTCGAGTACCGGCCGGCCCTGATCCTTGTCCCAGAACGCAGACAGGAAGTTGTACAGGTTGCGCGCATACAGCGCGCTGGCGTCGGCCGGCACGGTCGCGGGCGTGTTGGCGAAACCGATGATCTTGACCCCGTGCTTCTCCACCATCTGGTCAGCGACCGATCCTTCGACATTGCCGCCCTGCGCCACGGCCAGATCGAAGATCACGCTGCCCGGCTTCATGGTTGCGATCTGCGCGTCCGAGATCAGCCGCGGGGCCGCGCGTCCGGGGATCAGCGCCGTGGTCACGACGATGTCCTGTTTGGCCAGATGCCCGCTGACCAGTTCAGCCTGCGCCTGCTGGTATTCCGCGCTCATTTCGGTCGCGTAGCCGCCGCTGCCTTCGCCTTCGATCCCGGCGACGTTCTCGACGAACACCGGCTTGGCGCCCAACGACTGGATCTGCTCCCGGGTTGCCGAGCGGACATCGGTGGCGGAGACTTGCGCACCCAACCGCCGCGCGGTCGCAATCGCCTGCAGGCCCGCCACGCCCACGCCCATCACGAACACCTTCGCCGCCTGCACGGTGCCCGCGGCCGTCATCATCATCGGAAACGCCCGGCCATACACGTCGGCCGCGGCGATCACCGCCTTGTACCCGGCAAGGTTGGACTGGCTGGAGAGCACGTCCATGCTCTGGGCGCGGGTGATGCGCGGCATGAACTCCATCGCCAGCGCCTCGAACCCTGCCGCCGCATAGGCATCGACCCGCTCGCGCCGGCCGAACGGGTCAAACGTAGCGGCGACCAACGCGCCGGGGTTCGCGCCCGCCAGCGCGGCCGGATCGGGCGCCTGGACTGCCATGACGATATCCGCGCCTGACATTGTCTGCGCGGCATCGCCGACTTGCACGCCCGCTTCGGCATAGGCTGCATCGGTGATGCTCGCTGCAATCCCTGCCCCGCTCTCCACGGCGACGGTCGCGCCCAGGGCGATGAACTTCCGGGCGGTTTCGGGAGTGAGCGCGACGCGGGTTTCCGCGGGGGCGGTTTCCCGAAGGACAGCGATGCGCAACGCCGGCGCGGTCAGCTGGCGATGATCAGGACGACGATCGCCGCGATCGCCGCCAGGAGCGGCACGCTCCATTTCAGCAGCGCGATAAAGCTGCCGTACGTGCCCCGGTGCGCCTTCATGTCGTTGCCTGCGGCCATCTTCAGTCCCCGTAGCTTCGTTTGCTGGATTGGCCCGCTTCCTATCGCGCCGCACGCGCGTGCTCAAGCCCGCCCGCAAGTCTTAAGCCGACCTTTACCCCTGTCCCGTAATCGGTCGTTCTGTTTCGACGTGGGACGGGTGGGACAATGACCGAAGACGACGATCGCCTGCTGATGTTGATCGACGACGAGCCGGCGCAAAGCCGCCTGATCTCAGCGCTCGCCGCGCGCGAGGGCTGGCGGACGCTGGTGGTTACCGATGCGGAGACCGCGATCGCAACGCTGGGCACCCGGCAGGGGATGCAGCTTTCGGCCATCATCCTTGACCAATGGGTGCCGGGCGACGACGCCTGCCAGCTGATCGAGGAACTAAAGGCACGCCGCCCCGCCCTCCCTGTCCTGATGCTCACTGCCAGCGCCTCTCCGCTGCTCGCCGTCGAGGCGATGCGGGCGGGTGCGACCGATTATCTGATCAAGCCCGTCGCGCCCGACCGGCTGATGCAGGCGCTGCGCAGCGCCACCAAGCGCGAGTCGCCCCGCGACGAGCTGCAGCCGTTGACGGAAAAGCTGGGCCAGGTGCTCGATTTCGATGCGATGATCGGCAACGCGCCGAACTTTCGCGCGGCGTTGGCCAAGGCGGCGAAGACCGCCCGCGGTCACGGCAACGTGCTGATCGAGGGGGAGAGCGGATCGGGCAAGGAGATGCTGGTGCGCGCGATGCACGCCGCCTCTCCGCGCGCCAAGGCGCCCTTCCGCCTGATCAACGCCCGCGCCGTGCCCACCAATTCGATCGAGTCGGTCCTGTTCGGGCACGAACCCAACGCTTTTCCCGGCGCGTTCCAGCGGCAGATCGGCGCGCTGCAGCAGTGCGACGGCGGCACGCTGGTACTCGACGAGGTGGACCGCCTGCCGCTGGACCTGCAGGAACGGCTGGCGGAGGTGCTGGTGACCGGCGTGGTGCGCCCGGTCGGCGCGCGGCACGGGTTCCGCATCGACCTGCGCGTGCTGTCCGCCAGCAACCTGCCGGTCGGCGCGCTCGGGACCGCGGGGTATTTTCACCCGGCTCTGCACGAGGTCCTGGCGCCAGTGACCATCACCCTGCCCCCTTTGCGGGAGCGGACCGGCGACATCCCCGCCCTTGCCCGCCACTTCCTGGCCCGCATCGGCGAGCAGCCCGGCCTGCGCACGCTGACCATCACCGACGGGGCGCTGTCCCTGCTCGCCGCATTCGATTGGCCGGGCAACGTGCGCCAGCTGCAGACGGTGCTGTTTCGCGCAGCCGTGTTCTGCGACGGTGACGCGTTGACCGCCGACTGCTTTCCGCAGCTGTCCGACATGCTCGGCCAGCCCGCCGACCTGCGCGACCCCCGGCACGAGGGCGTGGGCGTGATGCTTTACACCGCCGACGGTAACCTGCGCCCGCTCGACGAGATCGAGGCAGACGTCATCCGCCTTGCCATCGGGCACTATCGCGGGCGCATGACCGAAGTCGCGCGCCGCTTGGGGATTGGCCGATCCACGCTCTACCGCAAGCTCGGCGATCTCGGGATCGACAACGCCGCCTGAGCGCACTAGCCGACCGGGTCATGGACAGGCTCCATTTCTCCGGCAAAACGATACTGGTCACCGGGGCCGGCAGCGGCATCGGCGCCGCCACCGCCCGCCTGCTCGCAGCGGCGGGCGCCAGCCGCCTGGTGGTGACTGACCGCGACGCCGCCGCCCTCGAAGCGCTGGATGTGCCGTGCCACGTCACAAGGCTGGTCGGCGACGTCGCCGATGAGGCGCACTGGGCGGCGGTGGAGCCCCATCTGACGGGCCTGGACCATGCGGTGCTCAATGCAGGCGTGGCCAGCGGCTCGCCCATCGCCGAACTGGACTTCGCCGAGTGGCGCCGGGTGCTCGGGATCAACCTCGACGGCGCGTTCCTGTCGCTGAGGGCGGTCATGCGCACCATCTGCGATGGCGGCAGCGTAGTGCTGACCGCGTCAATCTCGGGCGTGAAGGCCGAACCTGGAACCGCCGCCTATGGCGCGTCGAAAGCGGGCGTCATTCAACTCGCCAAAGTTGCCGCCAGGGAAGGCGCGGCGCGTAAGGTGCGCGTCAATGCCATCGCGCCGGGCGGCGTGGATACCCCGATCTGGGACCAGACCCCGTTCTTCCGCGCGCTGGTGGACGAACACGGCGGAGACCGGGCGGCGGCGCTGGCCGCAATGGCCCGAATGGCGACGCCGCTGGGGCGCTATGCCACCGCCGAAGAGATCGCCGGGCAGATCGCGTTCCTGCTGTCGGATGCCGCCGCCGCTACGATCACCGGCGCGGTCCTGGCAAGCGATGGCGGATACTCGCTCTAGGAACGTCTCCGCCCGCCCCCCGTTCGACCGGGGACTTCATTCCGACCGGAGACCCCATGGACATCGTCGACTGCATTCTTGCCGATCACAACCGCCAGCGCACGCTGTTCGCCGCGCTTGACGAAGCGCGCGATGATCCCGTGGCATTGGGCAAGATCTTCAATCACTTGAAGACCTTTCTTGAAGCGCATGCCGAAGCGGAAGAACGACACTTCTATCCCACGCTGCTCAAGAAGGGCGATGGCGCGCTGGACTCCGACAGCGCGGAGGAAACCACCGAGGACGCGATCGACGACCACAACAAGATCGCCGAAGCCGCCGAAGAGGCTGTCCGCCACCCGCCCGGTTCCGACGCCTGGTGGGCCGCGGTCGACAAGTGCAATTACCACAACTCGGAACACATGAGCGAGGAGGAGCGTCAGGGCCTGACCGACTTCCGCCGCACCGTCCCGCTTCAGGAGCGCACCCGGCTGGCGATCCAGTATCTCGCGTTCGAAGCGAAGCACGCCGGGTCATACCAGCGGCAGGAAAAAGACCCTGACGACTACATCGAGAAGAACCAGGCAGCCTAGTCCGCCAGCGTCGAGAAGTCCGTCAGCGCCGCGTCGCGCAGGCCGCGCCATACGTTGCGGGCCTGCACCGTTTCGGCGACGTCATGCACGCGGATCAGTTGGACGCCCGCGTCCATCCCCTTGAGCGCGAGCGCCAGACTGCCGCCGAGACGCTGGTGAGCGGCCGCTTCGTTGCTGAGCGCTCCGATCATCCGCTTGCGGCTGGCGCCCAGCATCAGCGGCTGGCCGAGCGCATGGAACAGCGGCAGCGCGTTGATGAGCGCGAGATTCTCCGCCAGCGACTTGCCGAACCCGATTCCGGGATCGAGCACGATCGCGCCGCGCGCGACCCCTGCGGCGATCGCTTCATCGCGCCGGACCGCCAGCCAGTCGAACACGTCGAACACTACGTCATCATAGTCGGCATCGGCGTGCAGGTCCTCCGCCGGGCCCGGCGCATGCATCAGCACCACCGGGCAACCGCGCGAGGCCACCAGTTCGACCGAGCGGGGATCGTGGCGCAGCGCCGACACGTCGTTGACCATGTGCGCGCCGGCATCCAGCGCGGCTTCCATCACCGCTGCGCGCCGGGTGTCGATCGCCACCGCCGCACCCATCTGCGCGCAGTATTCTACCGCCGGGACCACGCGCTTGATCTCGTCGCCCTCCCACACCGCCGGAGCACCGGGGCGCGTGCTTTCGCCGCCGATATCGACCAGCGACGCGCCCGCCTCGAGCATGGCCGCCGCATGCGCCGCGCCATCCTCCGGCCGGTCGAGGAACTTGCCCCCATCGGAAAAACTGTCCGGCGTCACGTTGAGGATCCCGGCGATCTGCGGCTGGTCGAGCCGGATCGTGCGCTCGCCCAGCTGGAGTGGTGGGTGCGCGGTGCGCAGCGCCGACCATTGGTCTTCCGCGTCGTCGCCAAGCGCGGCGGGGAGCTGCGCGAAGGTATCGGCCGCGGTCGCCGGCGTGAACCGGTGCCGCTCCACCACGCAGCCATCGCGCCGCACGATCGCCGCAAAGCGGTGCGCGTAGACCAGCCCGCCAGCGAGGCGAACGGCGTCGCCCTCCTCGCTCTGCGGGCTCGCCGACAGGCCGATCGGCATCAGGTACAGGCGGTCGGACATCAGTAAGCCGTCTTTCGCCGATCAGTCTTCGACGCTGAGCAGATACGTCTGCCGCACCGCGTCGATTGGCTTGACCGCGCCGGCGTGCTCATAATGCCAGAAGACCCAGCCATTGCAGCTGGGCGCGCCCTGCAGTTCCTTGCCCAGCCCGTGGATCGAGCCGCTGGCATCGCCGCATAGCAGCGATCCGTCCGCGCGCACGGTCGCGGTCCAGCGTTTTTTCTTGTCGAACACCTGCGTGCCGGGCGGCAGCAGTCCCGCCTCGACCACCGCTCCAAACGCCACTTTGGGTGCGGAGCGCGGGCTCGCCATCGTGGCCAGCGCGCTTTCGTCGAGCGGCAGTTCCTTCGCGATGCGCCGCGTCGCGACCTCGCGATAGGCCGGCTCGCGCTCGCAGCCGATCCATTCGCGCCCCAGCCGCTTGGCGACCGCGCCAGTGGTGCCGGTGCCAAAGAACGGGTCGAGCACCACGTCCCCCTTCTCCGTGGTCGCCAGCAGGACGCGGTAGAGCAGTGCCTCGGGCTTCTGCGTCGGGTGCGACTTGTGCCCGTTTTCCTTCAGCCGTTCGTGCCCGCCGCAGATCGGTATTACCCAGTCGCTGCGCATCTGCAGTTCATCGTTGAGCGTCTTCATCGCGCGGTAATTGAAGTGATAGCGCGCTTTCTCGCCCGTGCTCGCCCACAGCAGGGTCTCGTGCGCGTTGGTGAAGCGGGTGCCCTTGAAGTTGGGCATCGGATTGGTTTTCCGCCAGACGATGTCGTTGAGAATCCAGAACCCCAGATCCTGCAGGATCGCGCCGACGCGGTAGATGTTGTGATAGCTGCCGATCACCCACAGCGCGCCGTCGGGCTTCAGCACTCGCTTGGCTTCGGTCAGCCAGGCGCGGGTGAACGCATCGTAGGTGGCGAAGCTGTCGAATCGGTCCCAATGGTCGGTCACCGCGTCGACATGGCTGCCATCGGGCCGGTTGAGATCTCCGCCAAGCTGGAGGTTGTATGGCGGATCGGCGAAGACGAGGTCGACGCTGGCAGTCGGCAGGCGCTTCATCGCCTCGATGCAGTCGCCTGCCAGGATGGACCCCAGCGGCAGGTCCTTGGGCAACTCCGCAGGCGTCGCCCGACCGGGGCGCTGGCGCACCCGTACCTTCTCGATAACCCCCATCCCGTCTCGTCCCCCGATTCAACTTATCCACAGGGTGAGTCCAAGCGGACTCATCGTCAAGCCGGGAGTATCAGCGCTGTATGGTTAACGAAGAATCAATTTACACCGTCAGCCAACTGTCAGGCTTAAGGTGTTGATCCTAGGCGGCTTCTATTGCCACCAAATCAAACGAAGTGTTGCCGGAAAGACTCAAATCAATGGCATTTCGCACCGGCGCGAAGCTTTTGCGGTGAAGCGCGCAGGGTCCGTGCTCGCGCAGCGCCTTTAGGTGCGTCGGCGTCGAATAGCCGACGTTGGTGTCCCACCCGTAATGCGGGTGGTTGAGCGCATGTTGGCGCATGATCCGGTCACGGTGAGTCTTGGCGATGATCGACGCGGCCGAGATGCACGGCTCGCTTTCATCGCCTCCCACGATCGCGCGCGCGGGCCAGCGCCAGCCGGGCTGGCGCTTTGCCGGGGTCAAGTTGCCATCGACCAGGATTTGCAATGGATCGCATCCCACCACCTCGCACAGGCGGGTGACCGCCAGGGTCATCGCCAGCATCGTGGCGTGGAAGATGTTGATCTCGTCGATCAGCTCGACTTCGACCACTCCGATCCCGAAGGCGCAGCGGCGGCGGATCCGCCCTTCGAGGTGTTCGCGCTGCTCGCGGGTCAGTTTCTTGGAATCGTCGAGCCCTGCCGGTCGCGGCTTGCCCAATGCCACTGCTGCGGCCACCACTGGACCCGCGAGCGGGCCACGCCCCGCCTCGTCCACCCCGACGATCAGCGGAGTGGACCCGAACTCTGGATAAGGTGTTCCTGACAGCATGACCGAACCTGCGACCCGTATCACCCTCCTATCCACTGCCGCGCTGGCTCTCGCAAGCTGCGGCGTGCAGGCAACCGGTGAAACCGCCGCCGATGCCCGTTCCACTCCGGCGCCCGCGAATGAAATATCGGTCGCCAGCGGCAGGGAATTCCGTACCCGCGAGTTCGGCGCGTTCGATGAGCCATGGGCGGCGGCCTTTGCCCCCGGCACCCGCGTGATCTTCGTCACCGAGCGAGGCGGCACGATGAAGTTCGTCGATACGGCCACCGGCCGGCTCGGCACGGTCAGCGGCCTGCCCAGGGTGGATTATGGCGGCCAGGGCGGCCTGGGCGACATCGCGTTTCTACCAGGTGAAAGCAGCGCCACGCTGGGCAAGCGCACGATCTACCTGAGCTGGGCGGAAGCCGGCGATGGCGACACGCGCGGCGCTGTGGTCGGCCGTGGGCTGCTGGTGTGCGAGGAAGCGGACGCGTGCCGGATCGATGGCCTGCAGGTCATCTGGCGCCAGGCCCCCAAGGTAACTGGTCGCGGTCACTATTCGCACCGGATCGCTGTGTCGCCGGATGGCCGCTACCTGTTCGTTTCCAGCGGCGACCGGCAGAAGATGGACCCGGCGCAGGACACCTCCAACAACCTGGGGTCGATCGTACGGCTGAACCTCGATGGCAGCCCGGCCGCCGGCAATGCTTTCAGCGGGCAGGCGGGCAAGGCGCAGGACGTCTGGTCGTACGGTCACCGCAACGTGCTGGGCCTGCAGTTCGACGCGCAAGGGCGGTTGTGGGACCTTGAGCACGGACCCGCGGGCGGCGACGAGATCAACCTGGTCAGGAAGGGCGCCAACTACGGCTGGCCGGTGGTCTCGGAAGGCGATCACTATGATGGCAAGGTCATCCCCCCGCACTCCACCCGGCCCGAATTCGCCGCTCCGGCGATCAGCTGGAACCCGGTCATCGCGCCCGGTGATTTCACGTTCTATTCGGGAAAGCTGTGGCCGGAATGGAAGGGACAGGCGCTCGTTGGCGGGATGAAGCCGACCGTGCTGGTCCGGGTAGCATTCGACGGCGAGCGGGCGCGGGAGGTGTCCCGGATCGACTTCGAACGGCGTATTCGCGACATTCTCGAAGGGCCGGACGGCGCCGTCTGGATCCTGGAAGACAAGGCGGGCGGTCGCCTGATCGAGATGCGGCCGGGTTAAAAGCGGCTCGACAGCGCACGGCGACCCCCGTATCGGCGCGCGCCTCCGATGCCGTCACTTGTCCCCCTCTCGGCCGTCGACCCTGCTCTGGTCGAGGCGTTGCTCGATGCGGCGTTCGAGCCGGACCGGCGCGCGCGCACCGCGTATCGCATTCGCGAAGGCATGGATTGGCTCCCCGCACTCAGCTTCGCCGCGCTGGACGATGAGGAGTATCTGGTCGGCTCGATCCAGCTGTGGCCGGTCGCGCTGACCAGCGATGCGGGCAGGCGCCATCCGCTGATCATGGTCGGCCCGGTGGCGGTGCTGCCGGCGCACCAGGGCGAAGGCTTCGGCAAGGCGCTGATCGCGGCGTCGCTCCACGCGCTCGATAGTCTCCGCGACGGGGGGAACCCGCCGCTTCCGCAGGTGCTGATCGGCGACGCACCATACTATGCGCCGTTCGGTTTTACGCAGGCGCCGGCTGGGTGGACCTGCCCGGGACCGTGGGACCCGGCACGGCTGCTGGTGCGCGGGCAGAGCCCCGCCTATCCGCCGGATGGAGAACTGGGGCCGTGGACCCCGGCAATGCCGAGCGGCTTGGCGAACTGACCGGCATCTGGCATCGCCCGCCCGATGCCATACGAGCCGCCTCCCGAGATTGCCGCCCTGTCGCTCGCCGAACTGGCCGAGGCGGTCGAGGCGCGGCGGCTCCCCCCGGTCGAACGGTGGACTCCGGCGGAGACCGGCGACAGCCACATGACCATTCGCACCGACGGCACATGGCTTCACGACGACAGCCCGATCTCCCGGCCCGCGATGGTCCGCGCGTTCGCCTCGCTGCTGCTGCGCGATGCGGAGGGGCACTGGCTGATCACGCCGGTGCAAAGGCTCAAGATAGAGGTGGAGGACGCTGCGTTCGTGGCGGTCGACGTGATCGACCGTGACGGCACCCTGGCGTTCCGGCTCAACACCGATGACATCGTCATCGCCGGGCCCGAGAACACGCTTATCGCGCGCGGCGATCCCGCCACGCCGGCGATCTACCTTGCAGTGCGGCGGGGCTGCGAGGCACGGCTGAACCGTTCGACCTACCAGCAGCTCGCACAGATCGCGTTGGCGAAGGGGGATGACTGGCGCGTCACGAGCCAGGGAGCCGACTTTTCACTGGTGCCCGCATGACGCTGTTCGCGCGGCTGGCGAGCCTGTTCGAAGCCGGACACGCGCGCGAGGTCGATCTGCTGCGGGATGCGATGGCGCCACCCCCCGGCGACTTGCGCGCAGCCGCGGTGCTGATCGCGGTCACCGACCGGCCGCAGCCGGGCGTGTTGCTCACGCACCGGCCTGAAACGATGCGCGCCCACGCCGGGCAAGCGGCGTTCCCCGGGGGCAAGCTCGATCCCGGCGAGGATGCCATCACCGCCGCCTTGCGCGAAGCGCACGAGGAGCTCGGCATTCATCCGCGCGATGTGCAGGTGATCGGCGCCTCCGATCCGTTTCACACCCGCACCGGATACGACATCACGCCCGTCCTCGCGGTCGTGCCCCCCGATCTGGAGCTGACCCCCAACCCCGCGGAGGTGGCGGGCTGGTTCGAGCCGCCGCTCGCCTACGTGCTCGATCCCGCCAACCGCGTACCGCGCACGGTCGAATGGGACGGCGCCGAGCGAACCTATTTCGAGATCATGTGGCAGGATCATCGCATCTGGGGGGTGACCGCGGCGATCATCGGCAACCTGGCGCGCCGGCTGGAGCTGGCCGAGGTGTTCGATGACTAGGCTTCCCGCCGCCGGATGGACCCGGCGCCCGGCGCTCGCGCGGCTGATCGAGGTGTTGGGCACCGGCAACGCCCGATGGGTGGGCGGCGCGGTGCGCGACACGCTGCTGTGGATCGAGGCGCACGACATCGACGCGGCCACCCTGCTGGAACCGCGCGAAGTGATCACCCGGCTGGATGAAGCCGGCATCCGCTCCATTCCCACGGGGATCGATCACGGCACGGTCACCGCGATCGTCGATGGCGGTAACGTGGAGATCACCACCTTGCGCAAGGACGTCAGCACCGACGGCCGCCGCGCCACCGTCGCCTTCGCCACCGACTGGCGGGACGACGCATCCCGGCGCGACTTCACGATCAACGCGCTCTACGCCGACCCCGCCACGCTGGAGGTGTTCGACTATTTCGGCGGCGTGGCCGATCTGGAGGCCGGGCGAGTGCGCTTTATCGGCGAGGCAGCCGCGCGCATCCGAGAGGATTACCTGCGCATCCTGCGCTATTTCCGCTTCCAGGCTCGGTTCGGATCGCAACTCGATGCCGGGGCGGAGAGCGCCTGCGCCGAACTCGCGCCCGGCCTCAAGGGCTTGAGCCGCGAGCGGGTGGGCTGGGAACTGCAGAACCTGCTCGTCCTGCCCGATCCCGCGCCCACCGTCGCCCGCATGCGCGATCTGGGCGTGCTGCCGGTGGTGTTGCCCGAGGCCGGCAAGCACGAGGTGGAAAAACTGGCCGAGCTCGTCGCCCGCGAACAGGCGCATGGCTTTGCGCCCGACCCGATGCGCCGGCTCGCGGCGTTGCTCCCCGCCGCGCGCCCGGTGACGGAGGCCGTGGCGGCACGCCTGCGCCTGTCGCGTCACCAGCGCGATCGCCTGGCCTGCGCGGCGGCCCGCGACACGCGCGATGGCGAGGATCCGCGCGCCCTCGCCTATCGGATCGGCATCCCGTGCGCGATCGACCGACTGCTGCTGACCGGCGGCGACCCCGCGCCGCTCGCCGGGTGGGAGCCGCCTCGATTGCCGCTCAAAGGCGGAGAGATCGTCGCCCGCGGGGTGTCGGCCGGTCCGCAGGTCGCGCGTATCCTGCACGCGGTGGAACAGCGCTGGGTGGCGGAAAGCTTCCCCGATCGGCAGCGGGTGAGCGAACTGCTCGATGCCGAGCTTGCCGACGGTGGCTGAGGGGCTTCACCCCAGCTTCAGGCTGGTTGCCCCACCCGGGCGGAGGCAGCCGGTCGCGGCCAGCTGCCGGGCGGCTCTTGGAGAGGGGCCGGATTCCAAGTTTTTCCCAGAAGACCAACGGAGATGATTTTGAAGACACTCGCCAAGTTCGCCGCCGCCCTCGTCGCGACCACGGTTCTTCCGGCCGCCGCGTTCGCTCAGCTTGCCACCGGGGTGACGGTTTATGGTCCCGATGGCAGCGCAGTCGGCACTGTCGCCAGCGTCGATGCCGGCACGGTGACCGTCGACACGGGCACCCACAAGGCCCCCCTGCCCGAGGATGCGTTCGGCACGAGCGCCCAGGGTCCCACGATCACCGTCACCAAGGCGCAGCTCGACGAGATGATGGCGCAGCAGATCACCGCCGCCAACAGCGCGCGCGATGCCAAGCTCGTCGCCGGGGCCGCGGTGGCATCGCCCACCGGCACGGCGCTGGGCACCATCAAGTTCGTCGATGGCGACGCGGTCGTGCTCGATAGCCCGTCCGGCGCGGTCGCGCTCAAGCGCGAACATTTCGCGCTCGATGCCGGCGGCGCGCTGATTGCCTTGTTCACCGCAGACCAGGTAGCAGCGGCGGCGGATGGCGGCAGCAGCGCGCAATAAGCGAACGGGACTCACTTCCCCTTTCGAGCACTTCAAGTGACCGAACGGGTCGCCGGCAGTACGCAGGCGGCCCGTTCGCATTTTCAGAACCGGTTGTTTTTGGGAAATCCACGCGGCGGCATGCGCCCCGCCGCGCCGCGCGCGACCTTCCACTGCCACACCTCGTCCTCGGTGCGAGTGCGGCCCGTTTCGCCCCCCATCGCCCAGCTGAGCCCGTCCGCCAGCGTCAAGGTGATCGCGTCGCTCAGCCCGCCGTCGCGATAGCGTTGCAAGGTCACGCCCGATCCGCGCGCCATGATCGGCATTTCCTCCAGGCTGAAAATCACCAGCTTGCGATTGTCGCCCACCACCGCGACATGATCATGCGCGGCCGCGATCTCGCGCACCACGCTGAGTTTCTGCCCGGGTTTGAGATTAACCACCTGGCGCCCCTTGCGCGTTTCGGCGAGCAGTTCGTCGGTCACGGCAGCGAAGCCCTTGCCGCTGGTGGCGGCGAGCAGCAGTTGTGCCTTGGGCCGGTGGACGATCGCGGCGACGACGGTCGCTTCGGGGTCGATGTCGATCATCGTGCGCAGCGGCTCGCCGAAGCCGCGCGCGCCGGGAAGCTTGTCGGACCCCAGGGTGTAGAACCGCCCATCGTCGCTCGCGAGCAGCAGCTTGTCGGTGGTCTGCGCGTGCAGCGCGAAGGCCGGCCCGTCTCCGTCCTTGAACTTCCAGTCCTGATCGAGCGGCACGTGCCCGCGCGCGGCCCTGATCCAGCCCCTCTGAGACAGGACGATCGTTACCGGCTCTTTCTCGATCATCGCCGATGGATCGTACTCGACCGTCGCGGCGGCCTCGGCCACCGTCGTGCGCCGGCGACCAAGCGGGGTATCCTCGGCATATTCCTTGCGGATGTTGGTCAGGTCGCGCTTCAGCCGCGTGCGCTGCCGCGCCGGGCTTTCCAAGAGGCGGTTGAGCTCGTCCTGCTCCTTCAGCAGCCCGTCGCGCTCACGGCGCAGCTCCATCTCCTCCAGCTTGCGCAAGGATCGCAGCCGCATGTTGAGGATCGCCTCGGCCTGCCGGTCGGTCAGTTCGAACTCGGCCATCAGCACCGGCTTGGGTTCGTCCTCGGCACGGATGATCGCGATCACCCGGTCAAGGTTGAGGTAGGCGACGATATAGCCTTCGACCAATTCCAGCCGCCGCGCGATCTGCTCCAGCCGATAGCGGCTGCGGCGCTGGAGGATGTCGATCTGGCTGGCCACCCAGTGAAGCAGGACTTCCTTCAGTCCCATCACCATCGGCGTCCGACCAGCGCCGGCCTGGGCATCGAGCACATTGAGGTTGAGCCCGAAGCGGGTTTCGAGGTCGGTCAGCTTGTAGAGCGATTCCTTCAGCAGTTCGGGATCGACGTTGCGGCTCTTGGGCACGAACACGATCCGCACCTGCTCATCGCTCTCGTCGCGCACGTCTTCCAGGATCGGCAGCTTGCGGTCGGCGATAAGCTGCGCGACCTGCTCGATCAGCTTGCCCTTGGGTACCTGGTACGGAATCTCGCTGACCACGAGCTGCCACTGGCCCGCGCCCAGCCGCTCGATGCCCGCCTCGCGATCAGCCTCGCTGCCCGCTTCCGCGGCGCGAAAGCGCGCGCGGATGCGGAAGCTCCCGCGGCCCGTCTCGTAAGCGGAGGAAATGGTGGCGGCGCTGTCGACCACCAGCCCGCCGGTGGCGAAGTCCGGTCCGTGGAACAGCTCCATCAGCCGCGCGTGTTCGGCGTGGGGATTGTCGATCAGTTCCAGCGTCGCGTCGAGCACCTCGGCTACATTGTGGCTGGGGATGTTGGTCGCCATCCCGACCGCGATCCCGCTCGATCCGTTGGCCAGCAGGTTAGGGAACAGCCCAGGGAAAATCTCCGGCTCTTCCTCCTCCCCATTGTAGGTGGGAATGAAATCGACCGTGCCTTCGTCCAGCCCCTGCATCAGCAGCAGCGCGGTGCGGGTCAGCCGCGCTTCGGTATAGCGATAGGCGGCGGCGTTATCCCCGTCGATATTGCCGAAGTTGCCCTGCCCCTCGACCAGCGGATATCGCAGGCTGAAGTCCTGCGCGAGGCGGACCATCGCATCGTAGACGCTCGCATCGCCGTGCGGGTGGTACTTGCCGATCACGTCCCCCACCACGCGGGCGGACTTCTTGAACGCGTCTGTCGGGTTCAGCTTCAGCTGCCGCATCGCCCACAGCAGCCGGCGGTGCACTGGCTTCAGCCCGTCGCGCAGGTCCGGCAGCGAGCGCGCGGTGATCGTGGATAGGGCATAGACGAGATACCTTTCGGACAGCGCGCTGTCGAACGGGGCATCGACGATCGCGTCGAAGGGGTCTTTATCGGCATCGATGATGGCAGCCATGCGCGCGACCCTAGCAGGGGCACAGGTGAGCGCTCAACGCCGGAACGGTCGCCTATCCCCATGCGTAGGGTCCGGCAAAGGAGATACCCCCAATGACCAAACGCGTTATGATCGTCGCCACCGATGGGTTCGAGCAGTCCGAGCTCGAAAAGCCCAAGCAGGCGCTGGAAGACGCAGGCTTCGAAACCGTGGTCGTCGCGCCCCAGTCTGGCGAGATCAAGGGCTGGCAGAAGGACGACTGGGGCGATGCGACCGCGGTCGACCAGACGCTCGATCAGGTCAGTGCCGATGACTTCGACGCCCTGCTGCTGCCGGGCGGGCAGATGAATCCCGACAAGCTGCGGATGGAAGACAAGGCTGTGCAGCTGGTCAAGGACTTCTGCACCGCGGGGAAGCCGGTCGCCGCGATCTGCCACGGTCCCTGGCTGCTGGTCGAAGCGGACGTGGTGAACGGCAAGACGGTCACCAGCTGGCCGTCGATCCGCACCGACCTCGAAAATGCCGGGGCCAACGTGGTCGATCAGGAAGTGGCCACCGACGGCAATCTCATCACCAGCCGGAATCCCGACGATATTCCGGCGTTCAACCAGGCGCTGATTAGCGCCCTGCAAAAGGAACGGGCGACCGCAGACGCATGACACGGCGCCGCGCGGCATATGTGCTGTGCAAGGTGCTGCGCTAGAACCGCCGCATATCGCGCGCTTCGGCCGGCACCTTCAGCGACAGTCCATCGAGGTCCGGCGACAGCTCTATCTGGCATGACAGGCGGCTGGTGCGGCAGGCGCCGACCGCCAGATCGAGCATGTCCTCTTCGTCTTCACTGGCAGGGGGCAGCCGCTCGAACCAGTCGGGCGCGACGATCACGTGGCAAGTGGAACACGCCATCTGCCCCTCGCACGTTCCTTCAAGGGGCAACCCCTTCGCCTGCGCCAGGCGGAGGAGGTTGTCGCCGGGTTGGCCATCCGCCTCGATCGTCTGCCCGTCTGCCGTGGTGAACACTATGCGGATCATTGCGCGTCCGCCGCCGCGTTGAGCATCGCTGCCGCCTCCTCGATTTCGTCAACCGTGGTATACCGCCCGAAACCCAGGCGGATGGAGTTTTTCGCCTGGCGATCGCTGAGGCCGATTGCCCGCAATACGTGGCTGGGCGCGCCCGATCCGCTGGCGCAGGCGCTGCCGGCGGAAAACATCACCTGGGGGCAGTCACTCATCAACCGGGCGACATCCAGACCGTCCCGGCGCAAGTTCAGGTTGCCCTGCCAGCGTTCGCTCGCGCTGCCATTGAGCTGCCACCCGGCAAACAACTCTCGCGCCCGGAGCCACAGCGTTTCCACATGCGCCGCATCCGCCGCCATGCGTTCGCGGGCAAGCTGGGCAGCCGCACCGAACCCGGCGCACAGCGCGGGGCTGAGCGTGCCCGAGCGGATGCCTTCCTGCAGGCCCCCGGTGATCTGCGGCGCAAGCTGAACCCCGTCACGCACCCACAGCGCCCCGATCCCCTTGGGTCCGTACAGCTTGTGCGCGCTGACCGCGATCAGGTCCGCCTCGGCCACGGGCAGCTTGCCAAATGCCTGCACCGCGTCGCTCAGGAACAGCGCGCCCGCCCCGCGCGCGGCGGCGTGCCAGCGGGCGCTCGGCTGGATGGTGCCAATCTCGTTGTTGACCTGCATCACCGCGACCAGCCGTGTACCCGGGGCAAGCGGCATAGCTGGATCGGTCAGCCCTTCGGCATTGACGGGCAGTTCGTAACAGGCGCCCAGCGCCCGCGCCGTGTCGCGCACGGCGGGATGCTCGATCGCGGAATGAGCGACCGGCCCCTCGCCCGGAACCCCGCGCATGGCGAGGTTGATCGCCTCGCACGCGCTGCCGGTGAAGACCACCCGCCCGCCGTCCGGCAGCAGCGCGGCGACCTGATCGCGCGCGTGTTCGACCGCCGCCTTGGCGGACCGGCCCAGCCGGTGCGGACTGTGCGGGTTGCCAAGACCCGCCTCCCCCGGACCGCCCAGCCACGGCAACATCGCCTCGCGGGCTTCGGGAGCGAGCGGGGTCGTGGCCTGATAATCGAGGTAGATCATGCCGCCCGCCCTACACGCGCCGCGCCATGTCGAGCCATACTTCGCAAAACCGTTCAACCTCCGGGCGGGTGGTGGTCCAGCCGAAGCTCACCCGGATCGTGCGGTCGGCAAGGTCATCGGCCAGACCCATCGCGGTCAGGACATGGCTGCGCTTCATCGTCCCTGACGAGCAGGCCGAACCCTGGCTCACGGCGATGCCGGCCATGTCGAACCGCATCAGCTGGGCCTGGGCCGAAAGGCGCGGCATCGCGATGGCGCGGATGAACGGCGTGGGATCGGACAGGCGATCCGACAACCACTCTCCGCCGAGCGCGCGGACTTCGGCGGCAAGCGCGTCGAGCGGCGCCAGCACTGCCGGGTCGATATATGGCTCACAGCAGGCTTCCAGCGCGGCCATCATGCCCAGCACGCCCGGCAGGTTCTCGGTCCCGCGCCGATAGCCGCGTTCCTGACCCCCTGCCGGATGAAGCAGGGCATAATCCTGCACCAGCAAGGCGCCGACGCCCACGGGTCCGCCGTACTTGTGTGCCGAAACGATCGCCATGTCCGCCATGCGGGGGAGCGGGAATTTGCCCGCGCTCTGGGCGCAATCGACCAGGATCAGCCCGCCGTTGTCGTGGATCACCTCCGCCGCGAAGCCGATGTGCTGCCGGTTACCGGTTTCCGAGTTGACGTGCTGGACCGCGACCAGCGAGCGGTTCTCCGGATCATCGACGAGCAATTCCGACGGGCGGCTCTCGGCCGACAGCGCCAGCAGGTCCGCGGCGCCATCGTGCCGCACCGGCAGGGTCCATTCGGGCCGATCGCCGCGCAGCACCGCGTCGTGCTCGACCGCGCTGGCGATGTCATGAACGGCGTTCACCGCATCGAGCGCGAGCGCCGCCGCCTCGCTCGCGCCGGAGGTGAAGATCACCTCACCTTCCCACTCGAGCGCCGCCTTGACCCGCTCGCGCGCGTCTTCCAGCGCGGCGCGGGCCTTGCGCCCTTCGGCATGCGGGCTCGAGGGATTGGCCCATAGCGCAAAGCCCTGCTCCATCGCCGCGCGCGCTTCGGGGCGCAGCGGCGTGGCGGCTGCGTGATCGAGATAGATGCGGGGATTCGTCACGATTGCGATTTTCGCCTTCGGTCCTATATAGCCGCGCACCCGCGAGGCGCCACCCGCGTGCTGACGCGTTCCAGACAAAGCAGGTTCCGCAATGCCCCAAGTGATCTTCCCCGGCCCCGAAGGCCGCCTCGAAGGCCGTTACAGCCCCGGCCCGCGCCCGCGCGCTCCGGTGGCGATGATCCTTCACCCGCACCCGCACGGCGGCGGCACGATGAACGACCGGATGGTGCAGCGTCTCTACAAGACCTTCGTCGATCGCGGGTTCGCGGTGCTGCGGTTCAATTTCCGCGGCGTGGGCCGCAGCCAGGGCAGCTTCGACAACGGCGTGGGCGAACTGAGCGATGCCGCCAGCGCGCTCGACTGGGTGCAGTCGGTACATCCCGAAGCGCAGACCACCTGGGTCGCGGGCGTCAGCTTCGGTGCGCTGATCGGGATGCAGTTGCTGATGCGCCGCCCGGAAGTGCGCGGGTTCATCTCGGTGTCCGCACCGGCGTCGATGTACGACTTCAGCTTCCTTGCCCCCTGCCCCGCGAGCGGGATCTTCGTGCACGGCGCGGGCGACACCGTGGTTCAGCCAAGCTCGGTCGGCAAGCTGGTCGAAAAACTGCGCACGCAGAAGCACATCACGATCCATCATGACGAAATCCCGCGGGCGAACCACTTCTTCGAAAACGAGCTTGAGGACATGATGAAGTCGGTCGACAACTACCTCGACTTCCGCCTCTCGCCCGACTGCCCGATCCGCTAAGCCACTCGAATACCGGACATTTGGTGGCGCTTCGCAACTCGAAATCATTAGGTGGCATCAGGTAATGATGTAACATCGCTCGTCTGACGCCGACTCCAGATCGGCGCAAGCGAGAGGAGCGATGCGATGGCATATATACAGCACACCAGCTGGCGTGATCGGCCGGGGGCGGTCGCGGCGGTGGTCGCGATCCACGGCTTGGTGGGGTACGTTCTGGTCACCGGCCTGACGTTCACCGGGATCGAGCAGACGGTGAAGCGGTGGCAGGCAAAAGATTATACCGAAGTCCCGCTGCCGCCCCCGCCCGAACCGACACCCACCCCCGAACCGACGCTGGAGCCCAGCCAAAGCGTCACCGCCCCGATGGTCGTGGTGCCCATCCCGAAGCTCGATCTTAGCCCGCAGCGGCCTCCGATCGACAGCACGCCGACGATGATCCCCAACCTCGACTTCGTGCCGAAGGTGATCCCCTCGGCCACCCCCGGCCCGGTGGTCACGCCCAAGCCGACCCCGCGCTTCAGCCCGGAAGCCGCGCGTCCACGCAACAACCCGGCAAGCTGGGTGACGGAGGCGGATTACCGGTCGAGCTGGATCAACCGCGAGATGATCGGCACCGCCCGTTTCCGGCTGCAACTGACCGCCGAAGGCAAGGTGCAGAATTGCACTGTCACCGGATCGAGCGGCTACCCCGAACTGGATCAGGCGACCTGCGACCTCGTCTCCCGACGTGCCCGCTTCGATCCGGCGAAGGACGACACCGGCGCCCCCGTCAGCGGGACGTACTCGAGCTCGGTCAAATGGCAGCTGCCGGAGTAGGCGTTATCGCTGCTCGCCGATCTGCCCGATTGGCGAGCGGCCCCGGCTATCCGGCACGGTCCAGATCGCCAGGTTGACCAGCGCAATGGCGGCCAGCACCAGCATCAGCAGCGCCTGCTTGCGCATCCCCGGCTTGCGCCACAGGTAAACCGCCCCGGCGACGAGCGCGATGGCGGCAAGCACGAGCAGCGATAGCACGGTGGACAGCATCGCAGCGGCGATAGCGCGCCGGCGCCGGTCGGAACAGCCAGAGCCGGCGCGGGTTTTCCCTCTTGCAGACGGTGGATCGGCCACCGCGACACAGGATTCCCCGATCATGAGCATTTTCGGCAAGATCAAGGACGCGATCTTCGGCAAGGCTAAGGCCGCGCCTGCCCCGACCGTCGACGTGACGCAGGCCCCCGGCACCCCTGCCCCCGACCCGGCGACCGCGCCCGGTTCGGCCGGCAGCGAAGGCGGCGGCCGCGGCAGCGCCGGCACGCCGATCATCGATGTCGAGAACCACCTCGATTCGATGCCGGGCGCGGACCGCCTCAACTGGCGCACGTCGCTGGTCGACCTGATGAAGCTGGTCGGCATCGATTCCGATTACGAATCGCGCCAGGCGCTGGCGCAGGAACTTGGCCGCACCGATTATTCCGGATCTGCCGAAGACAACGTCTGGCTGCACCGCCAGGTGATGGCGGGACTGGCGGCACAGGGCGGCAGGGTGCCGGCCGAATTCCTCGATTGACCTGAATTCCTCCAACGGATGGAGGCATTTGACAGCCGGTGCGCGGACTTGCACACCGGCTGTCATGACATCTGCACCTTTTCAGCTCTCCCGCCGCCAGACCCTTGCCGGGCTTGGCGGCTTTTCCGCGTTTGCCCTGACAGGGTGCAAGACAATGGCCGGCGTTGGTCCGGCGCTGGAGCCGCAGGCGCTGCTCGACGACATCGCCTGGAACCTCATTGAACATAATCCCGGCATCGCCACCGGCCAAGGGATCGATGTGGGCGACAAGGCGTATCTGCGCAGCCGGTTGGGCGACAGCTCCGCCGCCGGGCAACGTGCGCTGGCGCAAACCGTGCGCACCGATCTCGCGCGCGCACGCGCCGTGGACAAGACCGGGCTCGATCCCGCCACGCGCACCAGTTTCGAAGTGGTCGAAAGCGCCTACGCCACCGCGCTCGACGGGTTTGCCCTGCCGTACGGCGACGTGGCAGTCGGCGGGTGGCGCAACTCCCCTTACGTGGTGATCCAGAACGTCGGGGCCTATCTCGACCTGCCACGCTTCATGGATCCCGAACACCCGGTCCGCGAACGCGCCGATGCCGAAGCGTACCTCGCGCGGCTCAGCCAGATCCCCGCCGTGCTCGATGGAGAGCTGGGCCGCATCCGCGATGCGCGGGGCAAGGGGCTGGTGCCGCCCGCCTTCCTGCTCGACAAGGCGATCGCGGCGATGGAAAGCTCGATTGCCGACGCCCGCAAGCCCGACGCCGCCTATGTGACCGGGCTGACCAACCGCACCGGCGACATTCCCGGCAACTGGGGCGAGCGGGCACGCGCGCTGACCGGACCGATCGTCGCCGCGCTGGAGCGGCAACTGGCCGAGCTCAAGATCGAGCGGTCGCTCGCGGACAATGACCCCGGCATGTGGAGCCAGCCGCGCGGCGCCGAATGGTACGCCTGGGGCCTGCGCGCCGCGACGACCACCCGCCTCACGCCCGACGAAATCCATGCCATCGGTCTGCGCGAACTGGACGAGATCCACGCCCGCATGGACACCCTGCTGCAGGGCGCCGGCTATGCGCAAGGTTCGGTCGGCGCGCGGATGCGGCAGTTGGCCGAAGACCCGCGCTACAAGTTCAAGGAGGGTGATCCGGGCCGCGCCGAGATCATGGCGTTCATCAACGACCGTCTCGCCTGGATCAAGGCGCAGATGCCGCGCGCGTTCAACACCGTGGTGGACCCCGCGATGGAGGTCCGCCGCCTGCCGCTGGCCGAGGAGCCCGGCGGTCCCGGCGCCTATGGCGGCGCGGGATCGAAGGATGGCACGATTCCCGGCAAGATGTGGATCAACCTGGGCACCACGGACCTGCACCGTAAGTACGACCTGCCCACGCTGACTCACCACGAGATGGTCCCGGGGCATATCTGGGAGGGGACGTATTCCAACAAGCTGCCGCTGATCCGCTCGATCCTGTCGTTCAGCGCGTTCTCCGAAGGCTGGGCGCTGTATGCCGAACAGCTTGCGGACGAACTTGGCGCCTATGACGACAACCCGCAATGGCGCCTCGGCTATCTTCAGAGCCAGGCGTTCCGCGCCTGCCGGCTGGTCGTGGACACCGGCCTGCATCACAAGCGGTGGACCCGCCAGCAGGGCGTCAACTTCTTCGTCGAACGCAACGGCGACAACGCCCAGTCGGTCGCCAGCGAGGTGGATCGCTATTGCTCGTGGCCCGGGCAGGCGTGCGCCTACAAGACTGGCCACAGCGAGATCGTCCGCCAACGGGCACGCGCGCAAGCCGCGCTCGGCGCGCGCTACGACCTCAAGGATTTCAACCAGGCGGTGGTCGATGGCGGCAACGTGCCGCTCGACGTGCTGGCAAAGACCATCGACCGGTACATCGCTGCGTAAACGGACTGGCGCTCGCGCCGTCCGGGGCGAGGTGCCGCCGCAGTCCGCTCGCAGCGCGCTGGTGAAGGCTGCGCGGCTGGCGCCCTTCGACCTGGGCCTGGCGTTCCAGGTCGGCCATCTCTTCGCCAGCGAAGGCTCGGTCGCGGCCGCCATCGGGGTGCTGCAACCGATCGCCGCAAACCCACACGGCAGCGCGCTGAGCCGGCAAGCGCAATCGACCATCGAGTTCCTGCGCACCCAGCCCGAAGGCGTGCCGGTCAACTTCGGATCGTACGTGCCCACTCCTGAAGTGGACGTGGAATAGTCCGCAGGCAGGCGCGCCAAAGGCGCCCGCGCGGCGGATCTCTCCGCGCGGGCGCCCTTAAGCTGCGCTGGGCCGGATCTCAGGCCGCCTGCAGGCCGGGCGCGGAGTCCTTCACGCCCTGATCGACGTAGGCATCGAACTGGTCGAAGTTGTCGACGAACAGCTGCACCAGCTTCTGCGCGGTGCGGTCGTACTCCTCAGGGTCGGCCCAGGCAGCGCGCGGGTCGAGCAGCTTGGTGTCGACGCCCGGCACCGCGACCGGCACCTCGAACCCGAAGTTCGGATCCTTGCGGAACTCGACGTCGTTCAAGGAGCCGTCGAGCGCCGCGTTGAGCAGCGCGCGGGTGGCCTTGATCGGCATCCGCTTGATGCCCGGCTCGCTCGCCTTGCCGCCCGACCAGCCGGTGTTCACCAGCCAGCACTGCGCGCCGCCATCGGCGATCCGCTTCTTCAGCAGGTTGCCGTAGACGCTGGGATGGCGCGGCATGAACGCGGCGCCGAAGCAGGTGCTGAAGGTGGCGGTCGGCTCGGTCACGCCGATCTCGGTGCCGGCGACCTTGGCGGTGTAGCCCGAAAGGAAGTGGTACATCGCCTGGTCCGGCGTCAGCCGCGCGATCGGGGGCAGCACGCCGAACGCGTCGGCCGTCAACAGGATCACATTCGACGGCGGGGGTCCGAGGTTCTTCTCCGACGTGTTCGGAATGTATTCGATCGGATAGGCGCCGCGGGTATTTTCGGTCTTGCTGTCGTCGGTGAAGTCGAGCTCGCGCGTGGTTTCGTCCATGGTCACGTTCTCGAGGATCGTGCCGAACATCTTGGTGGTCGCGTAAATTTCCGGCTCGCCTTCGGCGGACAGGTTGATCATCTTGGCGTAGCAGCCGCCTTCGAAGTTAAAGATCGCCGTGTCGGACCAGCCATGCTCGTCATCGCCGATCAGCGTGCGGCTGGCGTCGGCGCTCAGCGTGGTCTTGCCGGTACCCGACAGGCCGAAGAAGATCGCGCTCTTGCCGTCCGCGCCGATGTTGGCCGAACAGTGCATCGGCATGACGCCCTGCGCGGGGAGCAGGAAGTTCAAGAGGCCGAACACGCCCTTCTTCATCTCGCCCGAATATTCGGTGTTGCCGATCAGGATCAGCTTGTCGGTCAGGTTCACCGCGATCACGGTATCGCTGCGGCTGCCGTGCCGTTCGGGATCCGCCTTGAAGCTGGGCAGGTTGATGATCGTGTACTCGGGCGCGAAGCCGGCTAGCTCCTCAGCGGTCGGCCGGACGAGCAGCGTGCGGATGAACAGGTTGTGCCACGCCATCTGGTTGATGACCCGCACGTTGACCCGGTATTCCGGCTGGCTGCCGCCGAATAGGTCAGCGACGTAGAGCTCGTCCTGGTCCTTCAGCGCGGCGAGGAAATCGGCCTTGAGGTTATCCCAGTGCGCCTGCGTCATCGGCTGGTTGATCGGGCCCCAGTTGATCGTGTCCTCGGTTACCGCATCGCGGACCACGAACTTGTCCTTGACGCTGCGGCCGGTGAACTTGCCGGTATCGACCAGCAGCGCGCCATCCTTGGTCAGGCGCCCTTCGCCCCGCTTCAGCGCATGTTCAACCAGCGCGGCGGTGCCAAGATTGGCGTGGATGGTCGCGCTGGTGTCGTATCCCTGGGCGGACAATGGCTGGGCGAGCGGGGCGTTCACGAGATGGTATCTCCTTCGGTGCCATCGCGGCTTCCGCCGATGGCTTTGAAAACACGAGAATTGTCGCGCGCAGGCGCGCGCGGGACGTTGCCCCGGCGCATAATCGGCTAAGCGATTCTCGTCAAATTGGGTTCCCTGCCCCCTCCCGCTCGATCGCCGGGCTTTGTTGTTTCGCCTGCAACTTCGGGCTAGTCACATCGCCATGGACGAGCACCCCGCGATCAGCGACGACCGGCAGCCTACCGATTACCAGCCAGGCGACCGGCGCACGATCGCGCTGGTGGACGATGACCGCAACATCCTCACCACAGTGTCCATCGCGCTTCAGGCCGAAGGGTTCGCCACGCGCGTCTATTCGGATGGAGAGGCCGCGCTCAAGGCGCTGAACGAGAACCCGCCCGACCTGGCGGTGTTCGACATCAAGATGCCGCGGATGGACGGCATGGAACTGCTGCGCCGGGTGCGCGAACGCTCCGCCCTCCCCGTCATCTTCCTTACCAGCAAGGACGAGGAAGGCGACGAGGAAGCCGGGTTCGAGATGGGCGCCGACGATTACATCGCCAAGCCGTTCTCGCTGCGCCTGCTGATCGCCCGGATCCGCGCGCTGCTGCGCCGCAGCGGCCTCGGCACCCCTGAAGACATCGCCAGCGGCTCGCCCGAGCCGGGTCCGGTCATCGAGCGCGGGCGCCTGCGAATGGATCCCGCGCGCCACCAGGTGACGTGGGAAGACCGGCCGGTGTCCCTCACCGTCACCGAGTTCCTGATCCTCGAAGCCCTCGCCCAGCGCCCCGGCGTGATCAAGAGCCGCAACCAGCTGATGGACGCCGCCTATCCGGACGACGTGTTCGTGGATGATCGGACGGTGGACAGCCACATCAAGCGGATGCGGCGCAAGTTCAAAAGCGTCGACGCCAGTTTCGGGGCGATCGAGACGCTCTATGGCGCGGGCTACAGTTTCGCCGATGGCTGACGCGGATGGCTGCTGACAGCGGCGCGGCCGCGCTCGCCTTCGTGCCCGGGCGGCGGCTGTCGCTCACCCCGCGCATCCTCATCATCAATCTGCTGCCGCTGCTGCTGCTGGGCGGCGGCGTGTTCTACCTCGACAGCTATCGCAAGCAGCTGCTCGACGAACGTTACAAGCTGGCCCGGGTAGAGGCGCAGATTACCGCCGAAGCGCTCGCCGGTGCCAGCCGCGAACGGCAGGAGGCGCTGCTGATCCAGATCGGCAAGGAGCAGAAGATGCGCCTGCGGATGTTCGACGCGCAGGGGCGGCTGTGGGCCGACAGCTTCGCGCTCGATGAGCCGAGCTTCGCGTTCGACACCCCCGGTGATGAAACCTGGCAGGAAAACTTCGCCCGCTGGCTGGACCGCGCGGTCGATACGATCGTGGGCGCCGATCCCATCCCCAACTACATCGAATCGGAAAGCACCGACGCCGATGCCTGGCCCGAACTGAAGCGCGCCCGGGAAGACAACCTCACCCGGATCCAGCTGCGCGACGCGTCCGACGGCACGCCGGTGATCAACACCGCGGCGCCGGTCGGGCTTAAGGGCGCCACGCTGCTCACCACCCGCAACGCAGTCGACATCACGCTCGAAGTGCGCGAAGCGCGCGGGACGCTGATCAGCGCGGTGCTGCTGGCGCTGCTGATGAGCACGCTGCTGTCGCTGTACATGGCGCGCACCATCGTCACCCCGCTGCGGCTGTTGGCCAACGCCACAACCCGCGTGCGCCAGGGACGCGACCGCCAGGTGGAAGTGCCCCGGCTGCCCGCCCGGCATGACGAGATCGGCCAGCTCGCGCGCGCCATTTCCGACATGACCGCCACGCTGCGCCAGCGGATCGACGCGGTCGAACATTTCGCCGCCGATGTGGCGCACGAGATCAAGAACCCGCTCGCTTCGCTGCGCAGCGCGGTCGAATCGCTCGCGCGGGTCGAGGACCCCGACCTGCGCCGCCAGCTCAACGACATCGCCGCCCACGACGTGCGCCGGATCGACCGCCTCGTCAGCGAGATTTCCGAAGCCAGCCGAATCGATGCGGAAATGAGCCGCGCGACGTTTGAAAGCATCGACCTGGTGGCGCTGAGCGACAACATCATCCGCCGGCGCGAGGCGCGCGATCTCAACGGCGGGCGGCCGATCTCGTTCACCTATCCGCGCGGCGGGGCCAGCGTCATGGGCGTGCCCATCCGGCTGGAGCGGGTGATCGACAACCTGCTCGACAACGCGGTGTCGTTCTCGCCCGCCGACGCGCCCATCGAACTCACGATCGACCGGGATGAAGCGCGCGTCCTGCTCAGTGTGTGCGACCACGGGCCGGGAATTCCCGAAGGCGCGCGCGAAAAGGTGTTTCGCCGGTTCCATTCCGACCGGCCGGAGGAGGAGGGCTTCGGCCAGCACAGCGGCCTGGGCCTGGCGATTGCCCAGACCATCGCGGAAGCACACGACGGCACCCTGCTCGCCGGGGCGCGTCCCGATGGCACGAGCGGCGCGTGCATGACACTCGCGCTGCCCGACGCCGCTGGCGCGGCTGCGCGGCGATGAGCCGGCGACCATGCCCCTGAGAGTGGCGACCGCGGTGGCGATCGGTGGCCGCGCGCTGCTGATCGAAGGGGTGCCCGGAAGCGGAAAGTCGAGCCTGGCGCTGGCGCTGATCGATCGCGGCGCGACGCTGATCGGGGATGACGGTGTTACCCTTGAGGTTCGCGGCGCGGCCGTGTGCGCCTCCCCCGCGCCGGCCACCGCCGGGTTGATCGAACTGCGCAACGTCGGGATCGTGAGCCTGCCGACGACCGAAGCTCCGGTCGCGCTGGTCCTGGACCTGCGCGATGACGCCCCCCGCTTCGTGGAACAGGCCGACCGGATTGAGCTGATCGACCGGTCCCTCCCCCGCCTGGCGTTCGATCCGCGCGGCCCCGCTGCCGCGGTCCGCGCCGAGTATGCGCTGGCGCTGCACGGCCACACCGAGTCCGCTTCCCAAACCGCCGCGCAACCCTCACATGGGACAGGATGAGCACTCCGCCCCAGCCTCCCTCCCTGCCGCCCCAGCGTGTCGTGCTCGTCACCGGGCTGTCGGGTGCGGGCAAGACGACTGCCCTGCGGGTGCTGGAGGATCTTGGCTGGGAGGCGATCGACAATTTCCCCGTCCGCCTGCTGGAACGGCTGATCGGCGGCACGGTATCCGACGGGGAGCCGCGCCCCCCGCTGGCGATCGGGTTCGATTCGCGCACCCGCGGGTTCGTGCCGAACGAGATCATCGCGCGCTGGAAAAGGCTCTGCCTGCGGACCGAGCTCGACCTCACTACCCTGTTTCTCGATTGCAGCGGGGCGGAACTGGAGCGCCGCTACAACGAGACCCGCCGCCGCCACCCGATGGCGCAGGGCCGCGCGGTGATCGAGGGTATCCAGGCCGAACGGGAATTGCTCGATCCCCTGCGGCGCTGGGCGGAAGCGGTGATCGATACCACCACGATGTCTTCCAGCGACCTGCAGCAGGCGATCCGCGAACGCTTTGCCGACCAGCCGGAAGCGAACATGACCCTCACTGTCTCCAGCTTCGGCTTCGCGCGCGGCATGCCGCCGCTCGCCGACCTGGTGTTCGACATGCGCTTCCTCGACAATCCGCACTGGAATCCCGAGCTGCGCCCCCTGACCGGGCTGGATGCGCCGGTGTCGGACCATATCCGCGCCGATCCCGCGTGGGACGATGCGTTCGCGCGCATTCGCGATCTCGTCCTCACCCTGCTGCCGCGCTATGCCGCGCAGGGAAAAAGTTACGTCAATCTCGCATTCGGCTGCACCGGCGGGCGGCACCGCTCGGTGCATACCGCCGAGGCGATGGCGCAGGCCTTGCGCGGCGCGGGGTTTTCGCCCACTGTGGTCCATCGTAACCTTGGCTCGCGCGCTGCCGACCAGCTGGAAGGCTTACCGCAGTCGTGACGATCCAGGGATCAACTGGCCAGAGACCCACTGGCCTAACACGAACCGGCACCTCGGGCATGGTGGAGCCCGCTGCCGAACTGACGCGGAACGCGAGCACCCTGTACTCATGATCGGACTGATCCTGGTCACCCACGGCCGCCTGGCCGAGGAATTCATCAGCGCGATGGAGCACGTCGTCGGCCCTCAGCCGGCGGTGGCGACCATCTGCATCGGACCCAACGACGACATGGAAAAGCGGCGCAATGAAATCGCGTCCGCCATTGTCGAGGTGGACGCGGGCAGCGGGGCGATCATCCTTACCGACCTGTTCGGCGGCACCCCCTCCAACCTCGCCATCTCGCTGCTGGACGCCGGCCGGATCGAGGTGATCGCGGGCATCAACCTGCCGATGCTGATCCGCCTGGCTGGCGCGCGCAAATCGATGAGCGTGACCGACGCGGTCAAGGCCGCGCGCGATGCCGGCAAGAGCTATATCACGATCGCGTCGGAGTTCCTCGCGGCCGGCTGCGACAAGAAGCAGGCCGCCTCTTGAACGAGCAGCGGCGCGAGTGCCTGATCGTGAACCAGCGCGGTCTGCATGCCCGCGCCAGCGCCAAGTTCGTCAATGCCGTCGCCGCCCTGCCCGATGGGTGTCAGGTCATGGTGACCAAGGACGGCAACGCGGCGGGCGGTGGCTCGATCCTGGGCCTGATGATGCTCGGCGCCGCCAAGGGCGACACCGTGGAAGTGGTCGTCACCGGCGCTGATGCGGAAACGGTCCTTGGCCAGTTATGCGATCTGATCGATGACGGCTTCGGCGAAGACTGAGGAAGGCGGGGCAAGGATGGCTCACCCCGGCCGGCGGCAAATCACCGGCTTCTCCAACCCCACCGTCAAGGCGCTGCGCGCGCTGCGCGAAAAGAAGCACCGCAAGGCGTCGGGCAAGTTCCTGGCTGAAGGCCTGCGCCTGCTCACCGATGCGCGCGAAAGCGGGCACTTGCCTGAAGTGCTGGTGATGGCCGCCGAACACCAGGGGGGACTCGGCAACCACCCGCTGCTCGCCGCCCTCGAAGCCGATGTGCTGGCCGCGGGCGGCGAGGTGATCGAAACCTCTCCCGACATCCTCGGGAAGATCACCGGCAAGGACAATCCGCAGGCCGTGGCCGGCGTGTTCACCGAATTCGACACCGGGTTGGCGAGGTTGAACCTGTTGTGCGCCGACATCTGGCTGGTGGCGCAGGCGGTGCGTGACCCGGGCAACCTCGGCACCATGCTGCGCACCGGCGACGCCGTGGGCGCCGGCGGGCTGATTCTGATCGACGATTGCGCCGATCCCTTTTCGGTGGAGGCGGTCCGCGCCAGCATGGGTGCGGTGTTCACCCAAAGCATTGCGCAAGCTCGGTGGGACGAGTTCCTGCCATGGCTGCGGCAAGGTCCCGGCCAGCTGGTCGCTGCCAGCTTGCGCGATGCGGTGCCTTATCGGGGAGCGGCATACCGCAGCCCTTGCCTGATCCTCGTCGGCAACGAATCCCGCGGGCTGCCCGAGGATTACGAGGCGGCCTGCGACCTGCGGGTGACCATGCCGATGAAAGGGCGCGCTGACAGCCTGAACGCCGCGGTCGCCGCCGCGGTGCTGTCGTATGAAGTGCTCGCCAGCCTCGGTGACTAGTCGCCCGCGATCAGTTGGGTGAAGCTCCAGACGCCGTCACGGCTCGATGCGACGAGCCGGTAATCGATCAGCGAGCGAAGCTTGTCGGTGGCGACGTAAGCCACCTCCCCTCCCGGGGTCTCCACCTTCTGCATCGGCCGATCCGGTTGAAGTCCGTCGACCAGTTCGACGACGTCCCATGAGATTGTGCCGGTCGTCGCCGCTCCCCCGCCGGGCGCGGCATAGACCGGCACGTTCTCCCCGGTGACGATCATGCCCGACATCGGATCGACATCACCGAAATCCTGCACGAAATACCACGGCAGGGTAATTCCGCCTTCTTTGTTGGCCGCACAGCCAAGCGTCATCAGGGCGTCGAGCTTGCTCCAGAACAGTTCACCGTTCCTGGCGTGCAAGGCGCGCAAGCTGTCCACTCCCGCGCCGCCGCCGTAGTCGAGCATCACGTCAGGCGCGGCAAGCGCGGCGAGGCGGTCGATATCGCGCGCTTTCACCGCTTGGGCCAATCGGGCCCGAAATTCAGCGGCTCCCGGCTTGTCGCGGCATTCGTCCTGAGGGGCATACTTGCCTTGCGCGAGCTTGGGGACCTGAGAGCCATCGACCTGCTTCACCACCGTATTCGCGGCTTTCGAGATCGCCTCTGAAGGCGCGTCATCCTGGCTGCACGCGGCCAGCAGCAGAGATGGAACAAGCAGCGTTGCAAGCACGATCGGTCGGGAAGCCTTCATGCAGCTTTGGTAACGGCCAAGTTGCACCGGTTTCAACCTAATCTTTAGCCGCCACCTCGGCTTCCTGCTCGGGCCCGGAGACGTAGCGCGGAGCAGCCTCCACCAGCGGCACATCGTCGATCTCGCGCTTGCCGATCTCGATCCCCTTGTCGCGCAAGCGGCGGCCCGAGGTGAGCACGTTGCGTTCGAAGCTGCCGACGAAGTCGTTGTACTTGCGTACCGCGCGATCGAGCCCGGCGCCGACGCCCTTCATGTGTTCGGCCGCGATCGCCAACCGGTCATAGAGTTCCGCCCCCGCCTTGCCGATCTCGACCGCCTCGCGCGCGATGGTGTCCTGCCGCCAGACCTGCGCCACCGTCCGCGCGATCGCCACCAGGTTGGTGGGAGTGGCTAATAAAACCTTGTTGCGAAACGCAAAATCCCACAACTCAGGATCGTGCTCCAGCGCCGCCGCGACAAAATGTTCGCCGGGCACGAACATCACCACATAGTCGGGCGCATCGTCGAACTGGCTCTGGTAGCTCTTCGCACCAAGCGTCTGCACATGGTTGCGCATCGACTTGGCATGCAGATCGAGGTGCCGCCGCCGCTCGTCGTCGTCCTCGGCCTCGAACGCCGCCTGGTAGGCATTCAGCGACACCTTCGCGTCGATCACCAGCTTCTTCTGGCCCGGCACATTGATGATCGCGTCGGGCCGGAGACGGCCTTCTTCGGTGTCCATCGAGTGTTCAAGGGTAAAGTCGGTATGTTCAGCCAGACCGCATTGTTCGAGCACGTTCTGCAACGCCCGTTCGCCCCACCGGCCGCGCGCCTTGGGTGCGTTGGTCAGCGAGTTGCCGAGCCGCTGCGCTTCCCGCCGGACCTGCTCCTGGCCCACGCGCATCGCCTCGATCATTCCGGCAAGTTGGCCGAAGCCATCGACCCGCTGCTTTTCCAGCGAGACCACCTGCTCCTCGTACGCCTTCAGCCGGTCGCCTACTGGCTGGAGCAGCGAGGCGATCGCTTCCTTGTTCGCCTTTTCCGCATGGCCGAACCGTTCCGCCGCGCGGGCGAGGAACATTTCCTGCGCTTTTCCAAGAACCTGGGCGCCGGTATTCTCGAACTCCTTGAGCAGTTTCTCGCGGCTTTCCTCCAACAGACGTTTCTGTTCGGCAAAGCCGGCAGCCTGCGCCCGCAGCGCCGACAACTCTTCCCGCGCCGCATCGAGCGTCGTGGCAAGGGCATCGGCGCGGGCGGCCCGCTCGCTCATCGTGGCAAGCTCAGGCACTATGCGCGACAGCTTTTCATTTAGAACCTTGCATTCGCCCTCACGCTCACCGTGCCGGGTCCGCCAGTCCGCTACGGGACGCGACCCCAACAGCCACCCCACGACCACTCCCACGCCCAGCGCGACGAATACGATGACAATTGCAAAGGCGTCCATCGGCGGGAACATAGATGGAACGCTGGCGTCAGGGAAGCCCCCGGCGGAACTATCCCCAACCCCGCGCGCTAGTCGGGCAAAGGAGAGTCGGAATGTCGATCAAGGAAATGATCCGCGAACACCCGGACGTTCGAGGCGATGAGAACGAAAGCCTGCTCGAAGCGGTCAAACACGCGATGTACTGCGCGGCGATCTGCAACAGCTGCGCCGATGCCTGCGCGGCTGAAGAGATGGACATGAAGCGCTGCATCCGGCTGTGCCTCGACTGCGCCGACGTGTGCACGATGGCTTATCGGGTCGCCAGCCGGCGCACCGACGAGAACCGGCAGCTGATCCGCAGCGCACTCGCGGTATGCATCGAGGCGTGCCAGACCTGCGAGGAAGAATGCCGCAGCCACGATCACGCGCACTGCCAGCGCTGTGCCCAGATGTGCCGCGAAACCGCCGACGATTGCCGCAAGGCTCTCGCGGCACTCAACGACGAAGTACACGCTGATGGCGAGCGCAGCACATTCGAGCACGGGGCCGCGTGAGCGAACTCGGGCAGGACGAGCGCGATAATCTGGCGAACCGCGAGTTTGCCTTTCCGCGGCAGCGCAAGGAGCCGATCGAGGACGCGGATCATGTCCGCGCCGCGATCGCTCGCTTCAATCAGGTGAAGGGCGTGACCGACGACGAGCGTGATGCCGCCTGGAAGCGGATCAAGGCGGCGGCGGAAAAGTTCGGCGTGGAGGTGAGCGAAACCAGCTGGCGCGAGATCGGAAGGAACTAGACCTCGCTGACTGCGATCAGGCAGCTTTCCTGATCTTGTCCAGCTTCTTCAAAACCATCTGGCGCTTCAGCCGGCTCAGATAGTCGATGAAGAGGACGCCTTCGAGGTGGTCCATCTCGTGCTGGATGCAGGTGGCCATCAGCCCCTCCATCTCCTCTTCATGGACCGCGCCATCGAGATCCTGCCAGCGCACCCGGCAGCGCGCGGGGCGATCGATGTCGGCATAAATGTCCGGGACGGAGAGACAGCCTTCCTGATAGGTCACCAGTTCTTCCGCCGGATCGAGAATCTCGGGGTTCACGAACACCCGCGGCTCGCGCTTGGTCGGCTGGTGGTGATGGTGATGACCGTCATGGTTGCACGGCTCCGGCTCCGCGTCGGGATCCTCGGGCTGCAGATCGATCACCAGCAGGCGCTTGGGCACGCCCACCTGGATCGCGGCCAACCCGATGCCGGGGGCATCATACATCGTTTCGAACATGTCCGCGACGAGTGTGCGCAGGTCGTCATCGAACTCGGTGACGGGTTCGGACACGACTTTCAGCCGGGGGTCCGGCACTTCCAGGATTTGACGAATGGCCATGCGAGGGAAATAAGCACACAACGGCTGAACGGCAAGTGATCAGCGGCATCCTCAGCCCATTGGCCGGCGCGCCCGCAGCGCTTGCGCCAGCGTCCCTTCGTCAAGGTAGTCGAGCTCGCCGCCGACCGGCAGGCCGTGGGCCAGCTGGGTGATCCGCACTGGATACCCGTCGATCCGCTCGGCGATGTAGTGCGCAGTGGTCTGCCCCTCCAGCGTCGCGTTCATCGCCAGGACGACCTCGTCGATCCCCCCTTTGACGACGCGGTCGATCAAGCGTCCGATAGTGAGATCCTCCGGCCCGACCCCGTCCAGGGCGGACAACCGTCCGCCCAGCACATGGTAGCGACCCGTGAACAGGCGGGAGCGGTCGAGCGCCCACAGGTCCGCGACATCCTCCACCACACACAGGCTGCGCTGATCACGCCGGGGATCGGAGCACACGCCGCACGGGTCCTGCGTATCGACGTTGCCGCACGTCTCGCACTCGACCAGCCGTTCCTGCACCTCGGCAAGCGCGGCGACGAGCTGGCGTAGCGCGGTTTCCCGTCGCTTGACCAGCCACAGCACTGCGCGCCGGGCGGAACGCGGGCCGAGCCCCGGCAGCCGGGCCAACGCCTGCGCGAGCGTGTCGATCTCTTGCGATGCCATGGGGCGGAAGATAGGGCCTGCCCGCCCCTTACGAAAGGTATCCGGCCCCGCTTATGCGCATCGTCTTCATGGGAACGCCGGCCTTCGCGGTGCCGACGCTGGTCGCGCTGTGCGAGGCCGGGCACGAGGTGGTCGCCGCTTATACCCAGCCGCCCCGCCCGGCTGGCCGGGGCAGGAAGCTGAGCCCGAGCGCCGTGCAACGCGAGGCGGAAGCGCGCGGGATCGAGGTGCGAGCCCCCACCTCGTTGCGCAATACAGAAGCGCAAGCCGAATTCGCCGCGCTGCACGCCGACATAGCGGTCGTTGCCGCGTATGGCCTGATCCTGCCGCAACCCATTCTCGACGCACCACGGCTCGGCTGCCTCAACGTGCACGCCAGCCTGCTGCCCAAGTGGCGCGGCGCCGCGCCGATCCAGCGGGCCATCATGGCCGGCGACACGGCGACCGGCATCACCATCATGCAGATGGAAGCCGGGCTCGACACCGGACCGATGCTCGCGGTCGCGCGTACCGCGATCGAGGACAAGACCGCCGGCGAACTGACCGAGGAACTGGCCGAAATCGGTGCGCAGCTGATGGTCAACACGCTCGCCGATCTCGTGCAGCTTGCTCCGGTCCCGCAGAACGATGCCGAAGCGACCCATGCGCCCAAGATCGACAAGGCGGAGGCGCGGATCGACTGGTCGGGCAACGCCGAGGGCATCGAGCGCCAGGTCCGCGGCCTCGCCCCCTTCCCCGGGGCCTGGTTCGAACTGGACGGTGAACGGATCAAGGTCTTGAAAGCGCAGGTGCTCGCGCGTGAAGGCAAGCCGGGACTCACCCTCGATGACCAGCTGACGGTCGCGTGCGGCTATGCCGCGCTGCGCCCGCTGCGGATCCAGCGCGCCGGCAAACCGGCGATGGAGGTCGAGGCGTTTCTGCGCGGCAAGCCGATCCCGGCGGGAACCCTGGTGAGGTGACCCGTTTCGCGCTGACGCTTGAATTCGACGGCGAACCTTTCGCCGGCTTGCAGCGGCAAGCGAACGCGCCGAGCGTGCAGGGCGCGGTCGAGGATGCCGTGCTGGCGGTCACGGGGGAGCACATGACGCTACACGCCGCCGGTCGCACCGATACCGGGGTCCATGCGCTGGCGATGCGAGCGCACGTCGATATCGCCAAGGACATTGGCCCGTTCCGGTTAATGGAGGCTTTGAACGCGCACCTTCGTCCCGATCCCGTGGCGGTGCTGGAGTGTAAAGTGGTGCCAGACGACTGGCACGCGCGCTTTTCGTGCGTCGGGCGAGCGTACCGGTACCGCATCGTCAAT
Organism: Parafrankia sp. BMG5.11; assembly: GCF_004337455.1. Classification (NCBI taxonomy): domain Bacteria; kingdom Bacillati; phylum Actinomycetota; class Actinomycetes; order Frankiales; family Frankiaceae; genus Parafrankia; species Parafrankia sp. BMG5.11. The sequence goes on along the minus strand of NZ_SJXI01000018.1, from coordinate 146,105 downwards.
CGCCGCGCGCCGCTGACCGTGGACCGGGGCCGTGCGTGGCAGATCGCGCCCGAGCTTGATGCACAGGCGATGCATGCCGCGGCACAGGCGTTGGTGGGACGGCACGACTTCACCACCTTCCGCTCGGTCCAGTGCCAGGCAGCAAACCCGGTGAAGACGCTGGACCATCTCGCCGTGCACCGGGAGGGGGATGCAGTGCTGATCGAAGCGGCCGCGCGCAGTTTCCTTCACCATCAGGTTCGCTCGATGGTCGGCTGCCTGGCGCTGGTCGGCATGGGCCGCTGGCCCGCGGAGCGGGTCGCCGCGGCGCTTGCCGCCCGCGATCGCCAGCAGCTTGGCCTCAACGCCCCGCCGCACGGGCTGTATTTCGTCCGCGCGCTCTATCCCGGCGAGGGCTAGCCAGCGCACGCTGCCGCGGGTAGCGAAGGTTGCAAATGACAACGGGAGACTACGATATGACCACCACCGGCAAGCAGTTGTTCACCACCCTCTCCGCCGACGGCAAGCTGACCGTCGAGGTCGCGGAAACCCAGTTCACCGATCCCACCGGCAACCAGGTGCTGGTCAAGATGGAGGCCGCCCCCATCAACCCCAGCGACCTTGCGCTGTTGCTGGGCCAGGCGGAACTCGAGACCGGTGAGTACAGCGCCGGCAAGCTGGTCGCGACGATGCCCCAGCCGTTCCACTCCGCGATGAAAGGGCGCCACGATCAACGCCTCCCCGTCGGCAACGAGGGCGCGGGAACCGTGGTCGCGACCGGCGACAGCGAGATGGCGAAAGCGCTGATGGGCCAGCGGGTCGCTTGCGTGCCGGGCAGCGCCTATTCGCAATATGCCCTTGCCGATGCCGCCATGTGCCTGCCGCTGGGCGACCTCACCGCCGAACAGGGCGCGAGCGCCTTCGTCAACCCGATGACCGCCCTGGGCTTTGTCGAGAACGCGAAGATGGATGGACAGAAGGCGATCGTCCACGCCGCGGCCGCCTCCAATCTCGGGCAGATGCTGGTCAAGATCTGCCAGGAAGACGGCATGGAGCTGGTCAACATCGTCCGTAAACCGGAACAGGAACAGATCCTGCGCGACCTGGGCGCGAAGTGGGTGGTGAACTCTTCCGATGGGGACTTCATGGCCAAGCTGATGGAAGCAATCGACGCGACCGATGCGTTCTATGGCTTCGATCCCATCGGCGGCGGAACCACGGTGGATGCGTGCTTCAAGGCGATGGAACGGGTCGCGGTGAACAAGATGACCACCTATAATCGCTACGGCTCGAACCAGCAGAAGCGGATGTTCATCTATGGCCGGCTGGACACCGGGCCGACGATCCTGACCCCCAGCTACGGTTTCGGATGGACGCTGTCGGGCTGGCTGCTGACGCCCTTCCTGGCACAGGCCGGGGTCGAGACTATGACCCGGATGCGCCAGCGCGTGCTCGCCGGCCTCACCTCCACCTTCGCCAGCAGCTACAAGACGAAGGTGACCCTCGAACAGATGGTCGAGAAGGAAGCGGCGATCGATTACCGCCAGATGAAGACCGGCGAGAAGTACCTGGTCACCCCCTGGGGCTGACCGAGGGCGACTGTCTAGCGGCGGTCGAATGCGGACTGCATGGCGGCGGGGTCGGTGACCCCGTTCGCCAGCAGCATCTGCAACAGGATGCGCGCCTTCGCCGGACCGAGACCCCGGGCAGCGACGAAGCCGAACGCATCGTCATCCACCTCCAGGTTGCGGTCGACCGAACCCTGATCCACCCGCGTTGAACGCACTACCGGCACGCCCGCCCGCGCCAGCGCTTCGAGCACCGTCGCCGGCGCATTGCCCTGGCCCATTCCCGCCAGAACGACGCCCCTTGCACCCGCCAGCATGCAGGCGACGTCGGCGTCGTCCATCCCCGCGTAGGCATAAAGGATCGGCACCCTAGGCAGCGCTGCGGGCCATTCGAACTGAGCGCCTCGCCCAGCGCGTTCGGCCGGCCCGAACCAATCGAGCGAGGTCGGCGTCACATTGGCGATCGGCCCTCGCGGAAAGCCCCGAAATGCCTCCGCCCCAGAGGTCGCCGCCTTGCGCACGTCAATTGCGGCGAAGACCTGGTCGCTCATCACGACTAAAACTCCGCGTCCAGCGGCGCCCGGATCGCTCGCCACCCGAACGGCGTTGGCCAGGTTGCGCATCCCGTCGCTGCCGACCGCATCGGCAGGCCGCATCGCACCAACGAGCACCACCGGCTTCGTGGGAGCGAGTGCGAGGTCGAGAAGGAACGCCGTTTCCTCAGCTGTATCGGTGCCGTGCGTGATCACGAAGCCATCCAGCCGTCGGTTGTCCATCTCGGACGCGATGCTTTGATACAAAACATTCCACTGCTGCCAGCCGATATCCTGCGAACCGATTGCCGAGACTTGACTGCCGTCCAACACGCGCGCCAGGCCCAGCTCATTGGCGGCTTTTATGAGTTCAACGACACCGACTTCACCCGCCCGATAACCTCGCTCGATGGCGGAGCCCGCGCTTCCAGCGATGGTGCCCCCGGTGGCTAGTATGCGGATACGTGGCTGGTTCATCGCGCCAGCGCCCTAGCGCCGATTGACCCGCCCCGCCAACCCGCTAGAAGCGCCCGCGGTCGCGTGGGGCGATTAGCTCAGTTGGTAGAGCGCCTCCTTTACACGGAGGATGTCGGCGGTTCGAGCCCGTCATCGCCCACCACGCTAGCCTGCGGGCGAGATCGCCTCGTCGACGAGCGCCTTGGCCTCAGGGCTCTGCCAGTCGAACCCGCCGACCACCCGCGCCACTTCCTGCCCGCTCGCGTCATACAGCACTGTGGTTGGAAGCTGGCCCTCTCCGCCAAGCTCGAAGCTGAGTCGGGTCTCGCGGTCCAGCCAGGGTTCGAGGTGCTCGTAATTGTGCTCTGCGAAGAACGGGGACACTTTCGCGGCACCCTCCAGATCCTGGCTCGCCGTCAGCACCCGAAGCTTGCCGGCGTACTCGCCCGCCAGCGCATCCAGGGTCGGCATCTCTTCCACGCAGGGCGCACACCACGTCGCCCACAGGTTGAGCAACACCGGCTGGCCCGCCAGCGCGCCGGTGTTCAGCGTCTCGCCGTCGGGATGCGTGAGCGCCACCGCCGGCATGAGATTGCCGGAGTGACTGCGGTCGATCTTTCCGGCGAGGCTACCCTGCGCCGCCGCTGCTTGCGGCTCGGCGGGCTCTTGCCTACTGCAACCGGCCACCAGCGCAGCGGCGAGAACGAGTGTGAGCGACAGTCGGAACGACACGACGAACTCCATGTGGGGCGGGCGCTTCGCCGAGGGGCCTAGCGCGATCATGCGCGAAATCAACGCCTCGATCCCCTTCGACAAGGCCTTGTGGCGGCAGGATATCGCCGCGTCGAAAGCGCATGTCGCGATGCTGGGGGCGCAGGGGATTGTCTCGGATGCTGACGCAACCGCGATTGCCGACGGACTCGACCGCATCTCTGCCGAGTACGCGGCGAACGGCGTCCCCGAGGATCTCGACCTTGAAGATATTCACATGGCGACCGAAAGCCGGCTGGCTGAACTGATCGGCCCCGCCGCCGGACGCTTGCACACCGCGCGCAGCCGCAACGATCAGGTGGCGACCGATTTCCGGCTGTGGGTGCGTGATGCCGCGCGGCAGGTGGACGCCGGGCTGGCCGACCTGCAGTGCGCGCTGGTCACCCGCGCCGGCGAGCACGCGGACAGCGTCATGCCGGGCTTCACTCACCTGCAGGCTGCCCAGCCGGTGACCCTGGGCCACCACCTGCTCGCCTATTACGAAATGATCCGCCGCGATCGCAGCCGGTTCGCGGCTGCCATCGCGCGGGCAGACGAATGCCCGCTGGGCAGTGCGGCGCTGGCGGGGACCGGCTTCGCCATCGACCGCGATGCTACCGCAAGTGCGCTGGGGTTCGCGCGGCCCACCGCCAACAGCCTGGACGCGGTGTCCGACCGGGACTTCGCGCTCGATTACCTGACTGCGGCAGCGCAGTGCGCGTTGCACCTGTCGCGCCTGGCCGAAGAGCTGATCTTGTGGGCGAGCCAGCCGTTCGGCTTCGTGCGTCTGCCCGATGCGCTGTCCACCGGCAGCAGCATCATGCCGCAGAAAAAGAACCCCGACGCCGCCGAACTGGTGCGCGGCCATGCGGGTCGGATCGTCGGCAGCCTGACCAGCCTGATGGTGACCATGAAAGGGCTCCCGCTCGCCTATTCAAAGGACATGCAGGACGATAAGCCGCCGGTGTTCGAAGCGCACGGGCTGCTGGCGCTGTCGATCGCCGCGATGAGCGGGATGATCGCCGATAGCGAATTCCGCACCGATCGCATGCGCGCGGCGGCCGAGCTCGGCTATGCCACCGCGACCGATCTGGCCGATTGGCTGGTGCGCGAAGCAGACATCCCGTTCCGCGAGGCGCACCACATCACCGGCGCGGCGGTGAAGCTGGCCGAAAGCAAGCAGATCGCACTCGACGCGCTGTCGCTCGATGAACTGCGCGAGATCGATGACCGGATCGACGAACGGGTTTTTGCCGCACTGTCGGTCGATGCGTCGTTGGCCGCGCGCGCCAGCTATGGCGGGACGGCGCCTGTGCGGGTATGGGAGCAAGTCGCAGCGGCGCGCGAAGCGCTGGGCATGGAGCCATCATGAAGCGTTTGTTCGCCCTGTCCGTCACAGTCCTGCTCGCCGCTTGCGGCCAGAAGGCGGAACTCAAGCCGGTGGCAGGCCAGACCTTGCCGCCCGCGGCCTACGGCGCCGACGTGCGCCCCGATACCGACAAACTGCTCGAACTCGATCCGCTGGCCGCGCCGGTTCGCTCGGTCGAGCTGCGCAAGCGATCCGAAGTGCGCGAGGACGATCCCTTCGACCTGCCGCCGGAATAACATCCGGCAATAACAGGGCGCCAAGCATCGCTTGCTCGACGCGCCGCCCTGCCCGCCGCTAGACGCAGCGCCGCATGGATCATTTTCAACTCCGCAACGGTGTCCTTCACGCCGAAGACGTGCCGCTTTCCCGGATCGCCGAGGCAGTGGGCACCCCGGTCTACGTCTATTCGCGCGCGACCCTGACGCGGCACGCCCGGGTGTTCCGCGAAGCGCTGGCCGGGCTCGACGATCCGCACATCGCCTTCGCGGTGAAGGCCAACCCCAACCTGGCGGTGCTCAAGGTTCTGGCCGGCGAAGGGTTCGGCGCCGATGTCGTTTCGGGCGGAGAACTGACCCGCGCGCTGGCGGCGGGCATCCCGGCGGCTGAAATCGTGTTTTCAGGGGTCGGCAAGACGCGCAGCGAACTGAGCCAGGGGCTGGATGCAGGCATCGGCCAGTTCAACCTCGAGTCCGAGGAAGAAGGGCGCGAGCTTGCGCAGATCGCACACCAGCGCGGGCAGACTGTGCCGTGCGCACTGCGCGTCAACCCGGATGTCGACGCGCGCACGCACGAGAAGATCTCCACCGGCAAGCGCGAAAACAAGTTCGGCGTTCCGCTCGACCGCGCGAGCGAAATCTACGCCGCGCTGTCGGGGTTGCCGGGGCTGGAGATGCGCGGAGTGGCGGTGCACATCGGCAGCCAGCTCCTGAGCCTCGACCCGCTGGAAACCGCATACGAAAAACTCGGCACCCTCATTGCCGAACTCCGGGCGCGCGGCTGCACGGTCACGCACGCCGATCTCGGCGGCGGGCTGGGCGTGCCGTACCGCAAGGGAGAGGTCGCCCCCTCGCCCGCCGAATACGGCGCGATGGTCGCGCGCGTTACCAGCGGCTGGAACGTGCGCCTCTCTTTCGAGCCGGGCCGGGTGATTGCGGGTAACGCGGGCGTGCTGCTGACCCGCGTGATTCGCGCCAAGCGCAGCGGCAACGGCCCGCCGTTTGTGGTGGTCGACGCCGCGATGAACGACCTCGCACGTCCGGCGATGTACGGGGCGTGGCACGACTTCGATGCGGTGGAGCCCACCGGCGAACGCTTCACCGCGCACATCGTGGGCCCGATCTGCGAGACCGGCGACACCTTCGCGATGGACCGCGACACCGACGCACTTGGCCCCGGCGATCTGGCAGTGTTTCGCACCGCCGGGGCTTACGGCGCGACCATGGCGTCCAGCTACAACAGCCGCGGCTTCGTGCCCGAGGTGCTGGTGGACGGTGACCGGTTCGCGGTCGTGGCCGACCGGATTGACCCGGCCGCCATCATGGCGGCCGAGCGGGTGCCCGAATGGCTCTGAGCGCGCTGCCGCTGTTTCACCGGATCGCCGGCCAGCGGGTGGTGGTGCTCGGCGGCGGACCCGCAGCCGAGGCAAAGCGCCAGCTGGTCTCGCGCGCTGGAGGGATCTGCTGCGGCGAAAACGAAGCGCATCACGCCCGCCTGGCGTTCATTGCCATCGACGATGCGGCTGCGGCCCGCGCCGCCGCGCTTCGCCTGCGGGCGAAAGGTTTGCTGGTCAACGCCGCCGACCGCCCGGAACTGTGCGATTTCACCACGCCCAGTCTGCTGGAGCGCGGACCGGTGGTCATCGCGGTCGGAACGGCCGGCGCATCCGCCGGGCTCGCCAAACAGTTGCGCCTGCGGCTGGAGGGGCTTTTGCCGCCCACGCTGGGGCAGTTGGCCGAGGCGTTGCAGGGCGCGCGGGAACGCCTTCGCCACCGCTGGCCGGATGCCGGAGAGCGCCGCCGCGCATTGGACCGGGCGCTGACGCGCGGCGGTCCGCTTGACCCGCTTGACCACCGAGCGGCGGAACGGGTGCCTGAGTGGCTTGAATCGTCTGGCGATGCCCTGCCAGCGGCGATAGTGGAGATCGATCTGACGAGCGAGGATGCCGACGACCTGACCTTGCGCCAGGCCCGTCTGCTCGGCGAAGCCGATGCTATCGTATATGACAGCGACGTGCCTGAAGCGATCATCGTTCGCGCCCGGGCGGACGCGATCCGCAATCCGGCGGGTACCGTCCCGGGGCTGACCGTCGTCCTGCGGCTGCGGCCGCCTTCCTAGGCCGCTCCGACCGATTGGAGGCGGGTGAGCAACGCTGCTTCGTCGAACGGCTTGATCACGTACTCGTCGGCCCCGGCTGCGATGCCCTTGTGGATGTCCCGGGCACCGGAATTGGTGGTGCAGAAGACGACCTTGGGCGGGTTCGCAGACGGAATTGCGCGCAGGGCGGTCACGAATTCGATCCCGCTCATCACCGGCATATTCCAGTCGGTGATGACCAGGTCCGGCATCGCTGCACGGCAACGGGCGAGCCCTTCCTCCCCGTTCTCCGCCTCGACCACGGCATAGCCGATGGATTCGACGATGCGGCGGGCGATCTTGCGGATCATCCGCGAATCATCGACCAGCAGGCAGATGCGCTGACTGCGCGCAGGGGCGGCGGGGGCCGATTCGACGGCAACTGGCGCCGGCGGCTGGGGCGGCTGAGGGATGTCAGCCCGCGGCGGGACGGCACCCGGGGCGCCGTTCAGGCGCTTGATCAGACCGTGAATGACACGAACTCCTCTTCACCGAACACCGGGCGCTCCTGCTCGTGCATCGTGTCGCCGAGCGGTGCTTGCGCCGGGGCGATATTCGCCTTTTCGGTCGGGGTCATGCAGACGTGGAGGTACGGCACCCAGACGTCGCCGTATTCCGCTTTCTGATACCACAGATCGAGGATGTCATAGCTGGCCCAGCAGCCATCCGGTTCGCGCAGGCGGATGCCTTCGCCGATCCGCGGGACCGCGGCAAAGCGGATGCGGTGGTGCGACTGGTGCGTTTCGTTCTGGATTTCGACTTCGATCAAAGTGCCAGACCCCTTGCGACTGGCATGACCCTAAAGCGAATTGGTTGCCGAAGTTTCAACGACGCCCGGGATCGTCCGTCAGACCAGCAGTTTGCCGTCCTTGCCCAGTTCAGCGAAATAGCGTGCCATCGCCTCGGCCGCCCTGTCGGACAACTGGATGAAGGCGCGGCGGCGATCGCTTTCGTCCTCGATCCGCTCCAGCAGTCCCGCCTCGATCATCTGGCTGATCCAGCGCAGCCCGGTGGTCGGCGGCACCCCGCTGGCGATGCACAGGCTGGTGACGGACACCCGGCTGTGTTCCGCCCGCGCGGCGGTGAGATCGAGCAGGATATCCCATGCCGGGTCCGCGAAAAGGTCCGGTCCGAAGAACTTGTCGCGTGCCCGGCGCTGGGCGATGATCCGCCGTATCAGCCGCGGATCAGGCAGCGGCGGGCGGGGACTGCGGATCAGCCGCCGCTCCGCCTCGTCCGCCCCGCGGAAATCGTCGGTCGGCGATTCAAGCCGGAACACCGGCCGGTCACCGCCCGTCAGCCGATCGAGTTGCGCCGCAAGCTGGCCCACCTGCTCGGTAAGCTGGCGCAGCACGTCCTCGCTCGCCGCACCTTCCTGCACCCGATTGCTGGTCCGGCTCGCCATCACTCGGCCGAGCGCCACCAGCCGATCGCCCCGGGACGGAGCCACCAGAATTTCCGGATGGGACTGATCGATACAGGCAAACACGTCGTCGAGAGCTGCCGGGACAACCGAGGCGATGACCGCGGTACCGCTTTCGCGCATCCGCCGGTCGAGGTCGAGCAGCGCCGCGCAGTCGAGCGGACCCAGTTCTCCGCAATGCAGCAGCACGCAGTTCGCAAGGGCCTGATGCGGTTCGTACAGCGCATCGACGAGGCTCGCCCCGGATACCGGATAGAATCCGGCGATTTCCGCGTCGCTGCACAATTGCCGGCGCGTTGCCGGATCATCGGCAAGGATGGATATGGGGACGGAGTGAACGCTTCCACCATCTTGTGATGGATACGAGAAGTCCTGCGCTGGCATATACGTAGTGTTACTCAATTGCGCGGCTTTGCACAGCACATCGGACAGGAAAACGGCTCAGAATCGGAGCCATATCCTGACGATTGCCAAGATCGGTTGAGAAATCGGCGCTCAGTCGTCGAACGGATCGCGCACCAGGATGGTATCGTCGCGTTCCGGGCTGGTGGAAATCAACGCCACGGGCGTTTCGATCAGTTCCTGCACCCGCTGGACGTACTTGATTGCCTGGGCAGGCAAGTCGCCGAAGCTGCGCGCGCCGGCGGTGGTCTGCTGCCAGCCGTCCATTTCTTCATAGATTGGCTCGACCGCGGCTTGGTCCGCCGCATGGCTGGGCAGGTAATCGAGGATCTTGCCGCGCAGACGGTATCCGGTGCAGATTTTCACCGTCTCAAACCCGTCGAGCACATCCAGCTTGGTCAACGCGATGCCGGTGACCCCGCTGATGGCGCAGGACTGACGCACCAATACCGCGTCGAACCAGCCGCAGCGCCGCTTGCGGCCGGTGACGGTGCCGAATTCGTGTCCGCGCTCGCCCAGCTGCTGGCCGGTGGCATCGTCCAACTCGGTCGGGAACGGGCCGCTGCCGACGCGGGTGGTGTAGGCCTTGACGATCCCCAGCACGAAGCCGGTGGCGTTCGGCCCCAGGCCCGAGCCGGCGGCCGCGGTGCCGCTTACGGTGTTGGAGCTGGTCACGAACGGGTACGTGCCGTGATCCACGTCGAGCAGTACGCCCTGCGCGCCTTCGAACAGGATCTTGGCGCCTGCTTTCCGCACTTTCTTCAGCCGCTTCCACACCGGCTGCGCATATTGCAGCACCGACGGCGCGATTTCGCGCAGCTGGCCGAGCAGTTCCTCACGGTCGACCGGCGGCTGGTCGAACCCGGCGCGCAGCGCATCATGGTGCGCGCACAGGCGGTCAAGCTGCGGTTCAAGCGCATCGAGATGCGCCAGATCGCAGACGCGGATCGCCCGGCGGCCCACCTTGTCCTCGTACGCAGGGCCGATGCCGCGCCCGGTGGTGCCGATCTTGCCGGTGCCCGCCGCCGTTTCGCGAAGGCCATCGAGGTCACGGTGTAGCGGCAGGATCAGCGGGCAATTGTCGGCAATAGCGAAGTTGTCGGGAGTGATCGACACCCCCTGCCCTTCCAGCTTGGCGATTTCATCTCGCAGGTGCCATGGATCGAGCACCACGCCGTTGCCGATGATCGACAGCGTGCCGGTGACGATGCCGCTCGGCAGCAGGCTCAGCTTGTAGGTCGTGTCACCGACCACCAGCGTATGGCCCGCATTGTGCCCGCCCTGAAAGCGCACGACCGCGTCGGCCCGGCTGGCGAGCCAGTCGACGATCTTGCCCTTGCCCTCGTCGCCCCACTGGGCGCCGATCACGGTGACGTTGGCCAATGTACAGGTATCCTTTCGAGCGGCGCGGGGGCGCTAGAGAGTTTGGGGGTCGCTGCCAACCAGCTTGTGCGAGCAGCCGAGTGCTGCGGGGTCATCGCTGTCACTAAGCGCCGCCAGGGTCCGCCAGCCGATCGCACGTAGCCGGCTGGCGATCTCGGGGTCATGGCCGGGCGGCAAATAGAGCATGTCCCGCGCGGGAGCCTCGCCCAGCGCGTCGACCAGCGGATCGATGTAGAGCGTGAACCCGGTCGCCGGCTCGTTGGTGCCGCCGATGCTGTAGGTGCCGCCCCGCCCCAGAGTGCCGCGAACGCCTTCGGCATAAAGCGTGAAACCGAACCAGCTCTGGTATTCAAAGCCATGACGCTCGGTCGGGTCGAGCGTCAGCCGGGCGCGATCCCCGACCCGCGCCGCGATCTGGCGCAGACCCGCGATGCGGCTCGCCAACGCTCCGCCGGCGTCGATCGCCGCCAAGCGCTCCAGCGCCTGCTCGAACGGGCCGGCGGCATAGAGTAACGGGAGATACGCCTCTCCGCCGACATCCCTGAGCGCGCCTGCATCCTTGCCGTCCAGTTCGCGCCGGACCGCGTCGATGCGATCGGCGGCCAGCGGCAGCGCCGTGGCGGCCAGCGTGTCGACCAGGTCGGGTAACGTGAAGTCGACCGACACCCGCGCCGCGCCCGCGGCGGTGAGAGCCTCAACCGCCAACGCCACTACTTCACCCGCCGCCGCAGCGCTGTCGCTGCCGATCAGCTCGGCGCCGAGCTGGAGCCGCTGGCGGGCGGGGTCGAGCTGGTCGCTGGTGATCGTCGCGACCTCTCCGGCGTAGCACAACCGCAACGGGCGCGGCGCACCCGCCAGGCTGGTGGCGGCTATCCGGCCCACCTGGACCGTCAGGTCGCTGCGCAGCGCCAGCGTGCGCAGCGACGCGGGATCGACGAAGCGGAACATCCGCCGGGTGGCGACCCCGTTCATCCGGGTGGCGAGCGAGTTTTCGAATTCGACCAGCGGCGGGATCACCCGGTCATAGCCATGGGTGTCCATCGCATCGAGCACCGCCCGCCGTGCCCGCGTCAGCGCGCGTGCGGCAGCGGGCAGCCGGTCCTCGAGCCCGATCGGCAGCAAGTCGGCGGTGGGGTCGGTCATGCCTGGTCCGTCATGCTGGGCGCCCTAGCCGCGTCAGAACTCCAGCGCCATGACGGTCTTCACGCCTTCCAGCTGGCTGGCGCGGGCGATGATCTCGCGCGTGATCGGCTGGTCGACGCTCAGCAGCAGCACCGCCTCCCCACCCGCGTCGCGGCGTCCGAGGTTGAAGGTGCCGATGTTGATCCCGCTTTCGCCAAGCAGCGTGCCAATCCGGCCGATGAAGCCGGGCGCGTCCTCGTTCACGATATACAGCATGTGCCCGGCGAGTTCGGCCTCCACCCCGATGCCGAAGATCTCCACCAGTCGCGGCGTGTCCGTGCCGAACAAAGTGCCCGCGACCGAGCGGTCGCCCTGGCTGGTCGCCACCGTGACGCGGACCAACGTGTTGTAAGGGCCTTCGCGCTCGTGCCGCACGCTGCGCACGTCCAGCCCGCGCTCACGCGCAAGGAACGGCGCGTTGACCATGTTCACCGTGTCCGAATACTGCCGCATCAACCCGGCAAGCACCGCGCCCTCAATCGGCTTGCCCGACAGGCTGGCGGCCGCCCCTTCGCGCTCGATCGAAATCTGCGTCAGATTGCCGTGCGCCAGCTGCCCGACCAAGCTGCCGAGATTTTCGGCCAGCTTCATGTAGGGGCGTAGCTTGGGTGCCTCCTCGGCTGACAGGCTCGGCATGTTCAGCGCGTTAGTAACCCCGCCGTTGACCAGGAAATCGGCCATCTGCTCAGCCACCTGCAACGCGACGTTGACCTGCGCTTCGTTGGTCGAGGCGCCGAGGTGCGGCGTGCAGATGAAGTTGGGCGCGCCGAACAACGGCGACTCCTTGGCCGGCTCCACCGCGAACACGTCCAGCGCGGCGCCCGCGATGTGCCCGCTTTCCAGGCCGTCCTTCAGCGCAGCCTCGTCGATCAACCCGCCGCGCGCACAGTTGATGATACGCACGCCCGGCTTGGTCTTCTCGAGCCGTTCGCGCGAGAGGATGTTGCGGGTCTGATCGGTCATCGGCGTGTGCAACGTGATGAAGTCCGCCCGGGTGAGCAGCGTTTCCAGATCGACCTTTTCGATGCCGAGTTCCACCGCGCGGTCTTCGGTCAGGAACGGATCGTAAGAAACCACCTTCATGCGCAGTCCGATTGCACGGCTTGCGACGATCGAGCCGATGTTGCCGGCGCCGATCAGGCCCAGCGTCTTGCCGGTGACCTCGACACCCATGAACCCGTTCTTGGGCCACTCGCCCGCCTGGGTGCGCGCGTTGGCTTCGGGAATCTGCCGCGCCAGCGCGAACATCAGCGCGATGGCGTGTTCGGCGGTGGTGATCGAATTGCCGAACGGCGTGTTCATCACCACGATGCCCTTGGACGAGGCGTGGGGCACGTCGACGTTGTCGACCCCGATGCCGGCGCGGCCAATCACCTTCAGGTTGGTCGCGGCGTCCAGGATTTCCTTGGTGACCTTGGTCGAACTGCGGATCGCAAGACCATGGTATTCGCCGATACGCGCCTTGAGCTCTTCGGGCGTCTCGCCGGTGATCACGTCCACGTCGCACCCGCGTTCCTGGAAAATGCGCGCGGCGTTGGGATCCATCTTGTCGGAGATGAGGACTTTGGGCTTGGTGGTCATCTTGTTACCTCGTCATCCCGGTGAAAGCGGGGGTCTTGTGCAAAGGTGCCGGGCGTTGCGGCACGCGGTCCCAGCTTGCGCTGGGACGACGGATCAGGGGCGAGCGCTGGCGTAGGCCCAGTCGAGCCAGGGACCGAGCGCCTCGATATCGGCGGTCTCGACCGTGGCTCCGCACCAGATACGCAGGCCCGGCGGGGCATCGCGGTATCCGGCGATGTCGTACGCGGCGTTCTGCTCTTCGAGCAGCTTGGCCATCGTCTTGATCATCGCCTCGTCCGCGCCTTCGACCGTCAGGCAGACGCTGGCGTTTGAGCGCGTCGCCGGATCGGACGCAAGATGCCCAAGCCAGCCACGCTCCTGCACGATCGCGTCGAGCGCCGCGGCATTGGCATCGGCCCGCGCCCTGAGCGCCTGCAATCCGCCAAGCGACTTGCCCCACTCCAGCGCGAAGATCGCGTCCTCGACCGCGAGCATCGAGGGGGTGTTGATCGTCTCCCCCTTGAACACGCCCTCGGCCAGCTTGCCCTTCGACACCAGGCGAAACACCTTGGGCAGCGGCCATTCGGGCGTGTGATTTTCCAGCCGCTCCACCGCGCGCGGCCCGAGGATGAGCACACCGTGCGCCCCCTCCCCGCCGAGCACCTTCTGCCAGCTGAAGGTGAGAACATCGACCTTGTCCCACGCGATGTCCTGCGCGAACACGGCGCTGGTCGCGTCGGCGATCGCCAGGCCTTCGCGGTCGGCCGCGATCCAGTCCCCATTCGGCACGCGCACGCCGCTGGTGGTGCCGTTCCAGGTGAACACCACATCGTGCGACCAGTCCACCTGGCCGAGATCGGGCAGCTGGCCGTAATCGGCACGGATAATCGTGGGATCGAGCTTGAGCTGCTTGAGCGCGTCGGTGACCCAGCCTTCGCCAAAGCTTTCCCAGGCGATGGTCGTCACCGGGCGAGCGCCCAGCATTGTCCACATCGCCATCTCGACGGCCCCGGTATCCGATCCAGGCACGATGCCGATGCGGTGGGTGTCGGGAACTTGCAGCACTTCGCGCATCAGGTCGATGCAAAGCTGCAGGCGCGCCTTGCCGATCTTCGAACGGTGCGACCGCCCGAGCGACTGAGTGCTCAGCTTGTCGGGAGACCAGCCCGGCGGCTTCGCGCAGGGTCCGGAAGAGAAGAACGGGCGCGCCGGCTTTTGCGCCGGCGGCGGCAGGGTATCAGTCATGTAGTCTCTCCTTACAGAGAGCACGCGCGGCGTTGGGACCGCGTGGCCCGCCGGCCGCAGTAATGTTGCGGCGCAGCGAGTCAAGGATGGCGCGATAGTATGCGGCGGGGTGGTCCTGCTTTGCGCCAGTTGCTTGCTCTCGCCAAAAGCGGACCGAGTGCGTATGGGCGCGGCGATGACGCCCGTTGACCTGAAGATCGCGCTGTTCAGCGGCAACTACAACATGGTGCGCGACGGTGCGAACCAGGCGCTGAACCGCCTCGTGGAGTACCTGCTGCGGCAGGGCGCCCGCGTCCGAATCTACTCACCGACCGTGCCAGAACCGGCCTTCCCGCCGACCGGGGATCTCGTGTCGATTCCGTCGGTGCCGCTGCCGGGGCGCGGCGAATTCCGCTTTCCCCTGTCGCTCACTGCTGAAATTCGCCGCGATCTGGCCGAGTTCGGGCCGGACATCCTCCACATCTCGTCACCCGATTTCGTCTCGCATCGCGCCGTCACCTGGGCGCGCAAGCGGGGCATCCCGGTTCTGGCGTCGGTCCACACCCGGTTCGAAACCTACCCGCGCTACTATGGCATGGGTTTCACCGAACCCCTGGTCGAGGCGATCCTGCGCCGGCTCTATCGCCGTTGCGATGCGCTGGTGGCGCCGTCGCAATCGATGGTCGAGGTGCTGCGCGAACAGCGGATGAACGCCGATGCCTCGATCTGGTCGCGGGGCGTCGACCGGACGATCTTCGGCCCGGACAAGCGCGACCTGCCCTGGCGGCGCGAACTCGGGTTTGCGCCTGACGACGCGGTGATCGCGTTTCTTGGGCGGCTGGTAATGGAAAAAGGGCTCGACAAGTTCTCCGAGACCACCGCGCTGCTGCGCGCGCGGGGGGTGCCGCACAAGGTGCTGGTGATCGGTGAAGGTCCGGCGCGCGGGTGGTTCAGGGAGCAGCTCGGCGAAGAGGCGTGCTTCATAGGCTTCCGCGCGGGTGCGGCGCTGGGCCAAGCGCTCGCGAGTGCGGACCTGTTGTTCAATCCGTCCATCACCGAAACGTTTGGCAACGTCACTCTGGAAGCGATGGCCAGCGCCCTCCCGGTGGTCGCGGCCGGCGCGACCGGCAGCACCAGCCTGGTCGAGAACGGCGTTTCAGGAACCCTTGTCCCGCCCGACAGCAAAGTGGTCGAAGGGTATGCCGACGCGATCGCCCGCTATATCGCCGAACCTGATCTGCGGGCCGCGCACGGCGCCGCGGGCGAGTTGCGCAGCCGCGACTTTTCGTGGGACGCGATCAACCAAGCGGTGGCGGATGTGTACCTCCGCCTGGTCGAAGCGAACCGCGCCTAACGCAGAACCCCGCGCCGCTGCATGGCCCATGCGTATAGCAGCAAAAGTGCGGCGACGATCTTGATCGTCCACTCGAACGCCAGCGCACCCGGCGTGCTCATCGACGGAGGCGCCGCCTGGCCGAGCGTGTAGATCGTCATCGCCAGCACGCCGACGAACGAGAGCGCGAACGCAGCGACGGCAAACCTGCTGCGGGCGAGCAGGAGGATAGAACCCCCGACCGCTCCCCAGACGCCAAGCGCCCAGCCCGCCGTAGCCCATGCGGGCACCGCCGAGATCCACGCAATGACGTCGTCACCCATCTGCATCTGCCGCAGATAATCGGCGCCCCCGATATGCGTCATCGAATAGTCGAAGGCGCCCATCGCGTTCCACGCGAGCGACAGAAGTCCCACCGCCCACAAATGCCATGGCGCCGATCCGCGCGTTGTCGTCAGGATCCGCTCCTGCGCTGCCATGTCGGTCATGCTATCCTCCCCCGAGAAGCGACCCCGGTGAAGAATACCACGCGTTCAGCGCTCCGACCAGTCGAAGCGCAGTGGAGCCTCGCGAAAGGCAAACCGATCGAGGTGCCGCGCAAGAGCACCCTTTAGGCCGTCAAGCTGACCTGGTTCGCTGGCGTCGATCCGGCACTCCAGCGCGGCGTCGTGCGCGATCAACGTCACGGTGCCGTCGCCCGCCCAGTTCGCGCCCCGCGCATCGTGGGGGAACACGATCGTCCCGCGCGACTCGTCGAACTGGACGTCGAGGTTGTGCTGCCAGTGCTTGCACAGCTGTTGCAGGTAATTCGATCCACTGGCGGTCGGCACGTGCGCGGTGCTGCTGACGGTCACAGGCGTTCGATCCGCTTGGCCATCTCATCGATCATATCGACGATCTGATGCACCGCCTCATCGTCGAGCTGACCTGCGCGGGCCTTGTTCTTGAGCACGCTGCCAAGGTTGCCCATCGCGCGGAACAGGTGCGGAGAGCGGCCGCGATGCTGGCGTTCGCCATGTTCGGCCAGGCGACTGAAGACCCGGTTCACTTCGTCCGCCTTGTCGGCCAGCTCCTGCCGCCCTTGCTCCGTTGCGGTGAACAGCTTGCGCGCGGAGGCGTCGTCCGCCTGTTCCGCGATCGCGCCTTCGTCGGTCAGCAGCTGCAGCGTGGGATAGACCGAGCCGGGGCTGGGCGCATAATCGCCGCCGGTCAGTTCCTCGATCGCCTTGATCAGCTCGTACCCGTGGCGCGGCTGATCGGCGATCAGCTTGAGCAAGGCGAGGCGCAGCTCGCCCTGCCCGAACATTCTCCCGCGCCGGCCGCCCCGCCCGCCGCCATCGCCGAACGGTCCGCCGGGACCGAATGGGCCGCTCCGCCCGAACGGGCCCTTGGGTCCGAAGGGGCCATCGGGGCCAAACGGACCATCGGCATCGCCCCAGCCGCCACCAGCTAGCTTCCCCGCCATCTTGGCCGCCATCGCCGCCTTGAATGCGCGACGCACGTCGCGCTCATACCCATGTCGCATCATTATCTCCTATAAGATACCTCACGATATATCTTTGACCTATCGGTTTTCAAGACCCCTCCCGCACCGGATGGTGATTTCCTATGTAGCTGGCACATGCCCGACCTTTTCCCCGAAACCGTCGCGCCGCCGATCCCGGCGGACGAGCCTCGCGCGGATGCACCGCTGGCCGACCGGCTGCGCCCCGGCGCACTCGATGCGGTGGTGGGCCAGGCGCATCTTACCGGACCGGAGGGCGCGATCTGCCGGATGGTCGCCGCAGGGCGCCTGTCCAGCATGATCCTGTGGGGTCCCCCGGGCACCGGCAAGACCAGCATCGCCCGTCTGCTGGCCGATGCCGTCGGGATGCGGTTCGTCGCGATCAGCGCGGTGTTTTCCGGCGTGGCCGATCTGAAGAAGGCTTTCGCTGAAGCCGACAAGGCCGCCGAAGCGGGCCAGCGCACGCTGCTGTTCGTGGACGAAATCCACCGCTTCAACCGCGCGCAGCAGGACGGCTTCCTGCCCTTCGTCGAACGCGGCACGGTGACGCTGGTCGGCGCAACGACCGAGAACCCGAGCTTCGAACTCAACGCCGCATTGCTGAGCCGCACCCAGGTGTTGATCCTGCACCGCCTCGATGCGCAGGCGCTGGGCGATTTGCTGGATAAAGCCGAAGCGCTCGAAGGTCCTCTGCCTCTGACACCCGAGGCGCGCGAGGCGCTGATCGCCAGCGCGGACGGAGATGGCCGGTTCCTGCTCAACCAGGCGGAAACGCTCTACGCCGCTCGGATCGGGGAGCCGCTCGATCCGGCCGGTCTCGGCCGGTTTCTCCAGCGGCGCGTGGCGGTGTATGACAAGGATCGAGAGGGGCACTACAACCTCATCTCCGCGTGGCACAAATCGTTGCGCGGTTCGGACCCCGACGCGGCGCTGTACTACCTCGCGCGGATGCTGGTCGCGGGGGAGGAGCCGCTGTTCGTGCTGCGCCGGCTGGTGCGCGCCGCGGTGGAGGACATCGGCCTCGCCGACCCGCAGGCACTCGTCCAATGCCTGGCGGCCAAGGACGCCTACGACTTTCTAGGCAGTCCGGAAGGCGAACTCGCGATCGTGCAGGCGTGCCTCTATTGTGCCACCGCGCCCAAATCGAATGCCGCTTACAAGGCGCAGAAGGCCGCGTGGAAGAGCGCGCGGGAGACCGGCAGCCTGATGCCGCCGCAGAACATCCTCAACGCGCCGACCAAGCTGATGAAGGACATCGGATATGGTCGGGGCTACGCCTACGATCACGATGCTGACGGTGGCTTCTCCGGCGCCGATTACTGGCCGGAGGAAATGACGCGGCAGACGTATTACGATCCCCCCGACCGCGGGTTCGAACGTGAAGTGCGCCGGCGGATCGACCATTGGAACAAGCTGCGCGCCGAGCGGCAGGGCGGGTGACGCCCGGCCGTTTCCAGCACTTCGCGGCGATCGACTGGTCCGGCGCCGCGGGGGAGCGGCACGCCGGAATAGCGCTGGCGATCTGCGATGCGGGGGACCGCGCCCCGCGCATCGTGCGCCCCGGCCACCGGTGGTCGCGGGTCGAGGTCGCTGAATGGATCGCCCGCACCATGCCGCCCGGCACGTTGCTTGGCATCGACATCTCCGGCTCGCTCGCATTTGCCGACCAGGGGGCGTATTTCCCCGGCTGGCCTGACAGCCCGCCCGATGCGCGCGCGCTGTGGGCGCTGGTCGAGGATTTGTGCGCGAGCGACCCGCATCTGGGCGCCGGCAGCTTCGTCGATCACGCAGAGGTCTCGCGTCACTACCGGCGGCACGGCGGGCGCGAAGGCGACCTGTTTGGCGGCGGCATCGGCCGCTTGCGAGTGACCGAGCGGATCGGCCAGATCGCGCTCGGCTGCCGCCCGACCAGCAACTTCAATCTCGTCGGCGCGAGCCAGGTCGGCAAGGCGAGCCTGACCGGCATGCGCGTGCTGCACCGGCTCAGCGGACGGGTGCCGCTGTGGCCGTTCGACCCCCTTCCCGCCCACGGATCGGTGGTGGTCGAGATCTACACCACGATTGCCGCCATCGCTGCAGGGCGTAACGCCAGCCGCAGCAAGCTGAGGTCCTTTGCCGAACTCAATGATGCGCTGGCCGCCGTCGGCAGCAAGCCTGTGCGGGGGAGCGGGCCGATCGACGATCACCGCTCGGATGCCCTGCTGGCCGCGGCCTGGCTGCGTGCCGTGGCGGATGACCAGGCGCTGTGGCACCCGCCGGCGTTGACGGACGCGATCGCCCTCACCGAAGGATGGACGTTCGGCGCGCGCTGATCCGCGCTGTCGGGACAAAAACCGGATCGAAACGATCGGCTGCGCCGTTGAACTTGCACAATGCGTTCACCTGCAAGGAGATTTCCCATGCTCGCCCGTCTTGCCAAGCCGATCGGCTGGTTTTCCCTCGCCCTTGGCGCCGCGGAATTGCTGAAAGGGCGCGAAATCGCCCGGGCGCACGGTGTGCCGGAAGGCAAGAACGTCGTGCGCGGCTTTGGCGCGCGTGAGATCGCCGCGGGGGTCGGCGTGCTCGCCGCTCCGCGTAGCCCGATCCCGTTCCTGGCCCGCGCCGCCGGGGATGTGCTGGACCTCGGTGCCGCCGGATACGCGACGACCAAAGCGACTGGCGACGAGGGCCGCGTGGCCAAGGCTTCACTGGCGACAGTTGCCGGATTCCTGGTGCTGGACCTGCTGATCGCCCGCGCCCTCGCCAAGCGCTGACCCTCTGGACCTTGGCCGGCAATTGTCGCAAAGGCCGCCCGACCATTGGTCAGCGCCGGCTTAGCTCAGTTGGTAGAGCACCTGATTTGTAATCAGGGGGCCGCGGGTTCGAATCCTGCAGCCGGCACCATATTATCAGTGGCTTACAGCGCAGCGGACGCTCCACGGCCTAGTGGGTCTGACCCTTCGGCGAGAGAAGCCATATCGATCACGAAGCGATACTTGACGTCGCTCGCTTCCATCCGGTCGTAAGCGTCGTTGACCGTGTTTATGGCTATCGTCTCGATTTCCGGCGCGATGCCGTGCTCCGCACAGAACTCGAGCATCTCCTGTGTTTCCGCCAGCCCGCCGATACCGCTTCCGGTGAGGATCTTGCGCCCGAGCAGAATGCCGGTGTGCAGCTCCGGCATCTTGTCGATCATTCCGACGAGCACCTGCACGCCATCGATCTTCAACAGCAGGAGGTAAGGTGCGACATCGTGGCGCACGGGGATGGTGTTCAGCACCATGTCGAATTGTCCGCCCGCAGCGCGCATCGCGGCCTTGTCGGTCGTGATCAGGAAGTGCTGGGCGCCGAGTGCGAGTGCATCCGCCCGCTTGTCTTCGCTGCGGCTCAGCACCGTGACCTCGGCGCCCATGGCTACAGCAAGCTTCACACCCATGTGACCAAGGCCGCCCAGCCCCGCCACAGCCACTTTGCTGCCGGGCCCTATCTTCCACTGTCGCAGCGGCGAATACGTCGTGATCCCGGCGCAGAGAAGCGGGGCAGCGACGTCGGAGGCCAGCGCTTCGGGGACTTTGAGGACGAATTCTTCCCGGCAGACGATCCGGTCCGAATAACCGCCGAAGGTGATTGTCCCGTCCTGGCGATCCTTGCCGTTGTACGTACCGGTCATGCCGTTCTTGCAGTACTGCTCCAGCCCCGCCTTGCAGTGGTCGCACTCAAGGCAGGCGTCGACCATGCAGCCGATCGCCACCCGGTCGCCAACGCGGTGCATGGTTACCGCATCGCCGACAGCGCTGACGGTGCCAACAATCTCGTGCCCCGGCACCACCGGGTACACGGTGCGGCCCCAATCATTCCGTGCGGTGTGCAGGTCCGAATGGCAGATGCCGCAATGGGTGATGTCGATAAGTACGTCATTGTCCCGCAAGCCACGCCGATTGAAGCGAAAGGGCGCCATGCCGCTTTCGGGGGAGGTGGCTGCATAGCCCCGCGCCGGGTATTCGTTGGTCTGGATCGCCACGGGACCGCTCCTTGCTGAGTTGCTTCACCGTGTGCTTTCCACGGATCGACGCCACCTTCAACGTGCTTGCGGCGTTTGCTTCGCGGCTGGCGTCAGGGAGTTCGGCAGCCTGCGGAGTGCTGCGCAGGTCTTTGCGCAGGAATTTCGAGGGTCACGATTTGGTGCGGGCTATCGCCGGCAGTTCGCTGCGGGTGAGAAGCCAGCATCATCCACCTGGTGCGGCGCGATGGGGACAACTGGTCCTTGCCACTTCCCCTGCCGGCTTCGATCAACATCGGACCCTTCAACTTCACGCCCAGCTTCAGCAGCGATTATCGCAACGTGCGCTACGCGAACACGGTAGAGCGCCGTCATCAGGAGACCTGTCTCGCCGATGAGACGATCGCGATGTCGAAGAAACCTTCCGGAAGAACGCCTTGAATAGCCTGCACCACCTGCCTCGAATCGCCCACTCGCACCGCCGGTGGCGGCGCGCGCCCAACTAGCGTGAGGGAGCGGTTCGCTCCAGCTGCCGGGCACCGTTGCGGCAGTCGGGGCGTTGATGCGACGTGAAGATCGCAACTTACAACGTGAACGGGGTGAAGGGCCGGTTGCCGGTGCTGCTGCGCTGGCTGGAGCAGGCGAAGCCCGACGTCGTCGCCTTGCAGGAACTCAAGGCTCCGGACGACAAGTTCCCCGCCGAACCCATCCGCCGGCTCGGGTACGATGTCCTCTGGCACGGGCAGAGCCGCTGGAACGGGGTGGCACTGTTGAGCCGTGTCGGCCAGATCCACGAAACACGGCGCGGCCTGCCCGGCGATCCCGAGGACGAGCAGAGCCGTTACCTGGAGGCGGCGATCAACGGCATCATCTTCGGCGCCCTGTATCTCCCCAACGGCAACCCCCGCCCCGGCCCCAAATTCGATTACAAGCTGCGGTGGTTTGAACGCCTGACCGCCCACGCCGCCGAACTGATCGCGAGCGATCTGCCGGTGCTGCTGCTGGGCGATTTCAACGTTATGCCGACCGAACGCGACGTCTACAAACCCGAACGCTGGCTCGACGACGCGCTGTTCGCGCCGGAAGTGCGCGACGCGTGGTTCCGGCTGGTTGATCAGGGGTGGACCGATGCCGTGCGCGCGTTGCACCCGGACGAGACGATCTACACTTTCTTCGACTACTTCCGGAATGCCTTTGCGCGCAACGCGGGGCTGAGGATCGACCACTTCCTGCTCAGCCCGTCGCTCAAGGACCGGCTCCGCGCGGCCAAGGTGGATCGCGAAGCGCGCAGTTGGGAGAAAACCAGCGACCACGCGCCCGTGTGGATCGAACTGGCGGACGGCTAGACCATGGTCTCCGGCCGGACGAGCCGATCGAAGTCGGCGCCGCTCACCCCGTTCGCCAGCGCCGCTTCGCGCAAGGTGGAGCCCTCCCTGTGCGCCTGCTTGGCGATCGCCGCGGCCCGGTCGTAACCGATCTCTGGCGCCAGCGCGGTCACGAGCATCAGCGAGTTCTCCAGCCCACGCTGAATGTTGTCCCGCCGCGGCTCCAACCCTTTCAGCAGGTGCTCGGTGAAGCTTTCGGCGGAATCCGCCAGCAGCCGCACCGACCGCAGGAAATTCCACGCCATCACGGGGCGATAGGTGTTGAGCTCGAACTGCCCCTGGCTGCCGGCGAACGTCAGCGCGGCGTGATTGCCGAACACCTCGATGCAGACCTGGGTCAGTGCCTCGACCTGCGTCGGGTTGACCTTGCCCGGCATGATCGAGCTGCCGGGTTCGTTTTCC
The DNA here is from genome assembly GCF_004337455.1 of Parafrankia sp. BMG5.11. Classification (NCBI taxonomy): domain Bacteria; kingdom Bacillati; phylum Actinomycetota; class Actinomycetes; order Frankiales; family Frankiaceae; genus Parafrankia; species Parafrankia sp. BMG5.11. Next base: position 123,321 of record NZ_SJXI01000018.1, on the reverse strand, counting down.
GGCAAGGCCAGCTCTCCCAGCCCGGACCGCGGGCCGGAGCCCAGCAGGCGGATGTCGCTCGCGATCTTGTACAGCGCGGCCGCGAGCGCGTTGAGCGCCCCGTGCGCGAACACCAGCGCGTCCTGCCCGGCCAGCGCGGCGAACTTGTTGGGCGCGGTGACGAACGGCAGGCCGGTGATGGCCGCGATCCGCTCCGCCACGGCTTCGGCGAACCCAGCCGGTGCGTTAAGGCCGGTGCCCACCGCCGTGCCGCCTTGCGCCAGCTCGTACAGCCCGGGCAGCGTCAGCTCGATCCGCTCGATCCCCGCGGCCACTTGGGCTGCGTAGCCGGAAAACTCCTGCCCCAGCGTCAGCGGGGTCGCGTCCTGGGTGTGCGTGCGCCCGATCTTGACGATGTCGCTCCACTGATCGGCCTTGGCGGCGAGATCGGCGTGCATTACCTTGAGCGCCGGGAGCAGGTGCCGCACTACCTCGCCCGCCGCCGCGACGTTGATCGCGCTGGGGAACGTGTCGTTCGAACTCTGGCTCATGTTGACATGGTCGTTCGGGTGGACCGGCTGCTTGGACCCGATCTGTCCGCCGAGCAGCTGGATCGCGCGATTGGCGATCACCTCGTTCGCGTTCATGTTCGACTGGGTGCCCGATCCGGTCTGCCACACGACCAGAGGAAACTCGCCGTCCAGCTGGCCGTCGATCACTTCCTGCGCAGCCGAGACGATCGCATCCGCCAGTCCGCCGTCGAGCACGCCCAGTTCGCGGTTGGCTTCCGCTGCCGCCCGCTTGATCGTGCCCAGCGCCCGGATCAGCGGCACCGGCATCGTTTCTCCGCCAATGCGGAAGTTGTGCAAGGACCGCTGGGTCTGCGCCCCCCAGAGATGATCGGCCGGGACTTCGATCGGTCCGAAGGTGTCGCTTTCGATGCGGGTCGCGTTCATCCCCGACCCCGGTAGCTGGCGACGCCCTGATCCGGCACCCACAGCCCTTCCGGCGGCGCAGCGGTTTGCCAGAACACGTCGATCGGGATGCCGCCGCGCGGATACCAGTAGCCGCCGATGCGCAACCAGCGAGGTTGCATCTCTTGTGCGAGCCGCTGGCCGATGCCCACCGTCACGTCTTCGTGAAACCCGCAGTGATTGCGGAAGCTGCCGAGGAACAGCTTCAGGCTCTTGGATTCGACGATCGTCTCACCTGGCGCATAGTCGATCACCAGATGCGCGAAGTCCGGTTGCCCGGTCACGGGGCACAGCGAGGTGAACTCCGGCGCCGCGAACCGCACCAGGTACAGCCCCTCGCGGCGGGGGTTCGGCACGTAATCGAGCACCGCCTCCTCAGGCGAAGCGGGCAGCGAACTCGTCTGGCCGAGGTGCAGCGGCCCGGAAGCTGGCGGAAGGGGTGTGTCGCTCATGCCGCGCATCTGGGCTTTATCACTGGAGGGTTCAAGGCGGCTGTGGACTTGCCCAATTCAGTGCCTATTCAGCGCCGTCGACGCTTAAGACGCCGCTGCTTACCGGAGCCATGAGACACCTCGCCCCCATCAGTCTGCTCGCGTTAGCACTCGCCGGAGCTCCGCTGGCCGCGCAGACCGCGCCGGGTGGATTCCGGCTGCCCACGCCCACGCCGACGCCGACCGACATCCAGGGACCGGTGGATCCTGATGCGCCGATCCTGACCCGGCCGCGCGACACCACGCCCACCCCCACGCCGGTTCCTTCCGCGCGCCCCACGCCGGCACCGACGCCCGCGCCCATCCCGCGGGCCACCACTGCCCCCGCGCCGCGGCCAGTAGCCTCGCCCGCCAGCAACCCGCTGCCTCCGCGAACCGCCCCGCCCGTGACGACCACGGCTGAGCAGCCGCTGTCACCCGCCGCTACCGCGAGCCCATCGCCGATCGCCCCCGCCGCCGCGGAGACGCTCCCGTCCGCGCCGCTGCCGGGTGCGGCAGCCACTCCCTTGCCGGCTCCCCTGCCCACTGCACCGGCTGAGGAGGAGGGGCTTCCGGGCTGGCTCTACGCGCTGGCCGGTGCGCTTGTGCTGGCTGGCGCTGCCGCAGCTTTGTGGTGGCGCCGTCGCAGCTCCGCAGACGCACCAACGGTGGAAATCGAGCGGCCGCGCGTGCCGGCCGCGCCCGGGCCGACGCTTGCTGCCGCGCCTCCGCTGGCCGCGACCGGCCCGCAATTGACCATTGAGGCGCGCGCCGTGCGCCTGTCGCGCAGCATGATGTTTGCCACCCTCACTTATGAAATGGTGGTGACCAACCGGAGTGCGCAACCGCTGCGCGACCTGCGCCTGGGCGCGGACCTGGTCACCGCGCACGCCCGGATCCCGACGGACCAGCAGCTGGCCGATCCCCAGGTGCCGTTGGCGCAGGTCAAGACGTTCGAACAGCTCAATCCCGGCGCATCCGTGCAGTTTGCCGGAGAGCTGCGCCTGCCGGTGAGCGAGATTCGTCCGATCCCCCACGGCAAGGCGGTGGTCTATGTTCCGCTGCTCCGGGTGCGGGCCGAAGCCGGCGGCGTGTCACCGATCGCCCGTACATTTGTCGTAGGCGTTTCGGGGGGCGCGAGCCGGCGGCTCCAGCCGTTCCGGCTCGACGAGATGCCGCAAACCTATAGCGCGGTGAGCCAGCACGCGCTCGATTGACCCGCTCGCCGCCAGGCGGCAAGGCTTCCCGGCATGGACAGCCTGGTATCGACCGAGTGGCTCGCCCGCGAGCTTGATGCATCCGATCTGAAGATCGTCGATGCCTCCACGCATCTTCCCGCAGCCGGACGCGATCCTGCGGCCGAGTATGCCGCGGGCCATATTCCCGGCGCGGTGTTCCTCGACCTGCCGACGCTAAAGGACAGCAGCTCCGCGGTTTCCAACGCTCTGCCGACCCCGGCCCAGTTCGCGCAGCGCCTGGCCGAACTCGGCATTGCCCGCGACGATCGGGTGGTGATCTATGACGATAGCGACGTGAAAACGTCAGCGCGCGCGTGGTTCATCCTGCGCATGAACGGCATGACGCAGGTCGCCATCCTCGACGGCGGGCTGGCGAAGTGGGAGGCGGAAGGCAAGCCGCTGGTATCGGGTAGCGCATCTCCGGCGCGCACGCTGCCTGCTGAGCGCGACGCCGACTGGCAGCGCGTCCGGAGCAAGCAGGATATGCTGGCCAACATCGCCAGCGGCAACGAACAGGTGCTCGACGCGCGCGACGTGGCGCGCTTCACCGGCGAGACGGCAGACGCTGTCCACGGGCTGTCCGGTGGTCACATCCCGGGTTCGCGCAACCTGTTCTTCCGCGACCTCTACCGGAGCGACGGCACTTTCCGACCGCCAGGCGAACTGCGCGCCGCGTTTGAACGCGCCGGCATCGATCTGGCGCGCCCGATCGTCACCACCTGCGGCAGCGGCGTCACCGCCTCCGTCCTGCTGTTCGCCCTCCACCTCCTCGAAGTGGAGAGTGCCGCGCTTTATGACGGCAGTTGGAGCGAATGGGGCGCGGACCCTGACACACCGAAGGAAACAGGGGCGCCCGCTTGAGCAAGGCGCCCGATCGCCAGCCCGCCACCCGCCTGGTCGAAGCCGGGCGGCGTCATGAGTGGACGGGACCGGTGGTCAACCCTCCCGTCTGGCGCGCCAGCACGCATCTCTACGCGGACATGGCCGCGCTGGAAGCCGGCAAGCACCACAACGCGGACGGGCATTTCTTCTACGGGCGCCGCGGAGCACCGACGCAGTGGGCGCTGGCCGAGGCGTTGACCGAGCTCGAGGCAGGCGCAGCGGGCACAGTGCTCTATCCCAGCGGGGTCGCGGCGATCGCGGGGGCGCTGCTCGCGGTACTACGGCCGGGCGATGTGCTGCTGGTGACCGATAACGCGTATGAACCCACGCGGCTGATGGCCAAGGGGCTGCTCGCGCGCATGGGGGTGGAGGCGCGGTTCTTCGATCCGCTCGACCTGCCCGTTTACGAAGCCGCCTTCTGCGAGCGAACCCGCGGAGTGATGATCGAGAGCCCCGGCAGTCTGACGATGGAGGTATGCGACGTCCCCGTCCTCACCCGTATCGCCCATGCCAAGGGCGCTGTCAGCGTGATGGACAACACCTGGGCCAGCCCGCTCGGGTTTCAGCCGCTGGCGAGTGGGTGCGACATCTCGGTGATGAGCCTCACCAAGCACGTGGGTGGACATTCGGACCTAATGATGGGCTCGGCCAGCGCCGGCGAGCGCTGGCACGCGCGGTTGCGGCAGACGGCGCAAAGCCTGGGCCAGATGGTCTCCCCCGACGACGCCGCGCTGGCCTTGCGCGGACTGCGCACGATGGGCTTGCGGTTGGAGCGGAGCACTGCCTCCGCACTCGCGATCGCGCAGTGGTTGCAGGACCGTGCCGAGGTGGCGCGCGTGCTGTGCCCGATGCTGCCCGGCTCCCCCGGTCACACGATCTGGCAACGCGACTTCACCGGCGGCTGCGGGCTGCTCAGCTTCGTGCTCCATGGCCGCGACGCGGCCGCCCGCGCACGCTTTATCGACTCGCTGCGCCTGTTCGGGATCGGCTTCAGCTGGGGAGGGTTCGAAAGCCTGGTGACCCCGTTCGACCCGGCGGCGATACGGTCCGCCACAGCGTGGCCGCCGGCGGACTGGCCAAGCCATGACAAGCTTGGCGTGCGACTGTCGATCGGGCTGGAGGACGCAGGTGATCTGATCGAGGATCTCGCACAGGCATTCGCCGCCATGGAGGACACATGACCGCGCCTGGAGATAGGGACGTTCGCGCCGCGGATGGCTTGCGAGACGCCGTGGCGGGACAAAGCGGCACTGTTGGCGGGTTCGTCGACACGCTCGACAGCCTGGCCGTCACTCTCGGAAGTTCCCGCGTGTCGGTGTGGGACGCGCTGGTTTTCGTGGCGATCATCATCGCCGTCTGGATCGCGGCGTGGTTCATCAGCAAGGGGGCCCGCCATCTGCTGCGGCGAATGACGCGGCTGGACACCACCCAGCGGCTGCTGGCGGAAAAACTGATCACTATCGGTGTGTGGGCGCTCGCAATCCTGCTGGGGATCGACATTCTCGGCATCGATCTGACCGCGCTTGCGGTCTTTTCGGGTGCGTTTGGCCTCGCGATCGGTTTTGGCCTGCAAAAGACCTTCGGCAACCTGATCGCGGGCATCATCCTGCTGATGGACCGGTCGATCAAGCCGGGCGACGTGATCGCGATCGCGGATTCGGCAGGCAACATGAACTTCGGCCAGATCCGCAAGATCGGCATTCGCGCGGTTTCGCTGACCACTCGCGATCAGCGCGAATACCTGATCCCGAATGAAAACCTGATGGTCAACCAGGTGGAAAACTGGTCGTATTCGTCCAAGAACGTGCGCATCCAGGTGCCGGTGGGGGTCGCCTACGGCTGCGACCTCGACCTCGCCGAAAAGCTAATGCTGGAGGCCGCGAAAAGCGCGCGGCGCGTGCTGACCACGCCGCCGCCGGTGGTCTGGCTGGAGGCGTATGGCGACAGCTCGGTCAATTTCGTGATCCATTGCTGGATCGATGACCCGGAAGAAGGCGTCGGCAACGTGCGTTCCGATGTGCTGAAACGGTTGTGGAAGCTGTTTCAGGAAAGCGGGGTGGAGATCCCCTTCCCGCAGCGCGACCTCAATCTGCGCGACAACGAGCAGTTCCAGCAATTGGTGGCGGCCATTTCACAACGGATCGACAAGCCGGAAGCGTAGCTTTTCGGGCGGCTACCCAAGCTATCGAAATTTCGCCTACCCGCTCTGACAGGCAATCTGGCTGGCAGGCGCGACAGCCCGTGCCCAATCAAGTGCCATGAAAACAACCGGTCCGGATACCAACGGCATAGTCTATCTCGTGGGCGCAGGCCCCGGAGATCCCGACCTGCTGACGCTGCGCGCAGCGCGGCTGCTGGAACGCGCCGAGCTGGTGGTGCATGATGGCCTGGTCGATCGTGCGGTGCTGGCGATGGTGAACCCGGCGGCCGAGTTGATCTCCGTCGCCAAGAGCCGCGCACGGCACACGCTGCCGCAAGACCAGATCAATGCGCTGCTCGTTCGCGCCGCCCGCGCCGGGCGCAGCGTCGTGCGGCTGAAGGGCGGCGATCCGTTCGTGTTCGGCCGCGGCGGCGAGGAGGCGGAAGCCTGCCGTGCCGCCGGTCTCACCGTCGAAGTCGTCCCCGGCATCAGCGCTGCCAACGGTGCCGCGGCCGCCGCGCAGATCCCGCTAACCCACCGCGACGCGTCCAGCGTCGTCAGCTTCGTCGCCGGCCAGTGCAAGGGCCTGGCGGAGCAAGACTGGGCCGGCCTTGCCGGGAAGGGCCGAACCCTGGTGATCTACATGGGGGTGAAGACGGCGCCGCAGATCGCTGAAAAGCTGATGCGTGACGGCCTTGCCCCGGACATGCCGCTGGCGGTGATCGAGAATGGAGCGCGTCCGACCATGCGCGTGCTGCGGGGGCCGCTTGCCGCCCTGCCCGAACTGGTCGAGCGCGAGCAGGTCAAGAGCCCGGCGCTGATCGTGATCGGTGAAGTCACGGCGCGCGAGGACGCCACCATCGCAGCAATCGCGGAGTATGCGGCATGAGGATCATCACGGGCAACGACCTCAAGACAGGGGCGGTCACCTGGTGGACCGGGGTCGACTGGTCGCTTCATGTGGCCGATGCGGTCGATGCCGGCGCCGATGCCGAAGCGATCATGGCACGAGAGACCGCGACCTGCCGCGTCAACAACCCCTACATCATCGACGGCGAGAAAACCGCCGAGGGCGTGCGCCCGGCACATATCAAGGACCGCGTGCGCGCGCTCGGCCCGACCGTGCGGCCCGACCTCATGATCAAGCCCGCCGATCCTGACCTACGCGAATGGGTGATCTGACATGTACCGCTACGATCAATACGACCAGGCCATGGTCGACACCCGGGTTGAGGAATTCCGCGACCAGGTCCGCCGCCGCATCGAAGGCAAGATGGACGACGACCAGTTCAAGCCGCTGCGGCTGAAGAACGGTCTCTATCTGCAGCTCCACGCCTACATGCTGCGGGTCGCCATTCCCTATGGCACGTTCGACAGCCGCCAGATGCGCATGCTGGCGCACATCGCGCGCAAATATGACCGCGGGTATGGCCACTTCACCACCCGGCAGAACATCCAGTACAACTGGATCAAGCTGGCCGAAGCGCCGGACATCTTGGCGGACCTCGCCACGGTGGAGATGCACGCGATCCAGACGAGCGGTGAATCGATCCGCAACGTCAGTTCCGATCACTATGCGGGCGCTGCGGCGGACGAAGTGATCGACCCGCGCCCGTGGGCCGAGATGCTGCGGCAGATGACCACGTTCATGCCGGAATTCAGCTACCTGCCGCGCAAGTTCAAGATCGCGATCATCGCTTCGCCGGAAGACCGGGTGGCGCTGCGCTGGCACGACTTTGCGCTGCGCATCGTCCGCAATCCGGCGGGCGAGACCGGGTTCGAGGTTTTTCTTGGCGGCGGCATGGGGCGCACCCCGTTCATCGCCTACCGCAGCCGGGAATTCCTGCCGGCCAACCAGCTGTTCAGCTATCTGCAGGCGGTGCTGCGGGTGTGGAACCGCCATGCGCGGCGCGACAACATCCACAAGCAGCGGATGAAGATCCTCGTGCACGACCTGGGGCAGGAAGAATTCACTCGCCAGGTCGAGGAAGAGTTCGCGCATTTCCTTTTGCTGGACGAGGACTTTCCGCAGGCGGAATACGATCGCATCGCCGCCTACTTCACCCCGCCCGCCTACGAACAGGAGCTGAGCGACACCATCGATCTCAGCGATCCGGCCTTCGCCCGCTGGGTGGAGCGGCAGGTGGTCGCGCACAAACAGCCGGGCTATGCGATCGCCAACATCAGCCTGAAGCCCCCCGCGGGCATCCCCGGCGACATCTCGGCCGAGCAGATGGACCTCGTGGCCGACCTGGCGGAGCGGTACAGCTTCGACGAAATTCGCGCCACCCACGCGCAGAACCTGGTGCTGCCGTACGTGCGCAAGGCGGACCTGTTCGTGGTCTGGCAAGCGCTGGTCTCGGCTGGCCTCGCCGATGCCAATCTCGATCTGGTGACCGACGTGATCGCCTGTCCGGGGCTCGATTACTGCAGTCTCGCCAACGCCCGTTCCATCCCCGTCGCACAGAAGATCGCCCAGCGCTTCGCCGAGGCGGAGCGGCAGGCCGACATCGGCGAGCTCAAGATCAAGGTGTCGGGCTGCATCAACGCGTGCGGGCATCACCACGCCGGCAACATCGGCATCCTGGGCGTCGACCGGAAGGGCAGCGAAAGCTACCAGCTCCTGCTCGGCGGCTCAGGCGACGAGAACACCAGCCAGGCCAAGATCGCCGGGCCTGGATTTGACGAGGACGGCATCGTCGATGCGGTCGGACGCGCGGTCGAACACTACCGGGTGGTCCGCGAAGGCGGGGAGCGGTTCATCGACACGTACCGCCGCGTCGGCATGGAAGGGTTCAAGGAGGCGATTTATGGCTGAGTCCGGCAACCCCACCCCCGCCGCAACTGAGGAATACGCGGCCGGTCTGCGTTTCCGCGACGATGTGGCGGCCGACGAACCGGCTGTATCGCTCGATGCCTTCCTGGAGCAGGACGAGGCGGTGTCCGTCCGCATCGAAGCCGGCGAGGACGTGACCGTCCTGTACCCGCACCTGTCACGGGTGCGGCTGGTGGAAGTGGACTTCCCCAAGTTCCGTGACGGGCGCGGCTTTTCGACCGCGCGGATGCTGCGTGAAGCGGGCTACACCGGCGAGATCAAGGCGACCGGCGACGTGCTGGTCGACCTTATCTTCTTCATGCGCCGCTGCGGGTTCGACAGCTTCGCGCCCGACAAGCCGATCGACCCCCGTGACGCGGAGACCGCGCTGACCCGGTGGGATCACGTCTATGTCCCGGCGGCCGACGACCGCATGCCGATCTGGCGCCTGCGTCATGGCTAACCCCGCCATGGACCGGGTGCGCGACCGGATCGACACCGGACCCCGTTTTAGCGACTCGGATGCAATCCGGCTCAACCGCATGTTCCGCGGGGCGGACACCGCCGCCGTGCTCGACGCGGTGCTCAAGGACCGGCTTGCCGGCGATGTCGCGGTGGTATCCAGCTTCGGTGCCGAGAGTGCCGTTCTGCTGCACTTGATCGCGCAGGTCGATCCGGCAACGCCCGTGCTGTTCCTCGACACCGGCAAGCACTTTCCCGAAACGCTGGCCTACCGCGATCAGCTGGTCGGGCGGTTGGGACTCTCAAACCTGCAGATCCTTCAGCCGGACCCGGCTGACCTGGCGGCGCGTGACGACAGCGGCCTCCGGTGGTCGTACGATCCCGATGGCTGCTGCGAAATCCGCAAGGTCCGTCCGCTGGAGAAAGCGCTGGCCCGGTTCGACGCCTCGCTCACCGGGCGCAAGGCGTTCCAGTCCAGCACGCGGGCGAACCTGCCGCGGTTCGAAGTCGATACCGCCGATGCCCAGGGCCGGCTGAAGATCAATCCGCTGATCGATTGGCAGGCGGCCGATCTTGCCGCCTATATCGCGGCGCACGACCTGCCGCTTCATCCGTTGGTGGCCGAAGGCTATCCATCCATCGGCTGCATGCCGTGCACCAGCCAGGTGGCGGACGGTGACGATCCGCGTTCGGGCCGATGGAAGGGTTGGGACAAGACCGAGTGCGGCATCCACTCGCCTGTCCAGCTCGGCCCCGACGGCGAACTGCCGCCGGGGTTCGAACCGTTCCTCTAGTTCAGGCGCCGAGCCGCACGACGGTCGCGGTCTTCCCGTCCGGGCCGGTGGTGGTCCACACGCCCTTGGCATCGACGCTTTCGGTGTTGCACTGTTCCGCGGTCTCGCCGGTCTTGGTGTAACAGTAGGTGGTCGGCGATTTCTGAACCCAGCGGCCGGTCTCGACGGTCTTGCCATCGGCGGTGCTGACGTAAGTGCCGTCGGCCTTCACCTCTTCTTCGACCACCCGGCCATCCGACGTGGTGATGCGGAACTTGCCGACCGGGTCCTTGCCATCGGCTGCCATTGCTGGCGCGGTCGCCGGCGTCGATGCGGCCGCGACGTCAGCGGTGGCCTCGCTCTCGGCGTCGGCTGGCGCGGTGTTGTTGTTGCAGGCGGCAAGCGCCGCCAGTGAAGCGATGAGTAACAGTTGGCGCATCGGATCTCCCCTTGTGTCCACGAGTCTGCAACAGCGCGACTCGTGGTCCGGGGCAGACGCTATGCGCGCCGCTGCCCGCTGTCCAACCGTCTCACAACCAGCCCTTGTCGCGGTACCAGCGCGCTGTCGCCCGCAACCCCTCGCGTGTGGGGATGCGCGGACGCCAGAGCTCGGGAGGGACTGCCCGCTCGGCGTCTGAGAGCCAGTCGGGGTGCAGCATGTAACCCACCCGGTCCGCGGTCAGTCGCGCGCGGGATCGGCGGAGCAGCCGATCCGCGCGCGATGCGGCGCCGAGAAGGCCGCGCGAAAGGTGCACCACCCACGGCCGCTTCCCGACAGCCCAGCCGATCACCCGGGCGAGCTCCCGGTGAGACCAGCCTCCCGGATGCCCGTCGTCCGGATCGAACAGCTGGTGACTGACCCCCTCACCCCCGGGAATGAGAGCGACCAGCAGTTCGGCGAGATCCTGCACGTGGATGAGCGAGCTGCGCCCGGGCGGCGGCACCGGGACCACCCCCACTTTTGCGAGCTTGAACATCTCGAGATAGTCGACGTCCCACGGGCCGTACACGCCGGGGGGGCGCACGATCGTCCAGTCGAGACCGCTGGCCCGAACCAGCCGTTCGGCGCGCTCCTTGGAGGCGCCGTACTCCGACAGCTGCGGCTCCCGCGCGGATAGCGATGAGACGAATATGAACCGCGGAACGCCAGCGCGCGCGGCGGCCTCGATCACCGCGAGCGTGCCCGCTACGTTGGCGGCTTCGAATGCGCTGGCCTCGGTCGCGGTGGTCAGCCCGGCGACATGGATCACCGCCTCCGCCCCGGCAACCAGCCGGTCGAGCGCTGGCCGGTCGGCAAGGTCTCCGCGAACCCACTCCGTGGCGCCGGATCGGTCGGCAGGCAGCGTGCGCGCCAGCGCGCGGACTGGATAGCCCTGCCGGGCGAGCGCGGCCAAGGTGGCCTTGCCAACAAACCCGGTGCCGCCGGTGAGGGCGATCAGCGGCGCGCTCACAGCAGGACCATATGATCGCGGTGGACCACCGCAGCGCGCGGGGCGTAACCGAGCAAGTCCGCCTGTTCGCTCGCTTTCCGCCCGGCTATGGCGCGGCATTCGCCGGCTGAATACTCGACCAGCCCCTGGGCAAGCCGATCGCCCTTGCGGCCATGCACCGTCACCAAGTCGCCGCGCGCGAAGTCACCATCGACTGCCGTGATCCCGGCGGCCAGGATGCTCGCTCCTTCGGCAAGGGCAGCGGCACAGCCTTCGTCCACCGTCAGCACTCCCGCCGGGGCCAGCCGCCCACCGAGCCACGCCTTGCGCCCGCCGTCGCGCCGTTGCGGCTGGAACAGGGTACCCCGATCCGCAGCGATGGCGCGCGACAGCGGCCGCGCATGGGTGCCGTTGACGATAGCCAGCGCGATACCGGCGCGCCCGGCGATTTCGGCCGCCTGCAGCTTCGACACCATGCCGCCCGATCCCATGCCGGAGCCCGACGAGGCGCCGGCCATGGCGCGAACCTGCTCGTCGATCCCGCTCACCTCGCGTACGAGTTCGGCGGTAGGGTCGGCCGGGTCGCGGTCGAACAGCCCGTCAACGTCGCTCAGCAGCACCACCGCATCGGCCCCTGCCGCTTGCGCCACCCGCGCCGCGAGCCGGTCGTTGTCGCCAAAGCGGATTTCGGCGGTCGCGACGCTGTCGTTCTCGTTCACCACCGGGACCGCTCCTCGCTCGAGCAATCGGGCCAGCGTCGACGATGCGTTGAGATAACGGCGGCGGTCCTCCAGATCGTCGAGGGTCAACAGCAGCTGCGCGGCGGTAATCCCTTCCACCTCGAGCAGTTCGGACCAGATGGCCGACAGGGCGATCTGGCCGACCGCCGCAGCCGCTTGGGCATCGGCAAGGCTGGCGCGTCCGCCATGCGCCAGGCCCAGGCGCCGCGCACCCAGTGCGATCGCGCCCGAGCTGACCACCAGCACTTCCTGCCCTTGACGGCGCTTCTCGGCTATTTCGGCGGCAAGGCTCGACAGCCACTCGCGCCGCACCGCGCCCGCGCGGTCCACCAGCAAGGCGGAGCCGACCTTGAGCACCAGCCGCGGACAGGTTTCCGCGGCGCCGAGATGGGAGAGCGCGGTAACCGCCATCGGCTAGATAGGGGACCAGTTCCCACCGTCTTCGGGCACGTCCTCGACCTCGTTGCCCTTGGTCTCGGTCGCGGTCCGGTCGGGCAGGTATCCTAGCACCGCATCGAGCAGGCGCTCGACCCCGGCCCCGGTCGCGCCGGAGATCGGAAAAACGTCGTCCGCCCCGGCCGCGCGCAGCTCCTTGGCGTAGTCTTCCGCCAGCTCCGCGTCGGCGAGATCGATCTTGTTGAGCGCCACCAGCCGCGCCTTGTCCTCCAGCCCTTCGCCATAAGCGGCGAGCTCTTCCTCGACCACCTGCATCGCCTCGACCGGGTCGACCCCGCCGATGTCGATCAGATGGATCAGCACCCGGCACCGTTCGATATGGCCCAGGAACCGGTCGCCGATGCCCGCGCCCTCGGCAGCGCCTTCGATCAGGCCCGGAATGTCGGCCAGCACGAATTCCCGCCCGCGGTGGCGCACCACGCCCAGCTTCGGCACCAGCGTGGTGAAGGCATAATCGCCCACCTTTGCCTGCGCGTTCGACACCTGGTTGATGAAAGTGCTCTTGCCTGCGTTCGGCAGACCCACCAGCCCCACGTCCGCCAGCAGTTTCAGCCGCAGCCAGACCCACATCTCTTCCGACGGAATGCCGGGCTGATGCTGGCGCGGGGCGCGATTGGTGCTGGTCTTGTAGCTGGCGTTGCCGCGGCCACCCATGCCGCCTTCCAGCAGGACGATCCGCTGCCCGATCTCGGTGAAATCGGCGAGCACCTCGTCCTTGTCCTCAGAAAGCACCTGGGTGCCCACCGGCACCTCGATCACCAGATCGGGAGCGGAGGCGCCGGTCCGGTCCTTGCCCATCCCGTGTCCGCCGCGCGCGGCCTTGAAGTGCTGGGTGTAGCGAAAATCGATCAGGGTATTGAGGCCAGCGACCGCGACCAGCACGATATCGCCGCCCTTGCCGCCGTTGCCGCCATCCGGGCCGCCGTACTCGACATACTTCTCGCGCCGGAACGACACGGCGCCGGGGCCGCCGGCACCGGATTTCAGATAGATTTTGGCCTGATCGAGGAAATGCATAGTTTGGTAACTAGCCGACTGCGGCCCAAATGTCGCGCGCGTGCTTCATGCGCCCAGATGGGTCAGGAAGGGGCTCTGGGCGAGCCCGGAATGGCGAATGTCGAGAACCCGCACCGCGACCCTTCGGTCGCGAACGCGGCAAGCGGAATGAAGCTGCGTCTGCAGGTCCGTGCCGGGGCAGTCAGTGGCGGAGCGAAACTGGTGGAGCCGAGGGGGATCGAACCCCTGACCTCGTCATTGCGAACGACGCGCTCTCCCAGCTGAGCTACGGCCCCGTTCCAGTTTCTTCCTCGCACCGGCAATCCCCGCGAAGAGCGCGGCGCTTAGCGAACCGCGTCCGGCAAGAAAAGACCTTTGTATGCGGTGCGGCTTATGGCTTCCCGTCCGAATCCGGTACTGGCTGCACGACCGGCGTGGACTGGCCATCCTGGGGCACCGGTACCACCGGGATGGAAGCGCCCGTCTCGGGATCTGTCACCGCGCCCGCCTGGCCAAGCGGCTGGAGCGTGGTGGCCGCTGGATCGCTGACGCCCGCCTGGGGCACCGCCTGGAGACGAGCGGTCTGCACCGCCACGTAACCGGGCTGTGAGGCGCCGTAGCGCGCGCCGTACTGGGTATCCCAAGCAGCGGAATCGCGCTGGTATTGCTCGTACTCGTTGAAGAAGTTCTCGAACGGCGTTTCGAACTGCCCGAAGTTCGCCGCGGCCAGCGCAGCGGCATCCGGGCTAGCCATGGCCGCCTGAGCCGCCGCGACCTGCCGAGCCGCCTGGCAGAACTCCGCGCGTACCGGGGGCAGCGCGAAGTAGTTGTACACGATGGTCATCTGCCGCTCACGCTCGGCGATGCCAACGTTCCGGCCGGGGAAATCCTTCTGGTAAGTCCGGTCGAGGCGCTGATTCGTCGCCGTCAGGGTCTTGGCGTTGCTCGTTAGGAACGTCCGATAGCCATCGAGGATTGGCGCGTCCTCCGGCTGGATGCAATTGAGCGCAGCGACGTTCCACGCCGAGCGGAAGTACCACAGACGCTGGTCGTCGGTCAGGTTCTTGAGGACCGTCAGGCGCTGCCCGTCGGCGCCCCGACCCGGAATATTCATCACGTACGTCGCGCCGCCGGGGGGCAGCGGCCGATAGGGAATGACCTCCACCGGCGGGGGCGGCGGGGGCGGCGGGGGCGGCGGCGGCGGGGTGGTCTTGCACGCGCCGAGCACGGCCAGCCCGGTGGCCAGCGAAACCATTCGAATACGCATCGGTGACATCAAAAGCATGCGGCCGCGGCCCTCCTGTTCCCCGCTTCGTGGCACGCGCCGCCTTTCGCGTGCCTGAAGCGTCTGGCGCCCTATCGCCTTAGGCAGGCAAAGAAAATGCCCGGGGCGCCAGGTTGATGGTCCTGTGCACCCCGGGCACGATGAAGCGAGTCCTGCGTGCGATTATTCGCGGTTGCCCATGAAGCTGAGCAGGAACTGGAACATGTTGATGAAGTCGAGATAGAGCGTCAGCGCGCCGAGCACGATCGCCTTGCCAGCGAATTCGGTACCCCGAAGAACTGCGTACTCATTCTTGAGCCGCTGCGTATCGTAGGCGGTCAGACCGGCGAAGATCAGCACCCCGATCGCGCTGATGGCGTACATCAGGGCCGGGCTCTGGATGAACATGTTTGCGACCATCGCTACCAGCAGACCGACCACGCCCATGATCAGGAACGTGCCGAAGCCGCTCAAGCTCTTGCTGGTGGTGTAGCCGTACAGGCTCAGACCGGCGAACGCCGCCGCCGTGGCGAAGAACGTGACCGCGATCGACGTGCCAGTGAAGCGCAGGAAGATCGTGGACAGCGACAGGCCCATCAGCGCCGCAAAGGCCCAGAACATGATCTGCAGCGTGCTCTTGCTGAAGCGGTTCGCGCCGAAGCTCATCGCGAACACGATCGCGAGCGGCGACAGCGCGACGATCCACATCAACGGACCACTGGCGAACGTCACCGCCAGGCCGGAGTTGAACGTCAGCAGAGCGACGATGCCGGTCAGCAGCACCCCGCTGGTCATGTAGTTGTAGATCGACAGCATGTGCTTGCGCAGCCCTGCGTCGAACACGACCTGCCCACCGGCGCGCGGAACGGAGCCGAAGCCGGCCCCCAAGCCCGTGGTGCCCGCGCGGGGATCGTTGTAATCAGCCATTTACAATCTCCATTCCGGCGCCGAGCAACGACAAGCCGGTGACAACAATATCGGGACTTTGCGCACTCTATTCAAGGAAAACCGGACGCTGCGGCGTTAACCCTCGTCTCGGGCTTCACGCCCCATGTCCCGACCCCGATCACGCGCAGCGCGCAAGGTTTCACCCAGCAACCGCGCCAGTGCCTGATCCGCGTCAAGCACGTCGAGCCCGGCCTGCGTCATGCCACCGGGACTGGCGACGCGGCGGGCCAGATCTCCGGGCGACAGGGGCGAGGCCGCGGCGAGAGCGCCAGCGCCTTCGACCATCTTCACCGCCAGCCGCTCAGCCTGGGAAGCATCGAGCCCCAGTTCGGCTGCGGCAGCGGCCAGCGCTTTGATGAAGCGGTAGACGAACCCCGGGCCTGATCCCGCCAGCGCGGTCACCAGTTCGAACTGGCTTTCGTCCCCCAGCCACTCCGCTCCGCCAAGGTGATCGGCCAGCGAGGTGACAACGTCCCGCTGACTGGCGGTCAGCCCCTCTGCCACCAACGCGATCGGCGACTTGCCGAGGGCAGCTGCCAGGTTTGGCATCATCCGGACAATGGCGCCTACGCGGGGGAACATCCGCGCGAGGCTGGCAAGCTCGACCCCTGCGAGAACCGACACCAGCGCGGTGTCAGGCCCGGCGAGTGGCTCGAGCGGCGGGCCAGCCTCCCCCAGCATTTGCGGCTTGAAGCCCAGCACGACCAGGTCGAACCGCCCGTTCGGCAATTCGGTCACGAAACGCATCCCGGCGGGCACGTGTTTGGGCCGCGGACCGTATGCGGTGAAAGTGTCCGCCGGAACGCCCGCTTTCAGCCAGCCTTCGACCATCGCCGACGTCATGGCGCCGTATCCCGCGATCAGGATCGATGACGGGTCGGTCATGGCGGGCTGTCCGATCAGGCTTCTCCGTCGGCGTCGACCATCGCACTGGCGAGCGCATCGCGGGGGCTCTTGTCGCCCCACAGGACGAACTGGAACGCGGGATAGAACCGATCGCATTCGTCGACCGCGGTTTCCACCAGCCCCTGCGCCTGGCTGAGGCTCAGCAGCCCGTCGTCGCCCAACAGCAGGCCATGGCGATAGACCAGCATCCCGCCTTGTGACCACACGTCGAAATGCCCCAGCCATAGCTGTTCATTCACCAGCGCCAGCAACTCGTGCGCGGCGCTGCGCTTGGTTTCGGTCACGCGAACGTCGGGCAGGCAGAGCAACTGCAGCACGTTGTCCTCGGTGCGCCAGATGGCGCGCAGCTGGTAATTGGCCCAGGCACCCTGCACCTCGCCCGAAATCTCTTCCGGCGAGACGACCTCGTGCGACCAGCCCCGCGCTTCGAACAGCGCGGCGAGCATGTCGACGGGGGCGGCGTCGTCGCCGGCCTGGCTGTAGTCTTCGTGCTCGGTTCTCATAGCGTCGCGCGTCCCGTCCTTTTTCTTGCCCGGTGATTGGCGGGGCCTGGAATGGCTCGCAATGCGGACGAGGTTAACGGCTGGGGACAAACCGATAACCCTGTTCACAGCCTGTGCAAAAGCGGTGGAGAGCGCCCCGCCCGCCCGCGCGCTCATTTGAGCGGGGCGACATCCTCGCCAGCATCGCTGGTAAACACGAACGCGTCGATCCCGGCTTTCTTCAGGTCGGACACGAACGTGTTGGCCGCCTTGGCCGAATCGAACGGTCCGGTGACCAGCCGGCGGGTCTCGCCCCATTTCGCGGTGTAGGCATCGCGCTTGCCGAGCAGCGCGGGTGATTTCTTCGCGAACTTGCGCCAGTCGAAGCCGAGCGCCTTCAGATCCTTGCCCGTGGCGACCTGCACCCACACGCGGCTCGGCACCTTGGGTTTTGGCGCGGGGGGCGGCGGCGGTGCCGCCTTGACCGGTTCGGCCCGGGCCACCTGCACCGCCTCGCGCCTGGGCTTGATCGCGGTGATGTCGACCGCGCCTGCCGCGGGCGCGGTGACGCCGTTGGCGTTGAACAGGTCGGCGAAGGCATCGGCCACGGTCACGTCGTCCGGGATCGGCGCGACGGCGGGAGCGGTCGCGGCCGCTTGCACGAGCCCTGCTTGCGAGGGTTGCGCCGCCGATGGCCCCTGAACCTGCGCCAGGTCGAACCCCGGCGCCGCCGTGGACGCGGGCAACTGCATCACGACCACCGGCTGCGGCTCAGGCAACTGGATGACAGGCGCTGTAACTGGGGGCGGCGGTGGTGGTGGGGGCGGCGGTGGCGGCGGCGGCGGTGGCGGCGGTGGCGCGGCGGCTCGCACGACCGGAGGCGGCGGCGCGGGCCGCTGCACCACCGTCGCAGCCGGCGGCGCGGCTTGCGTGATCCTGACGGGCGGCTGGGCTCGCCTTGCGTCCCTGGCAGCTCTCGCTTCCGCCGCGCGTTCGGCAAGGCTGGTGGGGCCGGTAGAGCTTGCGCGCTGGCGCCGCCGCTCGGCCGCCGTGGTGCGAGCGGGGGGCGGACTGGCGACCGCGACCCTGGGCCCGAGCGGCTGGCCCCTCGGCGTCAGGCGGCTGTCACCGGCCTGGTTTGGCGGAGCGGGCTGAACCCCGGCCAGCTGCGCAAACCGCGGATCGTCGCGGCCGATCTGCGCTGCCTTGGGAAAAGCGCCGAGGTTGCCGGTCGCCGCCTGCTGCGCGCGGGTCAGCCGGGGCATGTAGGACAGGTACGGCTTGATCCTGTTGGCAAGATCGCGCGGCATCACCGCCTCGACGATCGACACCGCCTCCTGCTCCTCACCCAGGATGGCAAGGCCGAAGGCGCGTGCGCGGTAGGCGGCAAAGTCGCGGCGTTGCAGCAGAGGCAGCAGGGTCGCTTCGAAGCCCCTCTTGTCGCCCGAGATCGCCAGGCTCAGTCCCAGCCGACGGCTGACCTCAGCGTCAGGGCCCAGGGCGAGCGCCATGCGGTACTGCGCCTGGGCCGAAGCGTTGTCGCCAACCAGATCGTAGGCGAGCCCGCGATCGCCGGCGACCGTCGCCGGGAGCGCCCCGGCCGCCACTGCCTGCTCGAACAACTGCAGAGCCTCAATCGGTCTGTCAGAGCGCAGGTTCGCCGCCGCCAAGCCTGCCCTAACGCGGGCATCCCCCGGGCGGATCGCATCGGCGCGGCTGAAAAATCCGGTTGCCGCGTCCACATCGCCCAGCGCGAGCGAGGCCTTGCCCGCCGCAATCAACGCGTCGAAATCCGCCGGGCTGCGCGCCAACCGCCCGAGCGCCGACCTGAGGTCACTGACTGCCGGCGGGGGCAGTGGCTGGACCACCGCATAATCCTGCGCGCTCACCGCGCCGCTGCCGAGAACCCACGGCAAAGCCGCCAGAAGCGGCGCTGCTGCGCAGGTCAGACCTGATATCTTGCGAACCGACATAGGTTGCGTACCCTATCCGGCCCTGGCTGAACGCGCGCGGAACGCGCCCGCTGGCCGGCAGGACACCGCGTTACTGATTGTTCTGCCGGCCAAGGAAACGCGGGATCGACAGCGAAGCAGAACCATTGTCGTCCTCTTCACCCTCATCCTCGTCATCCGACGGGCGGCTCCCGCCGCGCGAGAGGTTCGCCATCCGCTCGAACAGCGTGCTGCCGGCGCCAGAGCTCCCGCCCGAGCCGCCACCGGCGCCACCGCCAGCAGACGCGCTACCACCAGCGGCTGCCCCGCCGGCATCGCCCGAGACCAATCCGCGCCGGCGTCCGCCGCCCAGCATCGTGCGCACCGGCTCGTCCTGCTCGGCCAACCGATCGGCATTGAGCAGCAGATCATCCTGCGTGGTGGAATTGTCCGCTTCCTGACGCGGCTCTCCCGCTGCGGCCTTGCCGTCGGTCAGCCACAGGTCTTCGTCATCCGCTTCTGTTTCGGCCGCGCCATAGCCTTGCGGCGCTGGCTGGTACGTATCGGCCTCGTCGTTGCGCAGGCCCGCCAGCGGATCGACGATCCCGTCGACATCGTCGCCGTATTCCTCGCCGGTCTCGTCCTCGTCGTCAGCGAAGCTGGTGCCCTGGTCGAGCGGTTGACGCTCCTCGCTGGCGACCTGCGCGCTCTGCGGCTCGTCCGCGATCTCGGCTTCGGCGGGCAGCTCGAACTCGTCTTCCTCGGGCAGTTCGAGCACCGGGCGCTTGGGCGCGCGACCGCCGCCAAGCGCGAACGTGCGTGGCTGGTTCATGGCCACTTCGCCGGTCCCATCGATCCCGGTGGCGACCACCGAGACGCGAATCTTGCCCTGCAGGTCGGGATTGAAGGCCGAACCCCAGATAATATTCGCGTCCTCGTCCACCAGCTCGCGGATGTGGTTCGCCGCCTCGTCGACTTCGAGCAGCTTCATGTCTTCGCCGCCGATGATCGAGATGATTACCCCCTTGGCGCCGGCCATGCTGACTCCGTCGAGCAGCGGGTTGGCGATGGCCCGTTCGGCAGCCTCGAGCGCGCGGTTCTCGCCCTCGCCCTCGCCCGTGCCCATCATCGCCTTGCCCATCTCCTGCATCACCGAACGCACGTCGGCGAAATCGAGGTTGATGAGACCCGGCATGACCATGAGATCGGTGATCGAACGGACGCCTTGCTGAAGCACTTCGTCGGCCAGGCCGAACGCTTCCTTGAAGGTGGTTTCCGCTTTGGCGACCAGGAACAGGTTCTGGTTGGGGATCACGATCAGCGTGTCGACATGGCGTTGCAGTTCGTCGATGCCCTGTTCGGCCGCGCGCATCCGGCGCGTCCCTTCGAACAGGAACGGCTTGGTCACCACGCCCACCGTCAGCACGCCCTTGCGCCGCGCCGCCTCGGCGATCACCGGCGCCGCGCCGGTGCCCGTGCCGCCGCCCATGCCGGCTGCGATGAAGCACATGTTGACGCCTTCCAGTGCGTCTTCAAGCTCGGCCACGGTCTCTTCCGCTGCCGCCTTGCCCACTTCGGGCCGCGCGCCGGCACCCAGGCCACCAGTGATGTCGGGGCCCAGCTGGATGCGCTTGCTGGCCGAGGAGTTGCCCAGCGCCTGCGCATCGGTGTTGGCGACGATGAAGTCCACGCCCTCGATCTGCGCGTCGATCATGTTGGCGATCGCGTTGCCGCCAGCGCCGCCCACCCCGATCACCATGATCTTGGGGCGCAGGTCGTCAGTGGCGGGGGGACCGATGTTGATGCTCATGTGGCTTCCCTCGGAAGATTGGGATCAATTTGACAAATTCGTAACGCAGCTTGGCACAAACCTGGGTGCGCAGGGATGGTTTTCCCGCCCTTATCCACAACGGTTAACGGCCGATAGTTCAAGCGCAAAGTCACTTCAAAAGTATTCTCGCATCGCGCGCCACACCCGGGTGGCGACGCCGAGCCCGGAATAGCGGACGGTCGGAGTGTGCTGGCGACCGACGGCGCGGATGTCCACCGGGTCATCGGCGGCGTACAGGCACAGGCCCGCCAGGGTCACGAAGCTGGGACTGGCGTTCGCTTCGCCCAGTCCCCGCAAGGCCGGTGGCTTGCCGATCCGCACCGGCCGGCCGAGCGCGCTCTGCAAGTATTCGGCGATCCCCGCCAGTTCGGCACCGCCGCCGGTGACGACCACCTGCCCGCCCTTGGCCCCGGTGAAGCCCATGCTTTTCAGCGCGCGGCCGACCTCGTCCGACAGGCGGGCCAACTGTTCGGTGATGATGGAGATCAGTTCGGCCCGCGCGACCCGGTTCTTGTCGTCCGCGCCGCGCGCGGCAGGCCCGCCCGCCTCGTCCCCCGGCCCGTTCACCGGCACCATGTCCTTGTAATCGCTGGGCGAGGCGATCGCCGAACCATAGCGGCTTTTCAGGCGCTGCGCCTGGAACCGGCGGATGCCGAACGCGGATGCGATGGCGTCGGTAATGTCCGACGATCCGAACGGGATCGCGGTCAGCCCCAGCAACATCCCGCCGGCGTAGAGCGCCACGTTGGTCACCTCGCCGCCGATCTCGACCAGCGCGGTGCCCAGCTCGCGTTCCTCGGGGCTGAGGCAGGCGTGCCCCGCGGCGATCGGCGCCGCCACCACGGCTTCGACGTCGAGGTGCGCGTTCTGCACCGCCTCGATCAAATTGCGGATCGGCGCGCCGTCGGCCAGCATCACGTGGACATCGACGCCCAGCCGTTCGGAATGGAGACCGCGTGGATTGGCGACCCCATGCGCTCCATCGAGCGTGTAGTGTGCCGGCTGCGCGTGGAGCACCATCCGCCCGTCGGGCTGGATGCTGTCGCGCGCGGCGACCAGCAGGTGCTCGATATCGTCTTCCTCGATCCGCCGGCCGCCGATGTCGATCTCGACCTTGGCCACCCGGCTCGCCAGTCCGGCGCCCGCGCACCCGACCCACACGCTGGAGATGCTGGTGCCGGCGTTCTTCTCCGCCCGCTCCACCGCATCGCGAATGGCGTAGGTCGCCGCAGCCATGTCGGTGACATAACCGCGCTTGATCCCCTGGCTTTGCCGGTTGCCCGATCCCAGGACGATCATCTCGCCCGTCTCGGACAAGCCCATGATCATGGCCGAGATGCGAAAACTACCGACGTTGACCGCGCCGAACACCTTGGCGATGCGGGGCAGACCCATCATTCGGCTCCCTTCGCGGCTTCGAGCGCCTTGGCTCCCGAGCGGCCCGGGATGCGCATGTAGATGCGGTCGGGCGCGCGCATGTCGAACGCGGCGACCTTGCCCCCCAGCAAGCGGTTGACCCCATCGAGCCGGGCGAATTGCACCAGCGCGCCGGCCGGTTCCTGGTCCCCGTGCGGCAGCGCGAGCACCTGACCGGTCTTGAAGGTCAGGTTCCAGCGCCGGTTACCCACCCATTCCGCCTCGGCAACCTGGGGCTTGAGCGCGGGAGCCGCTTCCAGCAGATCGTCGAGCGCCGCCACCTGGCGCGCCGCGCCGGGGCCGGTGACGACCAGCATGCTCTTGGCGTTGGCCGGGGTGATCGGCTCCAGTTCGTGTCCGGTGCCGTCGATCAGGACCAGCTTGTCCGGCTTCCTCAGCACCGCGCGCGGCGTACGCTCGACCACGTCTACCATCAGCGTATCGGGCAACTGCCGGCTGACCCGCGCGTCCGCCACCCAAGACAGCGCCAGCAGATCGGCGCGGATGGCGTCCAGTTCGACGGAAGGCATCGGCCGGTCGCGCTCTGCAAGCACGCGCTCGTAAACCTTGAGCTCGTTCATCCGGTCAACGCCGGTCACTTCGACCCGGCGCACCTCGAACCCAGCATCGGCTGCCAGTGAAGCGACTTGCGCCTGCGCCAGCGCGGGCACTCCGGCCAAGCTGGCGACAAACCAAGCCAGCGCCGCCGCCCCGCCCAGAATCATCGCCAGGAACACCTTGTGCAGCTGTTCTTCGGTGAACGGCAGCAGCGCCATCGCCCCGCCGACCGCGCCGGTGGTCTTGGCCTTCGCCTTGCGCGCGGTATCGGCCCGGCTGCGCGCGGCCGCCGACCGGCGCACACCCTTAGCCTTGCGGTTGATCGTTTCAGCCATACTTCGCCCCCCGGCTCAGCGCTTCTGCAACCAGCGCCTCGACCAGGTCCTCGTAACTCATCCCGCAGTACTTCGCCTGCTCGGGTACCAGCGACAGCGGAGTCATCCCCGGCTGCGTGTTGGTTTCGAGCACGAACAGGCCGGCCTCGCCCTGCTCGTCATCCCAGCGAAAGTCGGTACGGCTGCAGCCGCGACAGCCGAGCAGCGTGTGCGCCTGCACGGCGTAACCCTTGCACAACTCCTCGATCCGCGGCGGCAGCTGCGCGGGACAGACGTGCTCGGTCATGCCCTCGGTGTACTTCGCGTCGAAATCGTAGAAGCCGGACTTGGGCACCAGCTCGGTCACCGCTAGCGCGCGCGGACCGTCCGCCTCGTCGAGCACCGCCACCGTCAGTTCGCGCCCGCGAATGTACGGTTCGGCCAGCAACTGCGCGAATTCCTGCCAGGGCCCGGCGGCATCGCGGCGGATGGGGTTGCCGTAGTTGCTCGTCTCGGTGACGATCGCCACCCCGACCGAGCTGCCTTCGTTGACCGGCTTCAGCACGTATGGCCGCGCCAGCGGGTCCTTGTCGTGCAAGCCCGCGCTGTCGACGATCCGCCCGCCCGGCATCGGCACGCCATGAGGGACCAGCGCGTTCTTGGTCAGCTCCTTGTCGATCGCGATCACCGACGTGGCGAGGCCGGAGTGCGTGTAAGGCACGCCCATCAGGTCGAGCATGCCCTGCACCGTGCCGTCTTCCCCCGGCACGCCGTGGAGCGCGTTGAACACGACATCGGGCGCAGCTTCGGCGATGCGCGCGGCGACGGTGCGATCCATGTCGATCCGGGTGACGCGGTGCCCCCGCGCCTCGAGCGCCTTCGCGACCCCTTCGCCGCTCATCAGGCTGACCGGACGCTCGTTGGCCCAGCCGCCCATCAGGACTGCGACGTGATAGCTCACGGTCGGCCAACCCGCTGGATTTCCCATTCGAGCGTCACCCCGCTCTTTGCATACACCCGCCGTCGCACTTCTTCGCCCAGACCCTCGATATCGGCGCTCGTCGCGTCGCCGGTGTTGATCAGAAAATTGGTGTGTTTCTCGCTCACCTGCGCGCCGCCGACCGTCAGTCCGCGGCAACCGGCTTCGTCGACCAGAGTCCAGGCCTTGCCGTCGGGCGGGTTCTTGAAGGTCGAACCGCCGGTCTTGGTGCGCAGCGGCTGGCTCGCCTCGCGCGCGGCGGCGATCTTGTCCATCTCCTCGCCGATCTCGGCGGGAACGCCCTCCCGTCCCTGGAAGCGCGCGGCGACCACCACCGCGCCTTCGGGCAGGTTGGAATGACGATAGGAATAGTCGAGATCGCGCGCGGGCAGCGTGACGAACTCGCCCGTGGGCAGGATCACGTCGCAGTCGATCAGCACGTCGCTCACTTCGCGCCCGTAAGCGCCGCCATTCATCCGCACGAACCCGCCGACGGTGCCGGGGATGCCGCGGAGGAACTCGACCCCTGCAACACCGGCGTCGCGCGCTTTGGACGAAACCAGGATGCCGCTGGCCCCGCCGCCGCATTCCAGCACCTTGTCGCGCCGCGCTTCCACCGTGGCGAACGCCTTGCCGAGCCGGATGACCACCCCCGGCACACCGCCGTCGCGCACGATCAGGTTGGAACCGAGCCCCAGCGCCATAACCGGCATTTCGCCATCGAGGCGGGAAAGGAATTCCTGCAGGTCCTCCAGGTCGGCCGGCTCGAACAACCAGTCCGCCTTGCCGCCGGTCTTGAACCAGACATAGGGCGCCAGCGGGACGTTCGGGGTCAGCTTGCCGCGCACCTGCCCGACCGCGAGCGGCCGCACCACGGCCTCCTCGATTGCCGAGAACGGCGCCACCGGCAGCCGCCAGCGCGGCACTTCGCCCGGTTGAACGCGGCTCACGCGGCCTGCTCCAGCCGCACCGCATCGGCAAGGCCCGCGGCCCACCTGGTGATGTCGCCCGCGCCCAGGCAGACCACCACATCACCCGCCGCCAGTTCGCCGCGCAGTTCGCGCGCGAGGTGCTCCTTGTCCGCCACGGTCGAGGCAGCCCGATGCCCGCGCAGTTGCAGCCCCGTCGCCAGAGCCGCCGCATCGACGCCCGCGATCGGTTCCTCCCCCGCGGTGTAGACCGGCGTCACGTAAACCCGGTCAGCGTCGTTGAAGGCGCTCTGGAAGTCATCCATCAGGTCGCGCAGCCGGGTGAACCGGTGCGGCTGGACCACCGCGATGACCCGCCCGCCGGTCGCCCCGGCGCTTTCGCGCGCGGCCGACAGCACCGCGCGGATTTCCACCGGGTGATGGGCGTAATCGTCGATGATGGTGGCCCCGGCCACCTCGCCCACCTTGGTGAAACGCCGCTGCACCCCGCCGAACTGCGCAAAGCCGGTGCGGATGGTCGCATCGGGGCACGTCATTTCGATCGCCACCGCGATCGCGGCGAGCGCGTTCTGCACGTTGTGCCGGCCCGGCATCGGCAACCGCACATCGGCGATCCGCCGGTCTTCCTCGCCCAGCCGCCGAATGACCACGTCGAACAGGTTGCCGCCGCCATCGGGCCGCACGTTCTCCGCGCCGACGTCAGCCTGGGGCGAGAAGCCGTACGTGACCACCCGCCGGTCGCGAACCTGACCGATCAGCGCCTGCACTTCGGGGTGATCGATGCACAGCACCGCCGCGCCGTAGAACGGGACATTGTGAATGAACTCCACGAACGCCCGGCGCACGGTGTCGAAATCGCCGTAATGGTCGAGGTGTTCGGGGTCGATGTTGGTGACCACCGCGATCGTGCCGTCCAATCGCAGGAAGCTGCCGTCGCTCTCGTCGGCTTCCACCACCATCCAGTCGCTGTCGCCCAGCCGGGCGTTGGAACCGTACTGCTCGATCACCCCGCCGTTGATCACGGTGGGGTCGATCCCGCCCGCGTCAAGCAGCGCCGCGACCATGCTGGTGGTGGTGGTCTTGCCGTGAGTGCCCGCCACCGCGACGGTGTTCTTGAGCCGCATCAGCTCGGCCAGCATTTCCGCGCGGCGCACCACCGGGATGCGCCGTTCGAGCGCGGCCGCGACTTCGGGGTTGGTGCGCTTCACCGCGGTGGAGATGACCACCACCGCCGCGCCGGCGACGTTCTCGCCCGCGTGACCGATGATCACCGGAATACCGCGCGCGCGCAACCGCTCGACACTGGCGCTGTCGGACAAGTCCGAACCTTGCACGCTGTAGCCGAGGTTGTTCATCACCTCGGCAATGCCGGACATGCCGATCCCGCCGATGCCGACGAAATGGATCGTGCCGATGTCGGTCGGAACGCCTTTCATGCCAGCGCCTCCCGCGGGGCCGAAGCCGTTGCCGGCGCCGACGCTTCGTCGCTCAGGCGGATGACGTCCATCAGCTCGGCCCCGCCAAAGCTTTCGACCAGATCGGCGAGATCCTGGACCGCCTTGGGCCGGCCGCAGTTCCATGCGCCGTGCGCGGCGGTCGCCAGCGTCTCTGGCCGCTGGGCGAGCGCCTGGATCTGCTTGGCGAGTTCCTTGGCAGTGAACTTGTCCTGCCGGATCATCCGCGCGCCGCCGGCCTTGACCATTTCGCGCGTGTTGGCCGCCTGGTGGTCGTCGGTCGCGATCGGCAGCGGCACCAGGATCGCCGGGCGGCCCACGGCGGTCAGTTCGCCGATCGTGCTCGCCCCGGCGCGGCCGATGAACAGGTGCGCATCGGCGAGCCGTTCGGCCATATTCTCGAAATAGGTGCCGAGTTCCGCCGGAATATCGTGGCTGCGATACCGCGCGCGCACCGCCTCGAGGTCTTCCGCGCGGCATTGCTGGGTGACCTGCAGCCGCTGGCGCAGCGCGGGGGGCAACATGGCGAGGCCATCGGGCACCACCTCGCTGAGCACCCGCGCGCCCTGGCTGCCGCCGGTGACAAGCACCCGCAACAGGCCATCGGCGGTGAACGCGGGGAACGGCGCGTCGCGCAAGTCCAGCACCTCGGCGCGGACGGGATTGCCGACGAGGTGAACCTTGCCGGAGTGTTTGGGCGAAAGCCGCGCGATTTCGGGATATGCGGTGGCGATGGCGTCCACGCGCCCGGCAAAGACGCGGTTCACGCGGCCGAGCACCGCGTTCTGTTCGTGGATCACGCTGGGAACCTGCGCGGCCGACGCCGCGAGCAGCGCGGGGAACACGGGATACCCGCCAAACCCGACAACCGCACTCGGCTGGAAGCTGTCGAACAGCCGCAGCGCCATGCGCCGCCCTTCCAAGATGGCGGAGATCGCCTGCGGCCACTTGAGCGGGTTCTTGCCGAACCGGCCGGCAGGGATGACGTGCGCGGGCAGGAAGTCGGGCTTGCCGGGCAGCTTCGCCCCGCGCGCGTCCGTCACCAGCGCGACGTGATGCCCGCGCTGGTGCAGCTCGGCCGCCAGCGCGAAGGCGGGGATCAGGTGCCCCCCGGTTCCGCCTGCCGCCAGGACGTAGTGGCGCGTCGCTCCGGTCACGCCTGCAACTCCTTGGTGATCAGCGCCTTGAGCCCCGGCGTCTGGCGATACAGGAACGGGTTGCGCCGCGTCAGCGCCAGCAGCAGCCCGACGGCAAGGCACACCGCGATGGTCGACGATCCGCCGTAACTTACCAGCGGCAACGTCATGCCCTTGGACGGAAACAGCTGCAGGTTCACCAGGATGTTGATGAACGCTTGGCCGCCGATCTGCGCGGTGAGGCCCGCGGCGGCGAGCAGGGTGAACAGGTCTTCCTCATCCACCAGCCGGGTCAGCACACGGACGATGATGGCAAGGTACAGCAGGACGATGATGGCGCAGACGATCAGTCCGAACTCTTCCCCGATGACGGAGAAGATATAGTCGGTGTGCGCCTCGGGCAGGTTCATCTTGCGCACGCCCAGCCACAGCCCGGCGCCGGTCCAGCCGCCGGCCAGCAGCGTGCGGCTGGCAAGGTCCACCTGATCGAACGCGGTGCCTCCGCCCAGAAACGCGTCGATCCGATGGCGGGCGTTGTCGTACAGCAGATACGTCGCGGTCAGCGCGGCAAGCCCCGCCCCCATCATGATCCCCACCCGCTTCAGCGGGATGCCCGCCAGCAGCACGATGGTGAACCATACGCCCGCGAACAGGATCGTGCCGCCGAAATCGGGCTGCATCATCATCAGCGCCGCGACCAGCACCATCACGCCGGTGACGGTCGCCAGCACCGGCAACTGCGGATCGCGCAAGCGCCAGCTGACGATCCACGCGAGCAGGATAGCGAAACCCGGCTTGAGGAACTCGGACGGCTGGAACCCGGCGATGCCCAGGTTGATCCAGCGCTTGGCCCCGTTCACCTCGCTGCCGACGATGGGGATCAGCATGAGGAAAAACAGCATCGCGGCGGCGAGCACGATGCCCAGCCGGCGCGCGTTCCCGCGGCTGAGGGTGGACGCGCCGAACAGGAAGATGAGGCCGAGCGCCTGCCACTTGAGGTGGGTCCAGTAGAAATACAGTTCCGGCAGGTCGACATTGCGGGTCGATAGCCGGTGCGCGCTCGCCGGGCTGGCGGCGGCGACCGCG
This sequence comes from Parafrankia sp. BMG5.11, assembly GCF_004337455.1. Classification (NCBI taxonomy): domain Bacteria; kingdom Bacillati; phylum Actinomycetota; class Actinomycetes; order Frankiales; family Frankiaceae; genus Parafrankia; species Parafrankia sp. BMG5.11. The sequence goes on along the minus strand of NZ_SJXI01000018.1, from coordinate 94,732 downwards.
GCGGTGCCGATCGCCATCAGCAGCAGGATCAGGCCCAGCAGCACGCGGTCGACTTCGCGCCACCAGATCTTGATCTCCGCCCGGCGGGATGCGGGATAGCGCGCCTGCACCGGCGCCGCGGCACCGCCACGGGGAATATACGGCCGCTCGTTCATGCCGCCTTCTCCCCTTGCCCTTGAACGGCGCAGGGATCGGCGGCCGGGTCCTCGGTCAGGGCCTCGACGAACTGGCGGAAGCGCTCGCCGCGCTGCTCGTAATCCTTGAACTGGTCAAAGCTGGCGCAGGCGGGCGAGAGCAGCACGACATCGCCCGGCTCGGCCGCGGCGATGGCCTGGCGGGTCGCCTCGCACAGCATCTCCGAGCGCGTGACCGGCACCCGGCCCTCCAGCAACTCCGCGAAGCGCGGTCCGGCCTCGCCGATGGTGTAGGCGGCCTTCACATTGGCGAGATGCTGCTCGGTCGCGCCGAGTCCGTCTTCCTTGGGCAGCCCGCCGACGATCCAGTGGACGCGCGGGCCGTGGCCCTCCGGCGGATAGGCCGCGAGCGCGGGGGCCGAGCTGTCGGGATTGGTCGCCTTGCTGTCGTTGACGAACGTCACGCGGTTGTGGGTCGCGAAGCGCTCCATGCGGTGCGGAAGGCCGGCGAAGGTGCGGAGGGCTTCGTGGATGTCGCGTTCGCGCACGCCAATTTGCGTGCTCCCGCAAGCATAGGAAGCCGCCGCGAGGTTCTCCAGATTGTGAGGACCTTTCAATGCCGGATACTTGTCGAGCTCATCGAGCCAGGGTTCGGCATCGATTGGGCAGGCATGCGGAAATCGATCAAATAGGCGCTCTGTTGGCTCTGTACTGGTTGAGATGAGACCGTAATGCGCTGGGTCCTGTAATACGAACAGCCGAGCTTTGCTGGCCACGTAGGCCTCGAAACTATCGTAACGATCCAGGTGGTCCGGGGTAACATTGAGCAACACCGCCACGTCGCAGTCGAGGGAGAACGTCAGGTCGATCTGATAGCTCGACAGCTCCAGCACATACACGCCGCCTTCTGGCAACGGGTCCTGCGCCAGGATCGGCAGGCCGATGTTGCCGCCCATCGTGGTCGGCACGCCGGCGGTCTTAAGGATGTGGTGCACCAGCGCGGTGGTGGTGCTCTTGCCGTTGGTGCCGGTGATGCCGACCACCTTGTGCGGCGGCAGGCTTGGGCGGGCGAGCGCGAACAGCTCGATGTCGCCGATCACCGGCACGCCGAACTGCGCGGCGCGCGCGGCGATCGGGTGGGTGTTGAGCGGCACGCCGGGCGACATCACCACGCCGTCGTAGCCCGCGAGGTCGATCTCCAGCGGATCGGCCAGCAGCACGTTGGCCGCATCGACCTTCGCCCGCGCATTGTCCTGCCGGTCCCACGCGGTCACAGCTGCGCCGCTGGCGACCAGCGCCTCGACCGTCGCCAGCCCGCTGCGGGCAAGGCCCAGCACGGCGTAGCGCTTGCCGGCAAAGGCGGGACTGGTGATCACCGCAACTTCAACGTCGCCAGGCCAAGCAGGGCGAGCACGATCGATACGATCCAGAACCGGATCACGACAGTCGATTCCTTCCAGCCCAGCTGCTCGAAATGGTGATGGATGGGCGCCATGCGGAACACCCGCTTGCCGGTGCGTTTGAACCAGAACACCTGAATGATCACCGACAGAGCTTCGAACACGAACAATCCGCCGACCACCGCCAGCACGACTTCGTGGTGCGTTGCCACGGCAATCGCGCCGAGCGCGCCGCCCAATGCCAGGCTGCCGGTATCACCCATGAACACCGCCGCCGGCGGCGCGTTGAACCACAGGAAGGCGAGCCCCGCCCCCATGATCGCGGTGCAGAATATGGCCAGCTCCCCCGCGCCCGCGACGTGCGGGATGCCAAGATAGGCTGAATAGTCCGCCCGGCCCACCAGATAGGCGATGATCGCGAACGTGCCGCTGGCGATGATCACCGGCATGATCGCCAGCCCATCAAGCCCGTCGGTCAGGTTCACCGCATTGCCCGCGCCAACCATCACCAGCGCCGCGAAGAGAAAATAGAACGGCCCCAGCGGAATGCCGATGCCGACCATGAACGGCACATAGAGGAACGTGTTGATCTGGCTGACGACGATCCACGAGGCGACACCTGCGACGATGAATTCCAGCAGCAGGCGCACCTTGCCCGACACGCCCTTGTGGCTCGCCTTACGCACCTTGTCGTAATCGTCGAGGAAACCGATCACGCCAAAGCCCAGTGTCACCGCGATGCACGCCCAGATGAACGGGTTGCGCAAGTCCATCCAGATCAGCGACGCGAGCATCAGGCTGGTGAGGATCATCAGCCCGCCCATTGTCGGTGTGCCGCGTTTTTCCAGGTGCGTGGCGGGCCCATCCTCGCGGATCGGCTGGCCCTTGCCCTGGCGCACGCGCAGGATGTCGATGAACTTGGGCCCGATGACGAGGCCGATCAGCAGCGCGGTCAGCAGCGTCGCGCCGGCGCGGAAGGTTTGATAGCGGACGAGGTTAAACAGTCCCTCGAAACCCATCCATTCGGCGAGCAAGTACAGCATTCGGTTCTATCGCCCACGGTCGACGAAGTGCGCCACCAGCCTGCCGAGCCCGATCGAATTCGATCCCTTCACCAGGACCGCGTCGCCACCCGTCAGACCGAACTCCTCGAGCGCCGCGATCGCCTCGCCAGGTCCGTCGCAATGCGTGAAGGTGAGCGGCGGGGCAAGCGGGGCCGCCCCTGGTTTCCCCAGTTCGCGGTGTAGCGAGAGCATCTCGGCGCCGACCAGCACCACGTGATCGACATGCGCTTCAGCAATCGGCTCGACCAGTTGCGCGTGCATGGCGGGGGCGAAGTCGCCCAGTTCCTTCATGCTGCCCAGCACCGCCACGCGCCGGGTGGCCGGCGTCTGGCCCAGTTGCTTCAGCGTCGCCCGCATGCTCGCGGGATTCGCATTATAGCTTTCATCGATCAGCAGCGCGTGCCCGCCTGGAACCGCGATCCGGTGCCGCGCGCCGCGCCCCTTCAGCCCGCCCACTTCGGCAAGCGCCAGGCCCGCCGCGGCCAGGTCGCCGCCCGCCGCCTGCACCGCCGCCATAACGGCCAGCGAGTTCATGATCCAGTGATCGCCCGGCTCGGCGACCGAATAGCAAAGCCGGGTGCCGGCGATGTCCGCCGTGACCAGCGATCCGCCATTGGCGCTGGGGATCGCGTCAAGCAGCCGCGCCTGCGCGTGCGCCGCGCGGCCGAACGAAACGACTCTCGCGCCCGCCTCGCGCGCATGGACCAGCAGCCGGTCGTAATGGACGCTGTCGGCGGGAATCACCGCAGTGCCGCCGGGCATCAGCCCGCCCAGGATCTCCGCCTTGGCATCGGCGATCGCTTCCTCGCTGCCGAGGTTCTCGATGTGCGCCGGGGCGATGGTGGTGATCACCGCGACATGCGGGCGGACGTGCCGGGCCAGCGCAGCGATTTCGCCCGCATGGTTCATCCCCATCTCGAACAGGCCGAACCGGCTGCGCGCGGGCATCCGCGCCAGGCTGAGCGGCACGCCGACGTGGTTGTTGTAGCTGCGGACGCTGCGATGCGCCGCGCCGCGGCTCGCGCGGTCGAGCGCGGCGAAGATCGCCTCCTTGACCCCGGTCTTGCCGACGGAGCCGGTCACGCCGATGCGCACCGCTGCCGCGCGGTCGCGCGCTACTGCCGCCAGCCGGGCCAGCGCCTCACCGGTGTCGGCTACCAGCACGTGCGGCCCGTCGATCGGCTGACTGACGAGAGCCGCCGCCGCACCGTTGGCGAACGCCTTGTCGAGGAAGCGATGACCGTCGGTCGCCTCACCCGTCAAGGCCACGAACAGATCGCCCGACCGGACATCGCGGGAATCGATCTCCACTCCGGCGCACTGAAACGCTGCGCTCGCCGTTCCGCCGGTGGCGGCGGCAATTTCGTCCGCGGTCCACAGCGCCAGCCTCAGTGCATCGCGCTTCTGGCTCGGCCACGCGCGCAGGCTCGGGTGATTGAGGGCGGGATGGGTGCTCATGCTTTGGCCTCTGTACCGGCCCCTGCGGCAGCCGCTTCGCGCGCTACGGTCACATCGTCGAACGGCAGCACGCGCATGTTTTCTCCCGAGCCGATGATCTGGCCCTGTTCGTGTCCCTTGCCGGCGACGAGGACGATGTCGCCTGCCTGCGCCAGCGTCACCGCCGCCGCGATTGCCGCGCGCCGGTCACCGATCTCGCGCGCACCCAGCGCGCCTTCGAGCACTGCGGCCCGGATCGCGCCGGCATCCTCGCCGCGCGGGTTGTCATCAGTGACGATCACTACGTCCGCCTGCTCTGCAGCGACGCGGCCCATCTCGGCGCGTTTGCCAATGTCACGGTCGCCGCCCGCGCCGAACACAACTATCAGGCGCCCGCGCGGGTCTTCTCCCACGTGTGGACGCAAGGCGGCGATCGCCGCTTCCAGAGCGTCCGGCGTGTGAGCATAGTCGACATAGATCGGTGCGCCCGCGCGATTGAGCGCCGCCCGCTCCAACCGTCCGCGCACCGGCTGCAGGCGCGATAGGCTGTCGAACGTGTGCGCCGCATCGCCGCCGGTGGCGATGACCAGGCCCGCTGCGACCAGCGCGTTGGCCGCCTGGTACGCGCCGATCAGCGGTAGCGCGATGGTGCGGGCGCTTCCGCCGTGTTCGATCTGCAACTGCTGTCCCAGGGTACCGGGGGTGCGGGCGAGAAGGCGGAGGTCATCCCCCTCCTCGCCCACGGTGAACACGCGCAGCCCCCTTCTCCGCGCGTGCTCTTCGGCGCGGTCGGCCCATCCATCGCCGCCTCCGCGCCAAATCACTGCCGTCCCGCCGGGCGCGACGACTTCGTCGAACAGCCGCATCTTGGCCGCGAAATAGTCGTCCATGTCCGCGTGGTAATCGAGGTGGTCGCGGCTGAGGTTGGTGAACGCCCCCGCCGCCACGCGCAGCCCTTCGTTGCGGAACTGGCTGAGCCCGTGGCTCGACGCTTCGAAGGCGACGTGCGTCACCCCCTCTCGCGCGAGACCGGTCATGTTCGACAAGAACGTCACGATGTCGGGCGTGGTAAGCCCGGTGGAGATGCTTTCGTCAGGCGTGGTCACGCCCAGCGTGCCGATCGACGCGGCGCTGAGGCCCGCCATGCGCCACAACTGGCGGGTCATCTCGACGGTCGAGGTCTTGCCGTTGGTGCCGGTAACGGCGACGACCGTCTCGGGAACGGGGGTGAAGAACCGGGCCGCCAGGCGCGCGAACGCGCGGCGCGGCTCCGCATCGGCGATGTGCGCCGCGCCCTCGACCACCGCCTCGGGCCGCGCGACCACCGCGATCGCGCCGGCAGTCACCGCGGCGGGGATGAAATCCTCGCCATTGACAGCGGCGCCCTGAAACGCGCCGAACACCGTGCCGGGCGCCACCTTGCGGTGGTCGATGGCAAAGCCGGTGACCGTGTCATCCGCCGCCTGGCCCGCATCCAAACCGGCCTCCCCGGCAATCCGGCCCAGCTTCATTCCTTGGCTCCCTGGGGAACCAGCGGCGCAAGATCGGTCAGGTCGACGTCGCGGGTCGCGTCAGGCGGAACGCCGAGGATGGGGCCGATGCGCGGCACCAGCCGGCCGACGATGGGGGCGGCGTTCCACGCGGCCGTGCGCTGGAAGCTGGATGCAACCGTCCCCTTGGGCTCATCCAGCATCGCGATCACGACATAGCGCGGCCGGTCCATGGGGAAGGCCGCCGCGAACGTGGCGACCAGCGAAGTCTTCTTGTAGCCGCCCGCGCCCGGCTTTTCGGCCGAGCCGGTCTTGCCGCCGATCCGGAAGCCCGGCGCGTCCGCCTTCTTGCCGGTCCCGTACACCGCGATCATCCGCAGCAACTGGTTCATCCGCGCCGAGGTGCTGGCCTTGAACACCCGGCGACCCTTCGGCACCTGATTGGGGGCGAGCTTGTGCAATGTCGCCGGGCGGTAGAGCCCTCCGTTCACCATCGTCGCGTAGGCGCTGGCGAGGTGCAGCGGAGTGACCGCGATACCGTGGCCATAGCCCACCGTCATGCCGCGCAGCAGCGGCCATTCGCCACTCGACCAGATGGGAAAGCCCTTGGCCGGCAGTTCGATTTCCGGGCGCGCGTTCATGCCGAGATCGGCCATGACCTGCTTCAGCCGCCCCGCCCCCATCTCGCGCACCATGTGCGCGGTCACCACGTTGGACGAATGCATCAGCATCTCGGGCGTGTTGAGCGATGCGCCCAGATCGTGGCTGTCCCTGATCGTGAACCCGCCGATGGGAAACGGCCGGGCCGAATAACGCCGGCCGAAGTCGGTGATCGTGCCCGCGTCGATCCCTGCGGCGACGGTCAGCGGCTTGAACGTGGAGCCGAGCTCGTAAACCTGGTTGGTCACGCGGTTGAACATGTTGGCGGCGCCCGCCTCGTCGATCTTGTTGGGATCGAATTCGGGCAGGCTCGCCAGCGCCAGCACTTCGCCGGTATCGACATCGAGCACGATGCCCGCCGACCCGATCGCGTTGGTCGCGCGCATCCCTTGGGTCAGTTCATCCTCAAGCGCGCCCTGCACCCGCACGTCGATCGACAGGGCCGACGGCGTGCCGCGGGTCGCGGGGTCGCGCAGCTGCTTGTCGAGCACGGCTTCCATGCCGACCCGGCCACGGCCATCGGCGCCGACATATCCCAACACGTGCGCGCCCATCGATCCTTGCGGATAATGGCGGTCGGTTTCCTGCGGCAGCTCAAGCGCCAGCTCGCCGATCGCCTGCACCCGGTTGGCATCCTCCGGCAGGACGCGGCGGCGCAGGTAGCCTGCCTTCCCCTTCGCCAGCCGGTCGGCCAGCTCGGTCTCGTCCATGTCGGGGAAGATCGCCTTCAGTTCCAGCGCCACTTCCTTGGGCGATTTCACCAGCGAACTGCCTTCGCCCAACGCCTCGGGGTTGTACCACAGGGCGAAGGCGGGAAATGCGCGCGCCAGCGGCTGGCCGTTGCGATCGGTGATTTCGCCGCGCGGCGGCAGCAGCGCTTCCGCGAACGAGGTCGCGCTGTGGGTGGCGTCGGTCAGGCCCAGAAAGGCGATCCGCACCACCGCCGCGAACGCCAGTGCGGTGAACAGCGCAGCGACCAGCAGCACGCGCAGCCGCGCCACCGACAGCGAACGCTGGCGCAGCGTCACCGATTGGACGCGCCCCGAATAGATCGCGGTGCTGAAGGTCAGCGCGTTCATCGCTTGGCGCTCATTGGGCGGCCTCGGCCAGGAAATCGCCGCCACTGGCGAGCCGCTCCGCCAGGCTCGGATCCTCGGCCTGCTGCGTCACCGGCTTGCCGGTCAGTGGAGAGACCATCGCGGGCAATTGCATTTCGCGCTGGTCGTCCTCCGCGCGGGCGACGCGGATTGGCGACGGCGCGGTCAGCGCCCTCGGCTCGCCCAGCTCGGCCAACTGCCGCTCGCCCGCGATATACTGGTCCGCGCCCGGCGCCTGGTAACCGAAGTCGACCGCGTTCCATTCGGCCAGCTGCTTTTGACTGGCGCGGGTTTCGAATTCGGTTTCGAGCAGGACCTTTTCGCGCTGGAGCGCGATGATCCGGCGTTCCACCAGACGGACCTCGCTGCGGACCGAATTGACCTTGAAAGTCAGCGCGACGAACAGCGCGGCACAAATCGCGAGAGTGACGATCCAGCCAAGCTGGCGCAAGCGGGAGCCGGCCGCGATCATGCCGCGGCCCTCGCCGGAGCAGCGGTCCGCACGGCGTGGCGCAGCGTGGCCGAGCGCGCCCGGGGGTTGCGCGCCAGTTCCGCCTCGCCGGCGCGAACCGCCTTCGACACGCGTTCGAACGTCGCCGGCGCGCCGCTCGCCTGCGGCAGATGGCGCGAACCCGCGGCGACGCTGGAGGCATCGCGCAGGAAGCGCTTGACGATGCGGTCTTCCAGGCTGTGGAAGCTGACCACCGCCAGCCGCCCGCCTTCGCCCAGCAGGGTCTCCGCGGCGCTCAACCCGTCTTCCAGTTCAGCCAGTTCGGCGTTCACGTGAATGCGGACGGCCTGAAAGCTGCGCGTCGCCGGATCCTTGGGCGCGCCGGCGTGATACCCCAGCGCCTTGCGCACGACCCGCGCCAGATCGGCGGTGGTTTCCAGCGGGCGGGCCGCGACGATCGCGCGCGCGACCCGGCGGCTCTGGCGCTCCTCGCCATACGTATACAGCACGTCGGCGATCTCGGCCTCGTCCGCCGCGTTGAGGAAGTCGGCGGCGCTGGGCCCGGCCTGGCTCATGCGCATGTCGAGCGGACCCTCGGCCGAAAACGCGAACCCGCGCTCCGCCTGGTCGAGCTGCATCGAAGACACGCCGATGTCCATCACGATCCCGTCCACGCGCGCCAGTCCCGATTCGGCGAGCGCGTTAACCATTTCGGAGAACCGGCGCGGGTGGAGAACCAGCCGCGGCGGGTTTTCCGCAGTTTCCGGCCACTGGCGCGCATTTTCGATGGCGTCGGGGTCACGGTCGAAAGCGTGGACGGTCGCCCCGGCATCCAGGAGCGCCCGCGAATAGCCGCCCGCGCCAAAGGTCGCGTCGACGATCAATTCGCCCGGCTGCGGCACCAGGGCGGCGATCACCTCGTCCAGCAGGACCGGGATATGCGGTGCGCCCGTCACTTGCGTGCCTCCGCCTGGAACTGCGCGCAGGCCGCCTTGGCCGAGGCCCAGGCATCGTCCATCCGCATCAGTTCGGCCGGGTTCCAGATGGTGAAGCTGCGCCCGCCCCCTTGAAAGAACATCGCGTCGTCGATGTTGCCCAGCATCCGCAGGTGATCGGGCAGGACGAAGCGGCCGGAATCGTCGAACGGCACCCGGGCAAAGCCGAACAGCTGCGCCGCGCGGGTATCGCGGTCGAAGTCCGGGCCTGCGCGATCCTCCTCGCGGTCGAGCTGGGTCTCCAGCTCGGTCATGCGCGACAGGCCGAAGCCGACGAGGCACTGGAAGCGCGGATGCTTGTCGAGGCACAGCACGCGGCCATCGCTCGCGTCCTTTACCGCGCTGCGAAACAGCGGGGGCAGCACGAAACGGCCCTTGTCACCTGCCGGTGAGAAGGCCTGTCCCGAAAAGCCGCTGAATAGCGCCGCTGCCACTGAACCCCTTCCCCTGCACCCCCGGCCCGCTCCGCTCGAAAAAGCCGGCCAACCGCACAAACTGCTCCCCCGTCCGGCGGCGCGTGAGCGCTACCGGTTCGCACCGACCGAAGGTCAGATGCGCGGTGTGAACGTCGTGTCCGATGGAAGATGGTATTAACTTTCTTCCCCTCGCGATGGAAGGGAAAAAAGCGGGAATTTACGGGATTGCGCGGTTAACCACTGTAATCCTGTGGATAGATGGACATAGTAGTGCCGCGCTCGCGCGCAACTCGCGGGAAGATTTCCAATTTAAATCAGACATTTAAAGTGACCACGGGATGCCGAAACGGACGATCCCGCGTTTTCCCGGCTCAATCCGCGAGCGCGCGCTCCATCAGAGCGGGCAGCGCGGGAGACGGACCGCGCTCGTGTTCCAGCACCGCCGCGTCGGCAACCACCAGCGCTCGTCCCGCGCCGATGCGGCACGTCGCGACGAGCCCACCGGCGGTGAGTTCACACGTGGCTGGCGCGCCGGGCGTCACGACTCGGAAGCGGCCGGACAGGCGATGGGGCAGCGCGACAGAGCCCAGCCGTGCCGCGCGCTCGCCGTCGCCCTGATCCTCGTCGAACGTCAGCTCCAGCCCCCAGCGCGCGAGGATCGGCGACAGCAGCGCGACATCCTGCGGGCGGCGCTTGTCGCCCAACGGAAAGCGCGAATGTTCGGTCAGGAACGGATCGGCGAACATCAGCAGGCGGCCACCCCGCCGCACCCAGTCGTCCAGCGCGACGTTCTCCCCCGGGGCGAGCGGGCGCGGCTGGGCCATCACCAAGCGCGTGAGGGGTGCTAGGTCCGCGGGGTCGAGCGTGTCGAGCGGGATCAGGCGATAGTCGGCTTCCAGCGTGCCGCGCACCCAGTGCGGTTCTCCCCCGCCGTCGAGCGCTTCACTGACCGACCCCGCCTCGGCCCAGTAGATCGGCAGCGAGGTATAGAGGCCGAGGGGCGGCTTGGCGGCAGGCTCGCGGCTCCAGGCCCAGGCGGCGATCGCCCCTGCCACCATCAGCACCGCCGCGATGGCTACGGCGCGCGTTTTACTGCGGGTCACTTGGCGCGGGCTGCGGCGCGGCAGACGCGGTTGGCGACACGGTCGCATCCGGCAGATCGGGGACCACGCCGGCATCGGCCAGCGGATCGTTCGCCGGGATGACTGCGGTTGTCGGCGCCACCGTCGATGCGGCTTCCGGCACGGCCGAGCGGTCTGACTGCTTGGCGCGCTCCTCGATCACGTTCGCCAGTCCGACGATCAGGACGATCCCGACCAGCAGCGATGCGCCGACCTGCAGCCGTTGCAGCGACTGCGCCCGCGTCCCGCCCAATGGAGCGGCAGTGGGCGCGGTTTCGGTCCTGGTCTCGGAAAACTGACGTGCCATGCCTATCACGCTAGCCAAAGCGCGCGCGCAGTCAATTGGCGGCGGCCTCGCCCGCGGCGAGCCAGTCGAACACCGGCAGCTGCTTGGACCGCAGCCATTCCCCGCTGTAGAGCGTCGACAGGTACCGGAAACCGGTGTCGCACAGGATGGTCACCACACGCGCCTGCGGCCCGAGCTGTTTGCCGAGCGCCACCGCGCCCGCGACGTTGATGCCCGACGACAGCCCCAGGCACAGCCCTTCCTCGCTCAGCAGCCGGGCGACCCATTCAAGCCCGTCTTCGTCCGACACGCGGAACTGGGTGTCGACCGGGGCGCCTTCGAGGTTGCCGGTGATCCGCCCCTGCCCGATCCCTTCGGCGACCGAGCTGCCTTCCGCTTTCAGCTCGCCGGTGGCGTAGTGGCTGTAGAGCGCGGCGCCATGTGGGTCGGTCAGCGCGATGGTCACGCTCTCGTCGTGGCTCTTCAGCCCCATGCCGACGCCCGCCAGCGTGCCACCGGTGCCGACGGCGCAGGTGAAGCCGTCGATCCGGCCCTCCATCTGCTCCCAGATCTCCTCGGCGGTGGTCTCGATGTGCGCCTTGCGGTTGGCGGTGTTGTCGAACTGGTTGGCCCACACCGCGCCGGGGGTTTCTTCAGCCAGGCGGCGGCTGGTGTGGACGAAGTGATTGCCGTCGGAATACTTGGTCGGCGGCACCAGCACCAGTTCCGCGCCGAGCGCGCGCAGCGTCGCCATCTTCTCCGCGCTCTGGTTGTCGGGCATGACGATGATCGTCTTGTAGCCGAGCGCGTTGGCGACCAGCGCCAGCCCGATGCCGGTGTTGCCCGCTGTGCCTTCCACGATCGTGCCGCCGGGCTGCAGCTCCCCGCTGGCTTCGGCGTCGCGCACGATGCCCAAGGCCGCGCGGTCCTTCACGCTGCCGCCGGGGTTGAGGAATTCGCACTTGCCCCAGATCTCGCAGCCGGCTGCGGCGCTGGGGCCCTTGAGCAGGACGAGCGGGGTGTGGCCGATCAGGTCGAGCGTGCTCTGGCGCACGGAATTTGCATTCATGCAGGTCAGCTAGGAAGCGCGCCGGTCACCGGCAACGCAATTCCGGTTGCCCCCCGCTTACCCGACCTTCGCCAGCGCCGTGGCCCGCTCAATCCTCGGCGGCGATGGTGACCTTCAGGCCGTCGAGATCGGCGGTGAACGGGATCTGGCAGCTCAGCCGCGAATTCTCGTTCCGGTAATCGGAGGATTCGAGCAGGTCGTCCTCGTCCTCGCTCATCGCCGGCAGCCGGTCCTTGAACGCGGGATCGACATGGACGTGGCAGGTCGCGCACGAACAGCACCCGCCGCACAGCGCGAGAAGCTCGTCGAAGCCGTTGTCGCGGATCGCTTCCATCACGGTCAGGCCGTCCTGGACCTCGACGGTCGATTCCTCTCCGGCGCGGGTGACGACGATCAACTGCGGCATGCGGGTATCCTGGCTTCGAGTTTCGCCCCTGTCAGGCGGTGGGCCGGGCTGCTACGGTCTGGCCGCCGCTTTGGCAAGACAGGGGAGGTGCGCGTGGGTTTGTCGGCGGAGCAGATCAGGGACAGCCTCGATGCCGTCGCCGCACGCGAACCGGCGATGGCCAAAGCGCTGGACGCCGCCGGCTACCCCGAACCGCGCATCCGCGAGCGCGGTTATGTCACCCTGCTGCGCGCGATCGTCGGCCAGCAGGTGTCGGTTGCCGCCGCGGCCAGCGTGTGGCGCAAGCTGGAGGACGAACTCGGCCCCGATATTGCCACTGCCGACCTGCTGGCCCGCGACTTCGACACCCTGCGCGCCTGCGGCCTGTCGCGCCAGAAGCAGGGCTACGCGCGATCGTTGTGCGAGTTGGTGGAGGCGGGCGCGATCGATTTCGACGCCCTGCCCCCCGATGACGAGGAGGCGATCGCGCTGCTGACGCAAATCAAGGGCATCGGCCGCTGGACCGCCGAGATCTACCTGCTGTTTGCGGAAGGCCGCCCCGACATCTGGCCCGCGGGCGACCTGGCGGTGCAAGCCGGCGTCCACAAGATCCTCGGCCTGGAAGCCCGCCCCGGCGAGAAAGAGACCCGCGCGCTGGCGGAGGACTGGCGTCCGCACCGGGGGGCGGCCGCGATCTTCACCTGGCACTGCTACAACAACCCCGCGCTGTAATGGGAAGCGAGAGATCGCCGGCAAAAGGCGAAGCGGCAGTGCGGACCCGATGGCTGGTAAACACGTTATGAGTCTTGCTTAGGAGCAGTCCATGACCATCAGCCCTGCACTTTTCATCGGCCACGGTAGCCCGATGAATACCCTCGAACACAACGGCTTCACGAATGCCTGGCGAGCGATGGGCCAACAAATGCCAAAACCTCGCGGACTGCTCGTAGTGTCCGCCCACTGGTTCTTCGGCGCAACGGCCGTCACCGCCATGTCCCGGCCGCGCACAATCCACGACTTCTATGGTTTCCCCAGGGAACTGTCGGAGTTCCAATACCCCGCGCCCGGAGCCCCCGACATTGCCGAAGAGGTCGCAGAGGCAGTGAAGCCGACCTGGTGCGGCCTGGACCGGGATCAGTGGGGCCTCGATCATGGCACATGGAGCGTGTTGGCCCACATCTATCCTGCGGCTAACATTCCCGTCGTTCAGTTGTCGATCAATGCGCTCAAACCGCTCGAGTATCATGTCGAACTGGGAGCAAAGCTGGCCGCCTTGAGAGATAATGGCATAATGGTTCTCGCGAGCGGCAACGTCGTGCACAACCTCAGTCGCGTTCAGTGGAACCAGCCCGATGCGGCGTTTGATTGGGCGGAACGGTTCGATGATGCCGTAGTCGCCCAGCTTGCCGATAGTCCTGCCGACATCCTGCGGGTGACGGAACATCCCGACTACGAACTGGCTGTGCCAACGCCTGATCACATCATCCCGTTGCTCTACCTCGCAGGCATGGCCGCTGCCTTAGGAGAGACGCCTGAACCGCTGATACGAGGGTACGCCATGGGGTCCCTCTCGATGACATGTTATGGTGTCGATGCAGCGCTCGAATGCAGCGAGGAAAGCGGGGCGGCGGGCTTGCCTGCCCATGTTCCACCTGACCAGACGAACACCTGAAGCAGTTGCCGGGTCGATCTGATACCGTTGTCAGCAGACATACCGAAGGCAGATCCATCCCGTAGCAATCCGCCACCGACCGCGCTAACCGCCTTTCCAACACAGGAGGGACGGAACATGGCGGCGCGCAAGGCAATCTTCATCACCGGCGGCGGGTCGGGCATCGGGCGGTCGATCGCGGAATACTTCGCGGGCCGCGGCTGGTTCGTGGGTCTGGGCGATATCGACAGCGCCGGGATGCAGGGCACGGTGGCCAAGGTCGGCGGCGGCAACGCCTATGCGCACAAGCTGGACGTGCGCGACCGGGCCGCGTGGGACGAGGCGCTGGCGGCGTTCTCCATGGCCGCGGGCGGGCGGATCGACGTGGTCGCCAACAACGCCGGCATTCCGCTCGGCGGCAGTCTCGACACCAATACCGTGGCCGAAATCGAACGCTGCCTCGACATCAACCTCAAAGGCGTGCTGTTCGGCGCGCAGGCTTCGCTTCCGCACCTGAAGAAGACCGCGCCCGGTTCGTGCCTGCTCAACACCGCCAGCGCGGCGGGCATCTACGGCACCGGCGGCGCGAGCGTCTATTCCGCGACCAAGTTCGGCGTGCGCGGGATGACCGAAGCGCTCGATGCCGAATGGGCCGAATTCGGGATCAAGGTGCGCGATCTGATGCCCGGGTTCATCGACACCCCGCTGCTCGACCACGCGCCCAACCAGGGTTCGAACGAGGCGATCCGCGGGCGGGTGCAGCAAGCCGGGCTGGAGATCACCCCGGCGGTCGAGGTCGCGCAGGCCGCGTGGGACGCGGTGCATGGCGACAAGCTGCATACGCTGGTCGGCAAGACCGCCCGGCGGCTTGCCTTCGGCGCCCGCTGGCTGCCGGGCAAGGTCCGCCAGCAGGCCCGTAGCCAGAGCCGCCCGCTCGGCCAGTAGGGCTCAATTCAGCAGCGCGTCGATCGCCTCGGCCAGTTCCACGTCGCGCTGACTGAGGCCACCGGCATCGTGGGTGGTCAGCGTGATGTCCACCCGGTTGTAGACGTTGAACCATTCCGGATGGTGATCGCGGCTCTCGGCCAGCAGCGCCACCCGCGTCATGAACGCGAACGCCTCGCTGAAATCGGCGAAGGTAACGGTGCGCACGATCGCCTTGCCCTCGCGCGAAAGCGACCAGTTGGAGAGTGCGGACAGCCAGGTGGTCCGTTCGGTGTCGGTCAGTTCGGGCACGCGCATCGGATGATCTCCGGCAAGGTTGTCGCGGCCCTGCCCATCGCCTAACCGCCGGGGCGATGCAACCGCCGCTCTTAGTCCGCGATCTGGCCTGTGCCCGGGGGGAGCGGCTGCTGTTCCGCGGACTGTCGTTCGCGCTGGATGAAGGCGAGGCGCTGCAAGTGATCGGCGCGAATGGAACCGGCAAGTCGAGCCTGCTGCGGATCGTCGCCGGCCTGCTGCATCCCTTCGCCGGTTCGGTGGAGCGGCGGGTGGCGGCGAGCCTGACCGACGACCGCTTGCCGCTGGACGAGCATCTGCCGTTGGGAAGCGCGTTCGCGGTGTGGCACCGGCTGGGCGCGGGAGAATACGCTGGGGATGCGTTGGCCACCGTGGGCCTCGGCGGGCTGGCGGACGTGCCGGTGCGGTTCCTGTCGACCGGCCAGCGCAAGCGCGCCGCGCTGCTGCTGACGATCGCCTCCGATGCCCGCCTGTGGCTGCTCGACGAGCCGCTCAACGGGCTGGACACCGCCGGCGGCGAGCTGTTGCTGCGCGCGGTGGAGGCCTTCCGCGCGCGGGGCGGCATGGCGATCGTCGCTTCGCACCAGCCGCTCGCGCTGCCCGACCTGCGCACGCTCGACCTGGCGGAGTTCGCGGCATGAGGGTGCTGGCGATGCTGCGGCGCGATCTGACGCTGGCGTTCGGCGGCGGGCGCGGCGGACCGTGGCTGCCGGTGCTGTTCTTCGTGGCGGTGGCGATCCTGTTCCCGTTCGCGGTCGGGCCCGATGCGCCGCTGCTTGCGCGGACCGGCGGCGGGGTGCTGTGGGTCGCGGCCCTGCTCGCCGCGATCCTGCCGATCGACCGGCTGGTGGCGCCCGACATCGGCAACGGGGTGTTCGACCGGCTGACCCTGCTGGGGGTGAGCGAGGAACTGGTGCTGGCGGTGCGGCTGGTCGCGCACTGGCTCAGCTTCGGTCCGCTGCTGCTGGTCGCCGCCCTTCCGGCGAGCGCCCTGCTGGGCCTGCCGGGCGAGGTGCTGCGCACGCTGCTGCTGGGGCTGCTCGCGGGCACTCCGGGGCTGGCGGCGATCGGCCTCATCATCGCCGCCCTCACCGCCACGGTGCGCGGCGGCACGGCGCTGGGCGGCCTGCTGCTGATCCCGCTCAGCGTGCCGGTGCTGATCTTCGGCGCGGGCGCCCTCGCCCAGCCCGGCGGCGCGGGCATCGCGCTGTGCGCCGCGGTCAGCCTGGCCTTGTGCGCCGTCGCCCCCTTCGCGGCGGCGGCGGCGGTCAGGGCGGCGCGGGAGGGTTAGGCGTAAGGCGGCTTGTCGCGGCCGGTCGGGCTTTGCGTGAAGATCTCGCAGCCATCCTCGGTGATCCCGATCGAATGTTCGAACTGCGCGCTCAGGCTCTTGTCGCGGGTCACCGCGGTCCAGCCGTCGGACAGCATCTTCACCCACGGCCGGCCCAGGTTGATCATCGGCTCGATGGTCATGAACATGCCCGGCCGCAGCTCGGGGCCGGTGCCGGCCTTGGCGGCGTGGACCACTTCGGGCGCATCATGGAACAGGCGGCCCACGCCGTGGCCGCAAAACTCGCGCACCACGCCATAGCGGTGCTGTTCCGCATGTGCCTGGATGGCGGCGCCGATGTCGCCCAGCCGGTTGCCGGGCTTTGCCTGCTCGATGCCGATCATCAGGCACTCGTGCGTGACATCCACCAGCCGCTTCGCCTTCAGCGCGACATCGCCCACCAGGTACATCCGGCTGGTGTCGCCGTGCCAGCCGTCCAGCAGCGGGGTCACGTCGATGTTGACGATGTCACCGTCCTTCAGCGCCTTGTCGCCCGGGATGCCGTGGCACACCACATGGTTGATCGAGATGCAGCACGAATGGGTATAGCCGCGATAGCCCAGCGTTGCCGGCACCGCCCCGCCATCGAGCGTCATCTGCCGCACCACGTCGTCCAGTTCGCCGGTGGTCACGCCGGGCTGCACCATCGGGGCCAGGGCATCGAGAATCTCGGCCGCCAGCCTGCCCGCTTTGCGCATTCCTTCGAACCCGGCCGGCCCATGAAGCTTGATGGTCCCATCCCGCAAAAGGGTCTCGTCACCGGTGACTGTCTGGTATTGGGTCATGCGGTCCATGTAGCGACTTCGGCTCGAATTTCGACAGGTTGAATCACTTGTGCGCCGAGAAAGCGGCGCGGTACGCCGGCTTCACCGCCTCCAGCATCGCCGCCGTCAGCGGAAAATCCAGCTCGTATGCCCCTTCCGCATAAGGACCAGCGACATAGGGGCCGAAGTATACGGAGATCCGGTCGAAGGTCCGCTGGTTGGACGAACCCACCAGGATCGTCGCCTCGTCCAGCCCGGGGCACCCGCCGAAGAAATCGTCCCCCCGCTTCACCGGTTCGCCGCGGCGTTTCGCGCGCTCCCGGTCGAGCGCCTGGCACACCGTCTCGCCCATGGCGCTCCCGAGCGCTGCGGGCGAGGTGAACAGGTCCTCCGACGCGAGGCCCCGCCGATTGGCCTTGTCCCAGACATAGCCCTGCACCCCGTACATGCCATGCGCGCCGCCGGTGAACGTATAGAACTCGTTCGACAGACTGAGGTAGCCGGGCAAGTCGGCGACCACCTTCCATTCCGCGCCGTAGCTGTGCGGATGATAGGGGTAGCCGTTGGCCTTTGCATCCGCCTGCCCCTCCGTGGCCTGCGCGATCACCTCGGCCTTCGCCTTGCCAGCATCCTCCTCCAGCTTGGCAGCCAGTTCCGGGTGTGCGCCGACCTGTGCCGGATAGGAAAATTCGTAGCTGTAGAGGTCGTTATCCTCCTTCACCGCTTGCGCCCTGCCGGCGGATGACGCGGAGGCGGTCGCTTGCGCAGAAGCGCGGCTTGCCTGCGCCGTCACCCCCGTCTTTTCCCGTACCTCAGCGGGCGACGAGCACGCGGTCACCATCGCCAGCAGCGACGGGAGAAGCAGGCGAAGCGGCATTGGAATTCTCCGGGCAAGCGTTACTGCGCATCGTATGATTCAAACGCCCGCGCTTATCCAGCCCGACCGCGGCCAGCCCGCGACCGCTATCCACCTCGTGAATCAGGCCGGCTTTGCCGCCTGGGCGCAGCGGCTCACTCCGGGACAGCGCGCCGCGCTGGAGGCGCAGAAGTTCGACGGGAGTGGCTATCAGGTTGCCATCGTGCCCGATGGCGAGGCGTGGTTCGCGGTCGGCGGCGTCGCGGACCCGGTCGCCTTGTCAAGCTGGTGCCTGGCCAAGCTTTCCGAGACATTGCCGGCCGGCACCTATCGCCTCGCGTCCGGCGAGCCTGGAGCGGCCCTGTTCGGGTGGCAAACCGCGCAATACCGCTTCACCCGCTACCGCGCGGACGAGAATGCGGCGGGCGCGCGCATCCTGCTGACTGGGGAGCCGAAGGCGATCGATCCCGCCGTGGCCGAAGCGCGCGCCGCCATGCTGGTCATGGACCTCGTCAACACCCCGGCAGAGGACATGGGCCCCGCGGCGCTGGAAGCCGAAGCGGAACAATTGGCCAAGGCGCACAAGGCTCATCTCAGCGTCACCAAAGGCGAAGCGCTGGAGCGCGAATATCCTCTGGTGCATGCCGTCGGCCGCGCCGCCGCGCGCGAGCACGCGCCGCGGCTGATCCATCTGACCTGGGGCGATGAGAAGGCGCCGGTGCTCGCGATCGTCGGCAAGGGCGTGTGCTTTGACTCGGGAGGCCTCGACATCAAGGGCGCCGCGGGCATGCTGCTGATGAAAAAGGACATGGGCGGCGCGGCGCATGCGCTCGCACTGGCCCGGCTGGTGATGGACGCGGGGCTCAAGGTCCGGCTTCATCTGCTCATTCCGGCGGTCGAGAACGCGATCGCGAACAACGCTTTTCGCCCGGGCGACGTGCTGCGCAGCCGTAAGGGCCTGACGGTGGAGATAGGCAACACCGACGCCGAGGGCCGCTTGATCCTGGCCGATGCGCTGACCCGCGCCAGCGAGGAAAATCCGGCGCTGGTCATCGATTTCGCGACCCTGACCGGGGCCGCCCGGGTCGCGCTAGGCCCTGATCTGCCGGCGCTGATGACCCGGCGTGACGATACGGCGGACGCTTTGATCGCGGCCGGTCGGGAACAGGATGACGAGGTCTGGCGCCTGCCCTTGCCCGACAGTTATCGCGAATGGCTGAAATCGGACATCGCCGACCTCAACAATGCGCCGACGAACGGTTTTGCCGGAGCGAGCGTGGCGGGCCTCTTCCTCGATCGCTTCGTGGGCGACGACATTGACTGGGCGCACTTCGATACCTTCGCCTGGCGGCCCATCGCCAAGCCTGGACGGCCGAAGGGCGGCGCGGCGCTGGGACTGCGCGCAGCGTGGCACATGCTGCAGGCGCGATTTGGGTAAACTTGCCGCCACACGGATGAGGGGCTAAGCGCGCCCATCCGCGAACCCCGGGGCTCTTGAACACACGTGACCAAGATCGGCGACTACGAAATACCCCAGGGGCAGCTGTCGCTGTCCGGTCCGGTCGCGCGCCCGGCTACGGGCACCCTGCCGATCCGCGGCGACCTGGCCCATATCGCCCTCGCCGAACATTATCTGTGCGCGCATTACGTCGTGCCCCAGCAGCGCCGCGTCGGTGCTGAAAAGGTGACCTTGCTGTGCCAATCGCGCGAAGGCGCTGACGCGGTTACGACCCTCGCCGCCGGCACCACATTTGAAGCGCTCGACTATGCCGGCGACTGGTGCTGGGGCTGCTGCGGACCGCAGGGGCCGACGGGCTACGTGCTTATTTCGCAACTCGAGGCATGACCCGCACGGTTTTCATCGACGGTGCCGCCGGGACGACGGGCCTGGAAATCGCCGACCGCCTCGCCAAGCGGCCCGAGTTCAAGCTGGCCACGCTGAACGAGGCGCGGCGCAAGGAAACCGCTGCTCGCCAGGACGCGCTGAACCAGGCCGATTTCGCGATCCTGTGCCTGCCGGATGACGCCGCGCGCGAAGCGGTCGCACTGATTGATCCCGCCAGCAACGTGCGGGTGATCGACGCTTCCAGCGCGCACCGGGTAAGCCCGGACTGGACCTTCGGGTTTCCCGAAGTGGTCGGCCGACAGGGGGTCGCGGAGGCTCGCCGGGTGTCCAATCCGGGGTGTTACTCGACCGGCTTCATCGCGCTGCTGGCGCCGCTGGTGCGCGACGGCTTGTTGCCGGCCGATTGGCCGTACACTTGTCACGCGATCTCCGGCTACTCGGGCGGCGGCAAGAGCTTGATCGGGCGGTTTCAGGGCGATCCCGACATTGCCTGGCGGGGCTACGCGCTCAATCTCGGCCACAAGCACGTGCCCGAGATGCGCGCTTATACCGGCCTGACCCGGGACCCGCTGTTCTCGCCGGCAGTCGTCCCGGCGCATCGCGGAATGGTGGTCGAAGTGCCGCTTCCGCTGGCGTCCATGACAGGCGCGGCGGCTCCGAATGACCTGCGGGCGTGCCTGGCATCATTCTATGCGGACAGCGCGGTCGTACGGATGGCCGGCGAAGCCGATGGCGAGTTGCTCCTGCGCAGGTCGCGCGAGCCAAGTGATGCGATGGAGCTTCACGTATTCGCCTCGGCCGACGGGTCGCAGGCCCGGCTGGTCGCGATGCTCGACAACCTGGGCAAGGGCGCGAGCGGCGCGGCCGTGCAATCGCTCAATCTGATGGCCGGTCTTCCCGAAACGGCTGGACTGCGTCTGCCCAGTTTATAGGCAGCCGGTGCGCACTGGTGAGGCATCCAGGCGAAGCTGCTGAATGCCATGTCGCATAAACCGCCGCCGCAGACGCTTTCTTGCGCGTCGCGCCCTTTTCACGCAGCGCAGCTTCGCTTAGCGCCGTCCGGCGGCCTTGGCACGATTCTTGAACTTCGTGCGAGTGACGGTGGGCCGGCCCGTTCTGGCACTGGGGACGAAAGTGAAAAAGATCGAAGCGATCATCAAACCCTTCAAGCTCGATGAAGTGAAGGAAGCGCTGCACGAAGTCGGCGTATCGGGAATCACCGTGACGGAAGCGAAGGGCTTCGGCCGGCAGAAGGGCCATACCGAGCTCTACCGGGGCGCGGAATACGTGGTCGATTTCCTGCCCAAGGTGAAGCTTGAGGTGGTCGTGCCGGACGACCAGGCCGAGCGGGTGGTCGAAGCGATCGCCGCCGCAGCGCAGACCGGTCGTATCGGCGACGGCAAGATTTTCGTTTCCACCATCGACAGCGCCTTGCGCATCCGCACCGGCGAGCGCGACGACGCCGCCATCTGACTTAAGCCGCTTCGCGCGGACCATCTAAGGACCAAGACATGCCCACAGCCAAGGAAGTGCTCGACCAGATCAAGGACCAGGAGATCGAGTGGGTCGACCTGCGCTTCACCGACCCCCGCGGCAAGTGGCAGCATCTGACGATGGTCTCGACCGTGCTGGGCGAGGACGAGTTGGAGGACGGACTTATGTTCGACGGATCGTCGATCGCCGGGTGGAAGGCGATCAACGAGAGCGACATGATCCTGAAGCCCGATCTTGAGCGGGTCTATGTCGATCCGTTCAGTGCGACCCCGATGTTGATCGTGTTCTGCGATATCGTCGAGCCGTCGACCGGCGAATGGTACGCCCGCGACCCGCGCACGACCGCCAAGCGGGCCGAGAATTTCCTCAAGTCGACCGGCCTCGGCGATACCGTCTATGTTGGACCTGAAGCCGAGTTCTTCATGTTCGACGACGTGCGGTTCGAAGACGGTTATGCGGCATCGGGATACCGCATCGACGACATCGAACTGCCGACCAACACGGGGCGGGAGTACGAAAGCGGCAACATGGCGCACCGTCCGCGCGCCAAGGGCGGATACTTCCCCGTGGCGCCGGTCGACAGCGCGGTGGATGTCCGCGGCGAGATGGTCACCACGATGCTGGAGATGGGTCTGCCGTGCGACAAGCACCACCACGAGGTGGCCGCCGCTCAGCACGAGCTTGGCCTCACCTTCGGGACGCTGGTCGAAACCGCCGACCGGATGCAGATCTACAAGTACGTCGTGCACCAGGTCGCCCATGCCTATGGCAAGACCGCGACCTTCATGCCCAAGCCGATCAAGGACGATAACGGCAGCGGCATGCACACCCACATCTCGATCTGGAACGAAGGCAAGCCGCTGTTCGCCGGCAACGGCTATGCCGGGCTCAGCGACATGTGCCTCTACTTCATCGGCGGGGTGATCAAGCACGCCAAGGCACTGAACGCCTTCACCAACCCGACCACGAACAGCTACAAGCGGCTGGTCCCCGGGTTCGAAGCGCCGGTGCTGCTCGCGTATTCGGCACGCAACCGGTCCGCGTCCTGCCGCATCCCCTACGGCGCGGGCGAAAAGGCCAAGCGGGTGGAATTCCGGTTCCCCGATGCGATGGCCAATCCATACCTTTGCTATGCCGCGATGCTGATGGCCGGACTCGACGGGATCCAGAACAAGATCCATCCCGGCGAGGCGATGGACAAGAACCTGTACGACCTGCCGCCGGCCGAGTTGGCCGAGGTGCCCACGGTGTGCGGATCACTGCGGGAGGCGCTCGAAAGCCTGGAGGCTGATCACGAGTTCCTGCTGAAGGGCGATGTGTTCACCAAAGACCAGATCGACGCCTACGCCGAATTGATATGGGCGGATGTCACCCGGTGGGAAACCAGCCCGAGCGCAGTCGAGTACGACATGTACTTCAGCGCTTAAGTCTCTCATTGATTTAGGCACGAGGGGCGTCCGAGCGATCAGGCGCCCCTCTCGTTTGCGCCCATGCGCCTTGTCTTGTTGTAATAACGTCTCAGCGCAAAAACATCGACTGTTCCAGCACTTACGGAACGCAGTCGCCCCTGTCCTCCTTCTTAAGTGTAACCAACTTGAAAGGATGGCACATGGAAACCTCCACCCGTTCCGGTGGTGGCGACCTGCGCGAGGAACTCCGCAGCGACGCCTCTACCATTACCGACAGCGCGAAGCAGCGCCTCCAGTCCGAAGTCGACGCCCGCAAGGGCACAGCGGCCGAACAGGCGAAATCGATCTCGTCCGCGCTCGACACCGCCGCTGGCGAACTCAAGGACAGTCCCGACTGGCTGCAATCGATGTTCCGCAAGGGCGCGCAAACCGTGCAGCAGTTCGCAGAGTCCATCGACCAGAAGGATTCGCGTCAGCTGACGCGCGACGTCCAGCAGATGGCGCGCACCAATCCCGCAACCTTCCTCGGCGCCTGTGCGCTTGCCGGCTTTGCAGCGGCTCGCGTGCTGAAGGCGGGGACTGAAAGCTCGAGCGACGCTTACGGCGACTCTGGCAGCGGATTCGATCAAACGACCAACAGTCAGTTTTCCAGCGGCCTGGCTTCGAGTGGAACCGGCAGTAGTTCAGATTCGCAGGGCTTTGGCACATCATCCACCGTCGGCGGAACCTCATCTCCCGCATATTCGGGAGGCACGCTATGACCCGCCAACAGGAAGGCTTTACCCAAGACGGACTCCGTCAGCCCGAGGCCGAGCATGGCGCGGGCGAGAACATCGCAGATCTGATCCGCCAGCTGACCGGGCAAGGCACTCACCTTGCCGAACAACAGCTCAATCTCGTCAAGGCGGAGGTGCGCGAATCCGTTCACGAGGTGAAAATCGCAGCCGGAGAGATGGCCGGCGCGGCGGTTGTCGGTATCGCGGGCCTTGGCGTCACTCTGATGGGCCTAGGCTACATTCTGGGTGCCGCGATTGACAATGTTCCTCTCGGCGTCCTGATCGTCGGCGTCGCAACCCTGATCCTCGCCTACGTGCTCTACAGCGCCGGCAGCAAGAAAGTCAGCTCGGCGCACCTCACCCCTGACCGCACCGTCCGCACCATCGAGCGCACGCCCGATGCGGCGCGCGGCAACCTGACTTCGGAGACCCGGCCATGACCGACCACACTACCACCACAAACCAGGATCCGGCGGAGATCGAACGCGACATCCGCCGCACCCAGGACGAAATGAGCCGCACGGTCGACCGCATCGGCGATCAACTGACCCCGCGTAATCTTATCAATTCGCTGCTCGACAAGGCAGAGGACAATAATATCGACGCGCGTTACCTGCTCGATGGAGCGCGCCGGAATCCGCTTGCGCTGGCGATGATCGCCGGCGGCGCGATCTGGCTGGTCAGCGACAGCGACGCCAAACTGCCCAGCTTCGGCAGCGGCAGCGGTGCTTCCACCGACCGTGACCATCACGACCCGATCCACCGCGATTACGTGGCGCACATGGGCCAACTCGAGCGCACGGAATACGAAGACGACACGGCCTGGCAGCGGCGTCGTGATACGCACCGGGCCAATTACCTTATGCTCGACAAGGGTCATGGCGAAGACGATCACAGCTTCCGCCAGCGCCTTGACGATGCGACCGAAAAGCTGCGCCAGAAGCGCCGCGCGTGGTCGGACAGCGCCAGCCACGCCGGCAGCTCAGTCCGGGATACCGGCAGCGCTGCGGTCGACAAGGCGCAGCAGGCCTATACCAGCAACCCGCTGATCGGCGGTCTCATCGCCGCTGCAGTAGGCGCGATCTTCGGCACATCGTTGCCACTGTCGCGCACTGAGAACGAGCAACTCTCCGGGCTTGGCGGAACTGCGCGGGACATGATCGGCGAACAAAAGGACAAGCTGGTCTCTACCGCCCGTGAGAAGAAAGATGAGTTGGTCAGCAAGGCCGAAAACAGCGCGTCAAGTTCGGCGGCCGGTACTGGGGCTGGACAACAGCCATCCACCAGCAGGACTCCGCAAGCGGGCGAGAGCGGTAGCCCCTTCGGTGCAAACGATAGCGAGAGATCGCTCACCCAACTCGCGGCTGAGGAGAGTGAACCACGCCAGGATACCGACTGGCAATCGACCAACCGCTAACTTGTGAATGGCTCAGTAAAGGCGCCCGCCGATCAACTCGGCGGGCGCTTTTTCGTATTCGAGAATTCGTTTTCCTACAGTGCGTCGTTGTTCCTAATGGCCCCGCCTCCCGCGACCATGAGGTGACCCGATGCAGCGCAAGATCATCTTCGACACCGTCCGCCGCCTGCTCGGGCGAGGTTTCAGCCGCCGCGAGGTGATCGCGCTGGACGCGGCGATCTCCGCCGCCCAGGGGGATGACCCGTTTCCGGGCGATGGCGATATTGGCGGCGAACCGCTGACGATCGGCGCACGCGGCGTGGAATTGATCCGCCAGTTCGAAGGGTGTGCAAAAGTGCGGCCGGATGGCCTCGTGCAGGCCTACCCCGATCCGGGTACAGGCGGGGCACCATGGACCATCGGGTGGGGCGCCACCGGACCCGATATCAAACCGGACACCGTGTGGACCCGTGCTGAGTGCGATGCACGGCTGGACGCTGACATTGCCCGCCACGCGGCTGACGTGTGGGCGGCGATCGGGCAAGCTCCAACAAGCCAGGCACAATTCGACGCGCTCGTGAGCTTCCACTTCAATACCGGGGCGATCGCTCGCGCTACCCTTACCAAGCGTCACAATGCCGGCGAACGTGCCGCTGCCGCAGCCGAGTTCGCGCGCTGGAACCGCGCCGGAGGCCGCGTACTTCCGGGGCTGGTCCGCCGCCGCGCAGCTGAAGCGGCATTGTACCTCGCCGCGGAGTAGGCGCCTGCGGCGGCGCTAACAAAAAAAAAGGCGACTGCCGGAGCAGTCGCCTGTGTAAGTCCAGGGCTCTATCGAGCCCTTTCGGGTCGCGTCATCGTGATAGCGCATCCCGTCCCGCCTGAACCTAGCCGAATGTATGCCCTCGTGCCGCGATTGGCGAGACGTCAGCGATGGCCGAGATCGGTGAGGTTATCTCAGGTTAATGGAACGGCACGCCCGGCTGGCTGTTTGTGGTGCGAAGGAGACATCCAATGCGCATGCTTATGCTAGGCGCGGCCTCGATCGCACTCGCCACCAGCCCGGTCTTTGCCGAACCCGGAAAGGGTAACGGTGGCGGCGGCGGACAGGCTGCAGAAAAATCTCAAGGAAACGGCGGCGGAAAGTCGCAGGCCCAGTCGAACGGAAAAGCTGACCGCGGAGGTCCGCAAGCCAGCCGTCCGTCGCAGGCGGAGCGCGAGCCGAAAGGCAATGCCCGTCAAGGTTCCGAGGCCAAATCAGAGCAGCGGACGGCGGCGCGCGAGGATCGCGCTCGTCCAAGCGGCAACGGCAAGGCAAACACCGGTGCGAAGCAGGACAACAAGGGTGCGGCGCGCGCCAGCAACGGCCGTTCGGACAATCGCCAGGTGCGCCCCGAGCGGGAAACGCGGGAAGCCCGTGACCTTCGCTACGCCGGGCGCGATCCCGATGTCCGGACGGTACGCATTGCCGATTTCGGCTCTGATCGCTCACGCGGGCTGATCCAGGGGTGCCCGCCCGGACTGGCGAAGAAAAACAACGGTTGCACTCCGCCCGGGCTGGAACGGGGCCGCGATGGATATGATCGCTATTACAGTCCTGACTGGTTCGGCTATTCATCGCTGCAGGACGGTCGATATCGCTACGCCGATGGTTACCTTTACCGGACCAGCAATACCGGCTCCGTGCTCGGTTTCCTGCCGCTGCTCGGAGGCGCGTTGTCGGTCGGCAACCCGTGGCCTGATTATTATCAGCCCGCCGAGGTCCCCGACTACTACGTCCAGTACTACAACCTCGGATCGCCCAATTCCTATCGCTACGCAGACGATGTGTTCTATCGGGTCGACCCGCAATCCGATGCCATCACGTCCATTGCCGCGTTGCTGACTGGAGACCGGTTCGCCGTCGGACAGCCCATGCCGGCCGGGTATGACGTCTACAATGTGCCATACGGGTATCAGGACCAGTACTACGATACGCCCGAGTACGATTACCGTTACGCTGACGGCTACGTGTATCAGGTGGATCCCACCACGCAGCTGATCCAGGCTGCTATCGAGTTGCTGACGTGATGGAGAGTACGATGCGCAAGGTCCATTGGTTCGCCGCAGCAGGGGCCGCAGCGCTCCTCGTGCCGCTCAGCGGGTGCTCGGGCGAAGCTGACACTCCGGCCGCCACTGCCGCGCCGGCCGAAGCCGGGACGGGCACGCTCGCGGCCAAGATCGGCAGCGCGCCCGGCCTGACGACCATCTCCGGCGCCCTGTCGGAAGCTGGCCTGGCCGACGTGTTCGACGGGCCCGGCAGCTACACCGTGCTCGCCCCTGACGACGACGCGTTCGCCAAGCTGGGCGACACCGGGAGCGCCCTGACCGAGCCTGCCAACCGGGCGGAATTGGTCGCTGTTCTTCGCGGCCACATCCTGCCCGGACATCTCACCCCGCAAGCGATCAAAACCGCGATCGGCGAGAAGAAAGGTCCCGTGTCGATGCGCAACCTGGCCGGAGATCAGATCGAGTTCTCACTGGACGGCGATGCCATCATCGCGACCGGATCGGGCGGGATCAAGGCGCGCATCGATGGCGCGCCGCTGGTGGCAAGCAATGGAGTCGTGCTGCCGCTTGACGCGCTGATCAAGTCTGCCCAGCCGGAAACGATCAGCTAGAGATTTCAACACGACCGTTAGCGCTCGGGAAGGCTTGATCGGGCTCCGCCTTCCCGAGCGTACTTGTGTCAGTAATCCCTGCTCGCCTTCACTACGAGCGACTCGCGCCCGATGGTTGAGATCGAACCCAGGATCGACAGCCACGACGTGATCCGGAACTCCGCCTGGGTGGCGCTGTAGCCCCTCCCGTCGGTGATGACCTCCACGTAGAACCGGCGACCGATATTCTTGCCCAATGCAATCGCCGTACCGCGTCCCAGCGCCTGATCCGCGCTCACGATGCGCAGCCGGTCGAGCCCGATCGCACTGCGGAGCTGGTTGATCGGATCGAGACCGCCGCCCCCGCGCAGCGATGCCACGGCAGACCCTAGCTGAAGCACGTCGGTCGCCGAAAGTTCCGTGATCGATCCGCCGAACAGCAGCCGCGCAAGGATTTCCTCTTCCGGCAGTCCAGGGGTGGAGGAAAAGCTGATCTCTGGCTGGGCGGCGCTGCCCTGCACCTTGACCGCGACGGAGAGGCCGTCCTTTTCTGTCTCGGCGACGATGTCGAGCCGCGGATCGATCGGGACGCTGTCATCGAAGTTGATGATCCCCCGAGTCAGTTCGAACCGCGTGCCGGCGAATGAGTAGTCGCCGCGGATGACCCGCGCCTCTCCTCCCAGCCGCGGATTGTCGGTCGTTCCGCGCACCCGCACATTCGCCGCCCATTCGCTGTCCAGGCCCATACCGTCCACGTCCACCCGGGCCGGTGCGCGCGCATCGATCAGGTAACGCCATGGCTGGCTAGCGGCGAGACGCGGGGCGACATCGTACGGCAGATTGATCTCGCGTGTCTTGATCTGCGGCAGACGCTCATCGGCAGCCGCCGTACCCAGTCGCCAGCTCGCGCGGTCGACGGTAAGCCGGCCGGCGATGGTCCCGCCGATGCCATTGGAAACGATCCGCATGGGTCCGGTGACTGTCGCTGCCAGACCATTCGCATTGAGCAGGCGAGCGTCGCGCGCGGCCAGCCGAAGGTCGAGTTGCGGCCCCCTGATGCCAAGATCTTCCAGCACGACCGTGCCGCTGCCCACCACGGTTCCTTCGCCTGCGGTCGAGCCGCTGAAGCGGGTGATCCTCAGGCGAGAGCCGCTGAACGTACCTCGGGCGCTGACATTGGTCAGGTCCGTGCCAGACAGGCTCGATTGCAGGCGCAGGTTATCGCCGGCCACGGATCCGCGCACTTGCGGAGCGGCCAGGGTGCCGGTGACGTCGGCGGCCACGGATAAGCGCCCGGTCAGGTCGAATGCGTCGACTGCGGCCAGGCGCCACAAGGCGTCAGCGGGTCCCTGATAGCGGAGTTGGGCGAACAGATCGCCCGCGCGCAGGCGGTCGAACAAGGCGCCAATGCGCGGCAGCCCGACGATCCGCCCCTGCAACCGTCCACGCCGTTGCCCGCCCTCGTCGATCACGGCGCGCGTTTCGAGCCGGTCCGGGGTGAGACGCAGGACCAGGGCAAGATCGATCGGACGCGATGTGAGGACCAGACCAGAACGGCTCAGCCCGGCGATCTTGACGCGGGCCTCTCCGGTCGGAGGAGCCCCTCTGACGCTGCTGTAATCGACCACGCCGGAGATCTTTCCGCCGAGACCAAGGTCCGCATAGATGTCAGCGACCGATAGCGGCATGTCGGACAGCTGCAGACGGGCAACCGTGCTCCCTCC
This sequence comes from Parafrankia sp. BMG5.11, assembly GCF_004337455.1. Taxonomy (NCBI): domain Bacteria; kingdom Bacillati; phylum Actinomycetota; class Actinomycetes; order Frankiales; family Frankiaceae; genus Parafrankia; species Parafrankia sp. BMG5.11. The sequence continues at coordinate 65,606 of NZ_SJXI01000018.1, read as the reverse complement.
GCCAAACTCGCCCGAGGCGATGATCGCGCCCCCTGCGAAGTTCACCTGAGTCGGCTCCAGCAGCCAGCCCCCGTCGTCCTGCCGCACCAGGATCGCGCGCCGCGGCATCGCAATCGGCCGACCCGCGAACTCGCCGCGCGCCGCCACCGCCACGCGATCGGACGCTATGTTGGCGTTGATCTGCAAGGCGAACCGGCTGCCGCGCCGCCCGGCGACGGACGCGGTCACGGTGCCACTGCCGTTCTCCAGATCGGCACGGGCCGCAAGCCGGCCGATAAACAGGCTGCCATAGCTGACCCCTTGGGCGAAGACGTTGCCGCTGATCGTGCTGCGCCCTTTGACCAGCAACCCGCTTGCTTCGATCCGCGCTTGTCCGATGGACAGCGGAGTAGCGCCGGCGAACCGCGCGTCGTTGGCCGTCAGATTGATATCGAACGCCTGACCGCCCCCGCGCGGAGCGAGCGCGATCGTGCCATCGAGTCCGCCGCCAATCAACGCCAGGGTTCCGGCGACTGCCCCATTTCCAAGCGTGAGTTCACCGGAGACCGAGGTCTTCCATACGTCCAGCTGGCGGATCACCAGCCGCGTCGGGCCATTGGCCGGGGCGAACAGGTCGATCGTCCCATCGAACGATCCAAGGAGCGACTGCCCCCGCGTCTCGATCGCGAACCCGTTCCTGATCGGCGCAATCGCAACCCGCACATCCTTGAGCCCGGCCGACGGGAGCGGATCGGCGAACACCAGCACCGCCTCCGGACCGCGGTCGGTATAAGCTCCCTCGACGGTGAACGTCCCGTAATCCACGTGTCGCCCACGACCGGCGACGCTGGTCCGGCCCGGACGGATCATGCCATCAAGCGTCAACTCGATCTTCGGCGCGTTGATGCGCACACCGCGGAAATCGAGCGGCCGCGCGCCGCCGGTGACGATGCTCCCGCTGAAGGTGATCGGCTGGCCCGCCAGGTTGGCGAGCGTGGCGTTCGTCACTTGCGGGATGCGACCGCGCAAGTCAGCAAGCACGGTCCACGGCGCATTGCCGAACTTGGCCACAATGGTGGCAGCCCCGTTTACTGTTCCGACATTCGGAATGGCGAGGCCGTTGGCCGTGACGGGGCCCGCGACGCGATAGTTTCCAGTGGCGGTATCTCCGGCCAGCGACAGCCGCGCGGTCGCTCCGGGGAAAGCAATCGACAGTCCGTCGCTGGATAACTTGGTACCCTGATAGAGGACCGTACCCTTGATGGTTCCGTCGATCAGCCGCGGATCGACCTGAGCGGTTCCGGTGATGATCCGCGCGACCTGCGCATCAAGCGGGAGGGTCCAGCGTCCGTTAGAATGCGTCGCAGTGCCTTGCTGAATGACCCCGGCAACCTGCGTAGTGCCGGTGACATAGCGACCGATCTCAATCCGGTGTCGGGCGGTCAGGTTGCGGAACGTCCCGTCGAGCGTCGCCGACAGCCGAGCCCCTTCCAGCCGGCTGCCCGGCCCCAGCAACGTTGGATCCTTGATTCGTGCCGAGAGCGCCACGCTGCGGGCAGCGTTCTCGCCCAAGTCCACCGAGCCCTCTGCCCGCGCCGCGAACGCGTTGGTGATCAGGTGCACCGTGCCGTTCAGTACGCTGTTCTTGAGCGTCCCTGTCGCCTTGTAGGAAACAGTTTCGCCGAGCAGACGGCGCGGCAGTCCATCCGCCATGGCCGGCTGCGGCCGCGCCTGGCCGACGATCGTGTAACGCCCGCTCCGGTTGAGAACGCGAAAGGCCGCGAAGTTGGCACCATCGCGCGTGACGTATCCGGAGCCGTCCCACTTGCTCCAGCTCCCCGCGCCGCTCAACTGCGCGCGATAGCCGGCATCGGCGCCGATCAGTCCGGCCAGCACGCCACCTCGTGGCGCGTTGTAGTCGACCTGCAGATCGAACTTGTCGCGGTCCGGCTCGGCATCGATCAGCGCACGAAACGCATCCTGCGCACCGAGGCGCCCATCGGCGTTGACCAGCGCGCGGCCTTCGCGGATGTCTACCTTGGCGCTCAGGTTCGCTTTATGGGCGTCTGGCCCGGCCACCCCGGCGGCAAGGGTCAGGTCCCGGATCGCCAGCCGATCGATCCGAATGTCGAAATTCGGCAGGACCGGGGCGTCGGGATCGCCCGGGTTCAGCTCCGGCAAACGGTACAGCGTGCCGCGATGCGTGACCAGTTCCCGCACATCAAGGCCGCGGGTGAACCAACTCATCGGCCGCCAGTCGAGTTCGACAAGCGGCACGGTCAGGAACTTGCCCTTGGGATCGGACAGCGTGACATCATGCAGCCGCGCCTTGCCGTACAGATTGCCGTCGATCCGTCCGATGGAAACGGTCAGGCCGGAAGCCGGCGCCACCTCGGCGATCCGATCGACGACCCACCGCTGCCCGATGGGGCTGTTGAGCAGCGCCAGCGCACCGACAATCAGCAACAACACCCCGGCGATGAGGCCGACCGCCCACTTGGCCGCGCGCCGCCCCAAGCTCGTCCGGCGCACCGGCTTGCTCGGCGTTTCTGCCACCTCGATCTCGTCGGCCATCAGAACGCCTGGCCCAGCGAGACGTAGACCGCGATCCTGCTATCACCCGGCCCCGGGTTGATCGGCGTGGCAATGTCGAAGCGGAGGGGCCCGAACCCGGTATTGTAGCGCACGCCGATGCCCGCGCCGAAGCGCACCGTATCGAAATCGGGCGTCACGCTGCGACTGACGGTGCCCGCATCCAGGAACGGCACCACGGACAGCGCCCCGTCGAAGAAGCCGGTCTGGACCCGCGCCTCGATCGCACCCTCGACCAGGCTGCGCCCGCCGGTCGGATTGCCGTTGATGTCGCGCGGGCCGATGCGTTGATAGCCATAGCCGCGCACCGACCCGCCGCCGCCCGAATACAGCCGGCGTGACGGCGCGATGTTGTCGAGCTCCGTGCCGGGGATCGCGGCGAACCGGACCCGGCCGGCGACGACGATCTTTTCGCTTGCGCGAAGGTAGGTCGAACCATCGAACTGCCCGCGCAGATAGAAACTTTCCGTCCCCCGGCTGCGCGAAACTTCGGGCGAGAGCCGCAGGCCAGCGCGAAAGCCCTTCTTGGGATCGAGCAGGTTATCGGTCGTGTCGAGCTCCGCGAACAGCGGTATCGCGCCGACGAAGAATGTCTGGCGCGGCTGAACCACCCCGCCCAGCGGCGCCGGGCGCTCATCGGTCGCGACAGCTTCCAGGCCGACGCTCCAACTGAGCGGCTTCTGGAACAGGAGGGTCGATCGCCGCTCATACGTCCCGATCAGCGACACGGTGTTCGCATCGAACGCATCGCTGTCGATGGTGGAAGCGAACGCGTCGACGGTGAGCACCTTGTCGCGCCCGCCGAAATTGTTCTTGCGGAAGGTCACGCCGAGCAACTGCTCCTGCGTGCCTGCGATGCCGCGCACCCGCAATGAACCTTCGGGGGGAAACAGGTTGCGGTGTTCCCAGCTGGCCTCGGCGCGGAAGCCCTCCCCGGTGCCGTAGCCGAGCGCGCCCGCTATCGTCCGCAGTTTGGCCCTCGTCAGCTCCACATCCAGCGCGACCGTCCCCGGTTGGTCGCCAACGGGCGCGGCCACCTCGCGGGGGGTGACCGTCACGGACGAGACGAGCCCGGTCGAAACGATCGCCCGCCTCAGGTCCAGTTCCAGGCTGCGCTGATACACGTCGCCAGCATCGAAGCGCGCGATGCTCGACAGATGCTGGCCCGACAGGAAGCGCGGGAGGTTCGAATTGACCGCGCCGAAAACGTACTTGCCGTTGGGACGCACCGCCAGCGTCAGGTCGCCTTCGGTCCGGGCGTGATCAACCAGCAGTTCCGGCGCGTCGATGGCTGCGAACGGATAGCCGAACTCGCCAAGCGCGGTATCGAGGTTGAACTGTTCCTCGACGATCTTGTCGCTCGACATGAAGTCGCCGGGCTGGATCTCGAAGGCGCGGCGCAACGCCGCAGCGTCGACCGCGGTGTTCAGTTCACCCAGCTCGATCGCGCCGAAGCGGTAGCGGGCGCCCGGGATGATGTCGAAGCGGACTTCGGGCCGGCTACCGGCATTATCATCGCCTGGTTGGATGCTGGCGACCGAGCGGACGACTTGCGCGTCGTAGTAACCATAGACTCGCATCATCGTGTCGAGCAGCGCCTGGTCAGCCTTGGCGCGGGCGGCGAGCTGCGCGACGTTGTCGTCGTCGGTATCGAGTTCGGCGATGGTGGACAGGTTACCGAACCTCTCGGCGAATTCGACCTGCTGAGGGAACGCCGCGTCATCGGGCGGGAACGCGAGCACCAGCTCATCCGTCACCCGCACCACGTCCGCATCCACCAGAGCAGGGCGCGGGTTGGTGGCATCTTCCATGTCTGCGAACTGGATGCTGTCATCCGGCTCCAGCGGCGCGAGTTGCGGCAGCTCGAGATCGTCCGGCCACGGAACGTCGATCGCCGGCAGATCAGCCAGCGGCGAGCTGGGATCAACCTCGACCACCGGTTCTGCCGGCTGGCCGCCCGGCTCGCCCTGCTGAGCCCACTCGACCGGGTTTTCGACCGCCGAGTCGGGAATCAAGTCCTCCAGCGACGGCTCTGCCTGTTGCGCGGCCACCGGCGACGCCGCGAGAGCCGCGCAGCCCAGTGCCAGGACTGCCAGTCTACTCAGAGAAATCGAACTGAGGCAGCGATCCGTCCTTGCCGGCATTGGCGGCGCTCCGCGAACGGCGCGAACCGCTGGCGGCCGCGGCGATAAGCTCGTCATGCCGCTCCCGCGAAAGCCGGCGCCAGCCGTCGCGGCCGAGCAGCTCGATCGGGCGATAGCGGATCTTGTACTGCATGCGGTCGGACCCATCGACCCAATAGCCGAGGTAGACGTAACCGAGCCCATCGTCCGCGGCGCGCCGGATGTGATCCAGGATGATGTAATTGCCAAGACCCGCACGCGCCTCATGTTCCGGGTCATAGAACGAATAGATCATCGACAACCCGTCACCCTGCCGATCAGTGAGGCACGCGGCCACGAGGCGGCCCGGCTTCAACCCGTCGGAGGGCTCCCTGTATTCAACGACGTAGCTGGTTACCGGCGTATGTTCCACCATATCCGCGTAATCAATTTCGTCCATCGCGGCCATCCCGCCACCGGGGTGGCGCACGCTCAGATACTTGCGCAGCAGATCGAACTGCTCACCAGTGGCCCACGGCCGGCATTCGGCGGCGATCAGCCCCGAATTGCGCTTCAGATTGCGTTTCTGAGTGGTCGATGGGGCGAAATCCCTCACCGGCACGCGAACCGAAACGCACGCCTGACAGTCCACGCAGCTGGGGCGGTAAGCGACTGTCTGGCTGCGGCGGAAACCGATCCGTCCGAGCGCCTCGATCAACTGGTCCGCATGGGGGCCCTTGAGCTCGGTGAACACCTTCCGCTCGCTGCGGCCCGGCAGATACGGGCACGGCGCGGGGCTCGTCACGAAGAACCGGGGAAAGCGAACAGGGGCCGTCACGGGAGCTGCCAGGGTCCTCTCGCGGATTTGAACGAACGCGTCCGCCGCGTGCCCGAGGTATGCCCAAAGGGAACCGGCGGTAAAAGACCCTTAACCATCTATCGCGGTTAACGGAAACCTACTTTGCACAGTTGCGAAGTGGTTTTCGGGCTTCCGCTCAGCCGAGCTCCACCTGATGGACCGAGTATCCCGAGGCGGTGAGCGCGGCGACCAGCGCCTCGATCTGGTCCTTGTCGCGAGCCTCGCATTCGATGTCGGTGATGAGCCCCTTCGCCGGCAACGACGTGAAGATGCGCTGATGATAAATCTCGATGATGTTGACGTTGTGCGCGTCGAATTCCTTCATCACCTTGTACAGCGCGCCCGGGCGGTCCTGCAGGGTCACGCGGAGCCGCGCGAGCCGGCCGGATCGGGCCAGGTCGCGCAGAAGCACGTTGGCGAGCAGTCGCGGGTCGATATTGCCGCCGCACAGCACCAGCCCCAGCTTCTTCCCGGCAAACCGATCGGGATGAGCGAGCACTGCGGCCAGACCGGCCGCGCCGGCACCCTCGACCACGGTCTTCTCGATCTGCAGCAGCAGGCTGACCGCGCGCTCGAGCTCGGCCTCCTCCACCAGCAGGATGTCATCGACCTTCTGAGCGATGACCCGCGAGGTGAATTCGCCCGGTTCCTTGACCGCGATCCCCTCGGCCAGGGTGTCGCCGCCGCACGGCATGGGGGTGTTGTTGATGCGCGAATACATCGACGGGAACAGCGCCGCCTCCACCCCGACGACTTCGATCTCCCGCCCGGTCGCCTTGGCGACGGTGGCCATGCCGCTGATCAGGCCTCCGCCGCCGATCGGAACCACCAGGCAATCGATCTCCGGCGCATCGGCCAGCATTTCCAGCGCGACCGTACCCGCGCCCGCCGCGACGTGCGGATCGTCAAACGGGTGGACGAAGGTCAGGCAGCGCTCCTGCTCCAGCTGCCGCGCGTGGGCATAGGCATCGTCGAACGTTTCACCTTCCAGCACAACGTTGCCGCCGACGCTCTCGGTCTGCATGATCTTCACGCTCGGAGTCGTGCGCGGCATCACGATCGTCACCGGCACGCCCAGGCGCGTGCCGTGGTAGCTCAGCCCTTGTGAGTGATTGCCGGCAGAGGCTGCGATGACGCCACGGTCACGCTGCTCTTGCGTCAGCTGCAGCAACGCATTGAGCGCACCGCGTTCCTTGTAAGCGGCGGTGAATTGCAGATTCTCGAACTTGAGCCAGATTTCGGCGCCGACGATGTTCGACAGCGTTTGCGAGTGCATCGTCGGGGTGTGCACGACTGCACCGGCGATGCGCTGCGCCGCGGCAAGGACATCGTCATTGGTCAGCGGCAGGTTCGTGTTGGCGCTGGTTTCGGTCAGGCGGGCGGCGGCGGTCTGGGTCATCCCGGCGCCCTAGGCCAGATACGATGCTAGGGAAACCGGCGAAACATTCGCGTCAACTGGCGGCCTGCATCTGGGCGATGAGTTCGCCGTCGATCGCCTTGCTGGCCTGGTACGCCTCGCGCTCCCGAAAGCGGCCAGCATAGCCTTCGAAACTGCCGCGGGTCGGAATCGAGCCGAACTGCAGACCCCAGTCCACGGCGCTGCCGACATAGACATCGGCCATGGTGAAACGACCCCCGCAGACGTAATCGTGGCTGGCAAGCCAGCCGTCGAGCGCGTCGATCGTGCGGTCGAAGTTTCCAAATCCGGCCATGCCCTCGCGCTCGGGAGGAACCTCCCACCCCATCGCCCTGGTCACCACCGCTTGCTCGAGCGGGCCGGCGGCGAACAGCAGCCAGCGGAAGTAGTCGGCCTTCTCGTGGGTCTGCGGCAGCAACGCGGGCGCGGACAGTTCGGCCAGATAGTGACGGATGGCCGCGGTCTCGGTGATCACATGATCGTGGCCGCCATGGTGGTGAACCACCGTCGGCACCTTGCCCATCGGGTTGAGCCTGAGGAGGTCGCCCTTGTCCTCCCAGTCGACCAGCACCTGGTCATAATCGGCATCCGCCTCGTGGAGCGCCCAGCGCGCGATCTGGCCCCGGCTCATGGGGTTTGTGTAAAGCGTGTATTCGGCCATCGTCTGCTCTCCTGCGGGCTCAATCGCGGTCCGGCGCGCCGGGAGGAAAATAGCCGCGGAAGGGGCGCGCGTCCTCGATGCAGCGGGATACCGGGGCGAGCGCGAGAAGCTCGGCGCGCAGCCGCTTGAGGTGCGGATGATCGTCGGGGATCGGCTCCACCCAGTCGGCGTAGAACAGCGAAGGGGCCGCGGCGCAGGTGACAAGGCTGACGTGCGGGGGAACAGTGTTGCCTGCCATCCAGTCCTCCAGCCAGCGATACACGCGGCGCAGGGATTCCTTCGCGCTCGCGATCTCGGCCTGATCGGGACTTTCGCCGCCCACGATGTGCGCCAACACCACGCGGGTCATGTGGTGCATGACGTAGTTATCGAACACGCGGTCCAGCATCCGGGCGACGACCGCCTCCGCCGGATCGGCCGGGATCAACGGCGCCGCGCCGGGGTGGTGCACCGCTAGGTATTCCACGATCGCGGTTGCCTCCACCACCGTGGTGCCGCCATCGATCAGCACCGGGAACTTGCCCGCGGGGTGTGCCGCCGCGACGAAAGCGCCATGCTCCGCGCCCTCACCCGGGTCGACCGAGCGGAACTCGAAGGGGGTCTCGTTTGCATAAAGCGGGATCAGCACCTTCCAGGTGTAGGACGAGAACGGATGACCATAGAGCTGCAGCATCACCAGGTCCCCGCCGCCATTTTGCGCTGGCGTTCAGCCTCGCGCTCGCTCTTCGCGCCGATCGGGCCTTCCGCCGGGTAAGGCGGCAGCTTTCCGCCAGGCCGGTAGGTGGCGATGACCGTGCCTTGGTCGGTCACCCGGTGGTCGATCATCTCGAATTTGTCGACGGGGGTGCCGCCGCCGAACAGCCGCTTGCCTTGGCCGAGCACCACTGGAAAGGTCATAAGCACCAGTTCGTCGATCACGCCCGCTGCCAGCAGGTCCGGATAGATCGTGCTCGATCCCTGAATGATGATGTCGGACCCTTCGCTGTGCTTGATCCGGGCAACATCCTCGATGCCCGCAAGGCGATGGCTGTTCTGCCATTCGAGGGGCTGATCGCCGCGGGTCAGCACATATTTGTTCGCCGCGTCGAACGCGTCGCGCATCGGCCGATTTTCAGGCTCTTCCGCATAGGGCCAGTAAGCTGCGAAGATGTCATAGGTTCGCCGGCCCAGCAGCAGGTCGTAGTCGCCCGAAAAAAGTGCGCCAAGGGTCTCCTCGATGCCAGGGTCCCACATCTTGAACATCCAGCCGCCTTCGTCGAACCCGCCCTGGGTGTCCTCAGTGGGGCCGCCGGGCGCCTGCATCACGCCATCGAGCGAGAGGAAGCATCCCCCCGTGATCTTGCGGGCCATCGTCAGTACGCCGCCAGCAGAGACCAGATGCAGCCGCCGCTATCCTCGGTCATCGGGGCTGCTCTAGCACGAGCACGGGGTCAAAGCCGCCAAACACCATTCGTTGCGGGCTGAACGGCACATCGTCCGGCATCTTCATGTCGGGATCGATCATCATCTTTTCGGCCGCCGCATCGCACACCTCCCGGCTTGGCCAAGCCATGTAGCTGAACACGATCGCCTCACTCGGCTCAGCCTTGACCGCCCGGTAGAAATCGGTCTGCGTCCCGTGAGGCACGTCATCGCCCCAGGCCTCGACCACCGCCGTCGCGCCGTACCCGCGAAACATGTCCCATGCGTCATCGGCCATCTGGCGATAATCCTCGCGTCTGTCCTCCGGCACCGGGACGATGAAGCCCTGGACATACTGGCCTTGCGCAAACGCGCCGTGGCTGACGATCGGAGTAAACCCGCCGAAGATCATCCGCTGCCCATCAAACGGCATTGGGTTGGTCGCTGGATCCATGCGCGGATCCTTGCCCATCAGCGCGCTGACCTCGGCCATGCCAGTGTCACGCGCGTCCTTGTCGGGCCATTCGACCCAGGCGAAGGCAACGGTTTCGCCATCGCGGGCGGCTACCGCGCCCTGGAAGTCGGTGGTCTTACCCGGCTTGAGGTCGGCACCCCAGCATTCGACCACCCGCAACGCACCGTTCTCAAGGAAGATCGGGTCGATCGTGCGCGCGTGCTGCACAAACCTATCCCGGTCGCTCGCTGCGACGGGGATCACGAAACCATCGAAATAGCTCACTACCTGTCTCCCTTAAGCGGTCGCGCCTGCCGCGTTCACGTTGTCCGCCGGCTGGTCCTCAACATCCTTCGAGCCACGCCAGCGCTATCTCTCGCCGCGACTCGCCCCCCTTGTTCTTCTTGATCCTAGAAGTTACTAATTGCAACTGTGGAGTTACCAAAGGAAACTGACGCGGAGAAAGGCGCTCATGGCCGCTGGTATGGTGATGCCTGCGGCACTGCGTTCGCAATGGAGTTGGTGGGCGAGCGCTGGTCATTGCTGGTGGTGCGCGAACTGATGCTGGGCGGGCGGCGGTTTTCCGATATTCGCGCCGCCCTGCCCGGTATCAGCGCAAAGGTTCTCACCGAACGGCTGGCTTCTCTGGAAGAGGCGGGGGTGGTCGTCCGCCGGCAGTTACCGCCGCCGGGCAAGGCGCAAGTCTATGAACTGACCCAGTGGGGATATGCCGCCGAACCACTGTTGCAGGAGTTGGGGCGATGGGCCGCACAATCGAGCTCGCACGACCCCACCTTGCCCCTGTCACCGGTGTCGTTGATGCTGTCGATGCGGACCATGGTGGACAAGCGACGGGTCGGCTCCGTGAAGGGCACCATCGGTCTTGCGATCGGCGATGAGACGTTTCTTGCCGAGCCGGATCACGGGACCCTGCCGATCCGACGGGGCAACCTGGACGCAGCGCACGCCGTGTTCACCGCGCCAGCGGCGCCGGTGATGGCCGCCGGCCTTTATGCCGGTGTGCCGTGGGCGGATCTTGAGCGCGATGCCGGCCTGGTGATCAGCGGAAACCGCGCGCTTGCCCTGCAATATGCAGCGCTGTTCTCGCTGCCGCCGAAAATCGCCTAGCGCTGGCGGAAAGCCCACCGCAGCGTTTGCGACATCGTTCGCGTCGCCAGACGGGCCGGCAGCGCGGTGACCGCTGGGCGCGGCAAGGCCAGCATCGTTCGCGCGTAAGATGGCAGCAAATCAACCGCAGCAGTCCCGAGAGTCCGCTGCACCGCCACCGGCGCGCCCTTCGGCCGCTGGCTGAGAACCAGGCGCGCGACCTCGCGGGAGGCGTCGCTGGCGGCAAGATCAGATCGCAATTCGGCGATCAGCGCCTCGGCTTCGGCTCGGCTCTTAGGCACCGGGTCGGCACCGAGCGCCCGGGCCACCACGGCGAACTGGCGGAAGTATTCATCCTGCTCGCCGTGCGGCATCGCCGGGTGCACGTATGCCAGATACGCCTCCAGGAAGCTGGTCGCTTCTGCCACGTGCACCCAGGCCAGCGTGCGCGGAGCAGTCGCTGAGTACGCCTCCCCGGTGGGGAGCGTACCGCTGACGCGTTCATGGATGCGGTTGACCCGGCCGATCGCCGCCATCGCGTCATCGCGGTGTGCGAACGTCGTCACCGCGATAAACCGCGCGGTCCGCCGCAGGCGGCCGTGCATATCGGCGCGGAAATCGGAGTGATCGAGCACGCCCTGCAGTGCGTGCGGATGGAGCATCTGCAACAGCAGTGAACGAATGCCGCCGACCAGCATAGACACCACGCCAGAATGGACCATCCGGATCGGCGAATCGCGTTCGAACAAGGCGTGCTCGCTGATCGGCACCGGCTGCTGGCCGGACGCTGCATCGTTGAACACCGCGCGCACCTGGCCCACCAGGCGGCGGCGGATCAGGTCGGACGGGGTGGGCAGCATCGCCGGCATATATCGGGGCGCGATAAGTTGCTCGCAAGGACGCTTGCGAGGCTTGCCCCCCGCGTATAGGCACCGCCGGCGATGAACGACATGACCGACGGCCTCGATACCGCCCAGCGAACCCTGCTCGCCGCCCCCGACACCGAGGTCGATGCGCGAGAAGTCTTCGGCCTGGACATCGACTGGAAAATCCCCGCGTTTTCCAAGGCGGATGCGCGGGTCCCCGACATCGACGACAGCTATGTGTTCGATCCCGATACCACGCTCGCCATCCTGGCCGGGTTCGCGCACGACCGGCGGGTGATGGTCCAGGGCTATCACGGCACCGGCAAGTCCACTCACATCGAACAGGTCGCCGCGCGGCTTAATTGGCCGTGCATCCGCATCAACCTGGATGCGCACATCAGCCGCATCGATCTCGTCGGGCGGGATGCGATCGTGCTGCGGGACGGATTGCAGGTAACCGAATTCCGCGAAGGCCTGCTGCCGTGGGCGCTGCAGCACCCCGTCGCGCTGGTGTTCGATGAATACGACGCCGGGCGGCCCGACGTGATGTTCGTGATCCAGCGTGTTCTGGAACAGCAGGGCAAGCTGACGTTGCTGGACCAGAACCGCGTCATCCGTCCCGATCCCCACTTCCGCCTGTTCGCCACCGCCAACACCGTTGGCTTGGGCGACACCAGCGGACTGTATCATGGCACCCAGGCGATCAACCAAGGCCAGATGGACCGCTGGAACCTGGTCGTCGCGCTCAATTACCTGCCGGCCAAGACAGAACAGGCGATCGTTGCGGCAAAGAGCCCGGGTACCGATGCCAAGGTGATCGCTGACATGGTGAAGGTCGCTGACATGACCCGCCAGGGCTTCATCGGCGGCGACATCTCCACGGTGATGAGTCCCCGCACGGTAATCACGTGGGCGCAGAACGCCTCGATCTTCGGGGACGTCGGGTTCGCGTTCCGCCTGACCTTCCTCAACAAGTGCGATGAGGCCGAGCGAGTCCTCGTGGCCGAATATTACCAGCGGGTGTTCGGCGTCGATCTGCCCGAAAGCGTCGTCGGCAAGAACTGACGGCGCTTGATGCGCTGTGTTGAAGTGGTAATACACTGCCGATGGCGTTTTTCAGGTCGCGTCCCAAGCCCGCCCCCGAGCCGGCGCCTCACGCCGGTTATTTCGCCCTGCACGAGGCGTATGGCGACGACACGCCGGTAAGCGACAAGTTCGACGACTGGGACCGGCGACTTGGCACCACTCAACCGGACACCGCCCACCGGCTGTGGTTCGGGCGCCGGCGCAGTTGGTGGATCGTACGCGCCATCGCCGCGCTCATCGCACTGTTCATCGTGATCGTCGCCTGGCTCGCCGTCACCGCCCCCCTGTCCAAGTCGCTGCAGCCGATTGCTCCGCCGGAACTGACGCTGCTCGCCAGCGACGGGACGCCGATCGCGCGCAACGGCGCGGTTATCGGCAAGCCGGTCGAGGTGGCCCAACTGCCTGATCATGTGGTCGAGGCGTTCATGGCGATCGAGGACCGGCGGTTCTACAGCCACTGGGGGATCGATCCGCGCGGCATGGCCCGCGCGGCGTGGACCGGATACGGCGGCGGCAGCACCATCACGCAGCAGCTCGCCAAATTCACCTTCCTGACGCCCGAACAGACGCTGACCCGCAAGGCGCGCGAGATGCTGATCGCCTTCTGGCTGGAAGCATGGCTGACGAAGGACGAGATCCTCGAACGGTATCTGTCGAACGCGTATTTCGGTGACAACGTCTACGGCCTGCGGGCGGCATCGCTGCATTACTTTTATCGCCAGCCAGAGCGGCTGAAGCCGGATCAGGCCGCGATGCTGGCAGGACTCGTTCAGGCGCCTTCGCGCTATGCTCCGACCAAGCACTATGAACGCGCGGCCAGGCGGATGAAGCTCGTCGTCGGCTCGATGGAGGATGCCGGCTACATCACCGCGGCCGAAGCGCGCGCCATGCGCCCGCCCAGGCTCGACGTGCGGCCGAACAAGGCGCTGCCCACAGGCACTTATTTCGCTGACTGGGCGCTGCCGCAGGGCCGGCAACTTGCCGAGGCCGGTTACGGCGGACAGACCCTTACCACGACCCTCGATTCGCGGCTGCAGGCGATCGCGCGCCGTGCGACCCAGCGGGTGCCTGGCAAGGCGCAGGTCGCACTCGTCGCCATGCGCCCGAACGGCGAGGTCGTGGCGATGATCGGCGGCAAGGACTACGCTCGCTCACCCTTCAACCGAGCGACACAGGCGCGGCGGCAGCCCGGGTCCACCTTCAAGCTGTTCGTGTGGCTCGCCGCCCTGCGAAGCGGGATGTCGCCCGATGACATGATCGACAATCGCGAGATCACCACCGGCAGCTATCGCCCGAAGAATGCCGGGGGCAATTATTCGGCGTCCATTACGCTTGAGGACGCTTTTGCCCGCTCCAGTAACGTGGCGGCCGTGCGTTTGCTGAAGACCGTCGGCAGCGAAAACGTCATCGCCACGGCCCGCGACCTAGGCGTTCAGGCGCCGCTCGCACAGGGCGACCCCAGCCTGGCGCTCGGAACTTCGACAATGACCTTGCTGGAACTGACGAGCGCATATGCCGGGGTCGCGGCGAACCAGTTTCCAGTCCGGCCGCATGCCTTCGCCACGCCCAAACAGGGCTGGCTTGCCAAAGCGTGGGAGTGGAGCAGGCACGAGAGCCTGTCCGGCCGCACGCACCGCGATATCGAACAGATGATGCGCGCGGCGGTCAGCCGCGGAACCGGCCGCGCCGCCGCGCTGTCGGTGCCCGCGTTCGGCAAGACCGGCACCAGCCAGGATTACCGCGATGCGTTGTTCGTGGGTTACGCCGGCGACCTGGTGGTCGGCGTGTGGGTCGGGAACGATGACAACACCCCCTTGAACGGAGTGACCGGCGGCAGCATCCCGGCGCGAATCTGGCGCGATTTCATGGCTCAGGCGCTCGGCAAATCAGCGCCCCGCCCCGCGCCCGCGCCGGGCGCGAGCGAAGATCCCGGCACTCCGGTTGAACCGATGGACGTGCCCGGGCCCGACGCGATCCCGACTGCCGAATTCCCGATCGATGACCGCTCCCGCGTGCGGATTGGCGGCGAAGGGGTCACCGTCACCACCGATATCGAAGGACTTCCAGTCGACGTGCGGCTGGACCGAGACGGGCTGCGGGTGCAGCCGGCGCCCACCCCTACACCCAGCGCTCCACCCGCCCCCGGCGGTCCCTAGCGCGTCTCTTCCGCCATCAGGATGTTCATGACGGCGCTGGCGATCGGCTTGGCCGGATCATCCTGCCATGCCTCGACCGCAATGTTGGCGTTGCGCCGGCCCAGCCGGACGATCCGTCCACGCGCATAGCTCGCCTGCGTGCGCGCGGTTGACAGGTATTGCACCGTGACATTGATCGGTTTGAGCAGTGGATCGCGCCCTCTCGCGGCCAGTTCCGCCTGGAGGGCGGCATAGCCTGCGGTTTCGAGCAGGCCCGCGATCGCCCCGCCGTGCCAGGCACCCGGCCGGCCTTCCAGATCGTGGCTGAACGCCTGCACCAGCGTGGGCGCGCCGGCGGGGCCCTCTTCGGCCTCGGCTATACCAAGCGCGCGGGCATAGGCGGTGAGACGGACAGTCACCGCATGCGCGCCGGATCAAGCGCCATGAACACGCCGGATACGTCCGCCACGGGATCGGCTGCATCGCCGTCATGCGCGGTGCCGCGGACAAATGCGGCCGAGCGGGTGCTGCGGTAGCACGTGACGCGTCCGATGACTGACGCCCGCTCCCGCGCGGGCCGGATGTAGTCCACCCGCAGATCGAGCGTAGCCACCGGACGGAACGTTCCATTAGCGGCCCAGATGGACATTCCGGCGGCCATGTCCATCAAGCTGACAATCGGACCTGAGGCGAGCACCGGCCGTCGTTCATCGCCGACCAGGTCGGCGCGCCAAGGGAGTTCGAGCTCCACCCAGTCGGCCCCGTGATCGCGATACTTGAGGCCCAGCCACCCCGGATGCGCGCGCGTTAGGACCCACTTCGACAGCACTTCGGCGTTAAAGGGTCCCTCGAACATGTTCATCTGAAGGGCACGTGCCGATGACCCGGCGACCTGGCAAGCGGAACCCGGTTGCCGCCCGTCACGCGCGCAAAAAAAACGGGGCCCGAAAGCCCCGTTTTCCTAACAAGTCGACTGAAAGCTTAGGCGCTGACAGAGTCGTCATCGTCACCGGTCGCGATCACGATCGCGGCGATGATGGCGGCGAGCGCCAGCAGGCCGATGATCAGCGCGCTCGACGAGCCGCCGATTTCGCTGCCTTCAACAGTCGGTGCTGCGGCGCGCTGCGGAGCGGCCTGAGCGGCGACCGGAGCCGCCATGAGAATTGCTGCTGCAGCGGCAGTAGCCAGTTTGCTGATCTTCATATGATATCTCCTCGAAGTCTTGGTATTCTATGGTCAGTCCCGGCCGCCCCTAGATGAGGTCGGCGATTCAGGCAACCCCGGTTGTTGCGCAATTTTGCGAAAATAACAGTCGCTTGGTCCATTTCCATGCCGTTGCTGCAATTGCGCAACGGTACGCCTTTCGGCTCCACCAAGCCGCACCACCAACCTTCCAGATGCCGGCCTGTTCCCGTCGCGTTTGACGGATCAGTGACCTTGCGGAGCGGAGCGTGGGTTGGCACCAAGTGAGTTACGATGAGGTTAACGTCCCTCTTGGCGTTCTCCAGCCTGGTCACCAGCGACATAGACCCGTTCTCCGCCAACCCACGTTTGCAGGACCTTTGCCGCCCGTAGATCCTGGGGGGTGGCCAGCATCGGATCGCGATCGATGATCACGAAATCCGCTCGCAAGCCGGGCTTCAGTTCGCCAAATCGCGTTTCGCCAAAACCGGCGAATGCTCCTTGCGCGGTATAGCTGGCCAGCGCAGCTTCGCGCCTCACCGTCTCGCCCGGCATCCAGCCGCCGAACGGCTGGCCATCGGGCCCCGTCCGACTGATCGCCGCTGCCATGCCCGCGAACGGGTCCGGCGCCTCCACCGGTGCATCAGAGCCGAATGCCAGCGGTGCGCCGGCTGCATCGATCGAGCGCCAGGCGTACGTGCCCGCAAGCCGGGCGGGACCCAGCCGCGCCTCAGCCATCAGCCGGTCGGATGCCTGGTGCACTGGCTGCATCGAAGCGATCACGCCGTTCCGCCCGAACCGCGCGATGTCGGCCGGGTCCACCACCTGCACATGCTCGATCCGCCAGCGCCGATCGCCTTTGTAGGTTTCAGACAGCTCCTCGATCGCGTTCAGCGCCTCGGCGTTGCCGGCGTCACCGATCGCGTGCACCGCGACCTGGAACTGATCGAGGGCGGCGCGGCTCATCAGGTTCCTGAGCTGCGCGCCGGTCAGCAAGGGCAAACCGGTGTTCCTGGGGTCATCGGCATAAGGGGCCTTGAGCCACGCCCCGCGCGAGCCCAGCGCCCCGTCAAGGTACAGCTTCACCCCGGCCATGCGCAATTTATCGGCATAAAGCCACGGAGTGGGCCGCGGGCCAGCGATCAGTTCCATCGCCGGAACCCCTGCGGCATAGGCCATGATCCGCACCCGGAGCCAGCCGTCGTCGCCGGCGCGGCGGTAGCTCTGCCAGGCTTCGATCGTGGTCCCCATGTCTGCCGCTGCGGTGATGCCGCGAGACAGCAGGATCTGTTGCGCCTTTGCCAAGGCCACATCGTGGTCGTCAGGCCGCGGCGCGGGCATGGCGCGTTCGGCCAGTTGCATCGCGTTATCGACCAGCACGCCCGCCGGCGCGCGCGATCCGGCGAGCCGCTCGATCCGGCCGCCGGCGGGATCGGCGGTCTGCGCGCTGATTCCTGCGGCCGCTAGAGCGGCGCTGTTCGCCCATTGCGCATGGCCATCGACCCGCGCGAGCAGCACGGGGCGGTCAGATACGGCAGCGTCGAGGTCGGCGGCGGTGGGGAAGCGGCCCAGCCCCCAGGTCTCCTGGTTCCACCCCCGACCAATGATCCACTTGCGGTCGGGATGCGCCGCGGCATACTCGCGTATCGCGGCCTGCGCCTCTGCCAGCGAACGGGTTTGCGTCAGGTCCAGCGTCAGGGCGCCGAACCCCAGCTCCATCATGTGAAGATGCGAATCGACCAGGCCCGGGATCACCACCGCTCCCTGCGCGTCGACCCCGTATTTGGCGCGCGGACGCTTGTCCTTCCGGTCCAGCAGCTGCTTCACCCGGCCATCGTCATCGATCCAGATGCCGGTGAAGCGGGTGACTTTCCCCTCGCGATCGATGGACATGCCCTGGACATTGTCCACCAGCGTATCCGCGTGGGCGGGCACCGCCGTGGCGGCGAGGATAAGGGCGGCGAAGCGGATGAATTTCATCCCGCCCGGTTAGGCGAGCGCGGCGCTCTTCTTCAAGAGCTGATACGCTTCCACCACGCTGGTCAGCCGCACTTCATGCCGCCGGTCGCCGCCATTCCGGTCAGGGTGGTAGCGGCGGACCAGTTCGCTGTAGCGCCGCCGCAGCCCGGCCCGATCGACGTCCGGCGCCAGTTCCAGCGTGTCGAGCGCCGCGCGCTCGTCACGCGTGAAGCGCGATGTGGCTGCTTCCCTTCGCGCGCGTTGCCGAACGTCATGTGCCCGCGCGCCAATCGCGTCCAGCGGATCGTCGAAGTCCGCCCACCGCGGAGTGCCGTCGACACCGGCATCGGCCCGGAACGCCCGGGTGGTGCTGGAATTCGCCCAGCCCGCCGCCGGATGCTGCGCGGCGACGATCTCGTCCGCGCTCATCCCGGCGAACCAGTTATAACTCGAGTTGAACAGGCGCACGTGATCGAGGCAGAACCAGCGCCACTGGCCCGGCCCGTCGAACCCCGCCCCGCGGTCGCCGGGCGCGCGGAATTCTCCCGGTTCCTCGCATCCGACCGCTTCACACTCGCGATCGTCCGCTTCGACCCGGCCATGGAATCTGGACTGCTTCACCGGCCAAGGATGGGAATGGACAAGCCGCATGTGAACCCCCAAACCTGCTCCCCATGAGCACGCCGCTACAACTGGAAATGGAAACTCTCCTGCGGGAAGCGTTCGAGCCGCTGCACCTTGAGGTCATCAACGACAGCGCCAAGCATCGCGGACACAGCGGCGATGATGGAAGCGGCGAATCGCACTTTACCGTCGCGATCGAGAGCGCCGCTTTCGCCGGCAAGTCGCGGCTGGAGCGGCAGCGGATGGTGAACCGCGCCCTGGGCGACATTCCCGGCAACCGCGTGCACGCGCTGGCGATCCGCGCCTTTGCCCCCGGCACCCGGCAATGACGACCGCAACCTCGGCAAGGCGCGTTCGCCGGGCGGCGCGGCTGCTGGTGACCGACGACGCCGGTCGGGTCCTGCTGTTCCGCTTCACCTTCGGCGGTCGTTCCCCATTCTGGGCCACGCCCGGCGGCGAATGCGACCCCGGCGAAAGTTTCGCAGCCGCCGCACGGCGCGAGCTGCTCGAGGAGACCGGGCTGGCGTGCGACCCCGGGCCTGCCATCGCGGAGCGGGGCAACGAGTTCGTCACCGCCGAGGGCGAGCCGGTCACCGCTGACGAGCGGTACTTCCGCATCCGGGTGCCGACCTGCGACATCCGCACCGACGGTCATACCGAGCTTGAACGCCAGATCATGCTGGATCACCGCTGGTTTACCCGCGCCGAATTGGCCGGTTGGCACGAGACGATCTTTCCCCCCGAAATCCTGACCCTGCTGGAGCGAGCCGAAGCATGAGCGTGATCGACACCATTCAACCGGTCACGCACGACCTGGGGCAATTCCAGGTCCGCCGCGCACTTCCCAGCCGCGGACGGACGATGGTGGGTCCGTTCATCTTCGTGGATGAATTCGGTCCCGCGACGCTCGATATCGGGGCCGGGATGGACGTCCGCCCGCATCCGCACATCAACCTGGCCACGGTCACCTGGCTGTTCGAAGGGGCGATCGACCACCGCGACAGCTTGGGCACATACGTCACGATCCGCCCGGGGCAGGTCAACCTGATGACCGCGGGCAGCGGTATCGTCCATTCGGAACGCAGCCCGCAGGAGGAGCGTGACCGGGGCGCAAAGCTCTATGGCATGCAGACCTGGCTGGCGCTTCCCGATGACGCACAAGAGGTGCAACCTGCCTTCGAAGCGCAGATCGGATTGCCGATCGTGGAAGATTCCGGCGCGCACGCGACCGTGATCATGGGCGAGCTGTGGGGGACCCGCGCCCCAACCACGACCCACGCCGAAACGATTTATGCGGAGATCAACCTGGCTGCCGGGGGCACGCTGCCGATCGATGCCGAGGCCGATGAGCGGGCGGTGATGCTGGTCGGCGGCACGGCGTCGATCGATGGTCACCCCCTCGATCCATATGTGCTGACGGTGCTGGCACCGGGCGCGGCGATGCGGCTGGCGTCGGATGGCGGCGGGCGGGTGATGCTGCTGGGCGGCGAAGCGTTCCAGACCAAGCGGCACGTGTGGTGGAACTTCGTCAGTTCCAGCCGCGAGCGGATCAACCAGGCCAAGGACGACTGGCGCGCCGGGCGTTTCCCGCTGGTGCCGGGCGACTCGGACGAATTCATTCCCATTCCCGATCAACCCAACACAGTGAGCTATCCATGAGCATGGCAGGACAAGTCGCCTGGATCACCGGCGCATCGAGCGGCATCGGCGCGGCGCTGGCACGCGGCTGGGCGAAGCGCGGCGGGCACGTGATCCTGTCGGGCCGGGACGAGGTCCGGCTGGGCGAGGTCGCCAGTTCGTTGAGCGGTGAGGCGCTGATCCTCCCGTTCGACGTGCGCGACGAGGCGGCGCTCGCGGAGGCGACCGGAAAGGCGCTGGCGTGGAAAGGCGCAATCGACCTGGCGGTGGCCAACGCTGGCATTTCCCAGCGGTCGGCCGCGGTCGAAACCGACATGCGGGTCTACCGCGAGATCATCGAGGTCGATCTCCTCGCCCAGATCGCCTTCGCCCAAGGGCTGATCGGCCCGATGAGCGAACGGGGCAGCGGCGGGCTAGCCTTCATCTCCTCGATCGCCGGCAAAGTCGGCGTGCCGATGCGCACGGCATATTCCGCCGCCAAGTTCGGGCTGGCGGGCTATGCCGACGCCCTGCGCGGGGAGCTGTCGCAAAGCGGCGTCGCGGTGCACGTAATTTACCCCGGATCGATCCGCACCGATGTCAGCCGCAACGCGCTGACCGCGGACGGCAGCGTGCGCGGCAAGAGCGACAAGGCGATCGACGAGGGGATCGACCCCGATGCCGCCGCCGCCGAAATGCTTGACGCGATCGCCGCCGGCGCCCGCGAGATCATCGTGGCCGAAGGCGCGGAAAAGGCGACGGGCGAAGCGCGGCGCACGCCCGATGCGCTGTTCGATCAGATCGCGGCGATGGTCGCCGCCGGGTACATGCAGCGCCTTAAGGGAGATTAGCGCATGAACCGGGTAACACTCGCCAATGGCATCGCGCTCGATGTGGTTGACGAAGGGCCGACCGATGCGCCGGCGCTGATCTTCCTCCATGGCTTTCCCGAAAGCCACCGCACCTGGCGGCACCAGGTGGCGCACTTCTCCGACCGCTACCGCTGCATCGCACCCGACCAGCGCGGCTACCGCGGTTCGTCGAAGCCGCCAGAGGTGAGCGACTACACCCCGGACAAGCTGATCGGCGACGTGTTCCAGCTGGCCGACGCGCTCGACATCGACACCTTCACGATCCTAGGCCACGACTGGGGCGGCGCGATCGCATGGGGAACCGCGATTTCGGGCCAGATGAACGGCCGCGTCGCGCGCGCGATCATCGCCAACGCGCCGCATCCGGCGATTTTCCAGAAGCTGCTCTACACCAACCCGCATCAGCGCGAATCCAGCCAGTACATGCGCGGGTTCCGCGATCCCAAGAACGATGCGCTGGTCCGCGAGTTCGGCCTCGCCGGCATCCTGCTGCAGGAGATCAAGTGGGACAGCGGCGACGTGATGGAACCTGGAGAGCGCGCCGCGCTGCTGCAGGACTGGCAGGATCGCGACTCCGCGTTTGCCATGCTCAACTGGTACCGCGCGTCGCCCATCGACGTGCCCCCGATGGACGCTCCGTTCGAGGTGCCTGCCGGCTGGACCCCGCCAACGCTCCCCAACCTGTCGATCCCGACGCTGGTGATCTGGGGCATGGACGACCTCGCCCTGCCGCCCGAGAACCTCGATGGCCTCGACACGATCATCGACGACCTGACGCTGGTCGAGGTGCCGGGCAGCGGCCACTTCGTGCCATGGGAAGCGCCGGATGCGGTAAACGCGGCGATCGAGGCGTTCCTGGCGCGAACCGGCTGATTCGTCTCCTGTCCCTTCTCCAGACAAGTCTTTCGCCATCACAGGTTCGTTATCGCTGAGCGGATTCGCCTGCTCAGCTTGTAATAACGCCGCGCCGCCTCATATTGGTGTATATCGATGGCCTACTTTTTCGGCAGCCGTCGCCTGAGAGACATCGCGCTCCCGCTTTTTTGACGGGGTGTCGCTATCAGCTTTCTTTCACCCAATTTACCAGACGACGCGCGTGGCGGATTTTTTGTCGCGCTACGCTCCGGTGGCTCACGGGCTGCAAGCGGAATGACGCGCGCGCTAGTCGTCGAACCGTCCTTGTCGCAAGAGCGCCTGGCATGACCGCGCGCGACGCCGACAAGCCCAAGTATCTGAGCGTGGTGGTGATCTTCTCCGCCATCGGGCTGCTGTTCTGGAACTTCTGGTAGCCGCATCATCCGCCCCGCCTGATCCCCATATTAATCGGAAAAACGCATGACCCCTCGTTTGATCATCGGCGCATCCGCCATCGCCCTCCTTGCTTCTGCGCCAGTGACTGCTCAGAATACCGGCGCTGAAATGACAACAGAGGCCCGGCACACGACTGAGCGCGCGGAAAGTCAGTCGCACCTGGCCAAAGACTGGAAGAAGGGCGAGAAGATGACCGTCGAAGGGCGTAAGCTGATGGCGCGTTCGCAGGACCGAGTCGCCAGTTACTCCCGCACGGCGAGCAGGCATCAAGCCCGCGCCGATCGAGCCACCGCCGACGCGCGCAAGGCCGCGGCATCGCTCGCCGAGGGCAGGCGGATGGTCGCGGCTGGTGCGCGCCTGAAGGGTGAAGCCGAGTTCCAGTTCCCGCTCGTGCCGGGTGCCTGACCGGCCCAGTTGCAACAAACGCCGTTCGCGCCGGGCAGCGGGGGCACAGAGAGATCGGGACGGATTGTGAAGCCAGCTGTCGTTCTTGCCGCAACCACTCTGCTGGCCGCCTGCCAGGTTTCGCCTGACGTCTCGAGCGCTTCGCAGGCAAGGCAGTTGCGGGCGGCACAGCTCGCGTCCCCGCAGTGGCGCGGGCACAAGTTCGCCCAGGATCGCTGCGCGGATTGCCACGCGGTAGAGGCCGGGAAGGATTCCCCGCTCCCGCAGGCGCCCAGCTTCACCGCCATCGCCCGAAGGCCCGGCCTCACCCCGTCGAGCCTGGGCACCTGGCTGAGAACCCAGCACGCACACCCGGACGAAATGTATTTCGAAATCCCGGCAGAACACGTGAACGATCTGGTCAGCTATATCGTGAGCCTGCGCGTCGGTGACCTGCAATCGTCCCCCCAGGATCGGACAACGAAATGACCGTCAACAAGCTGTACCACGATCGCGGCGTGGCCCTGGTGCAGGCGCAGTGTGTGCAATCGTCCGGGTCTCAGGAAAGCACCGATGGCGCGGCGCCGGTTGCCGGGGGGCGAAACGGCGATGGCCCGACCTCTGCCGGTGACGCAGCCACCGGAGATAGTTTCGAGGTGTTCCGCACCGATGAGGTGCAATTGACCTCCACCCTTTTTTCGGGCGGGGACTGGCACTGGCGACTGGCAAGCGCCGCCGGGGATGTGCTGGTCGAAGGGTGCGGATACCGCTCCCAAAGCCAGTGTCTCGAAGCCGTCGCATTGCTGCAGGGCCGAGCCAAGTCCGCGAGCCTGGAAGTGGCCTGATCCGGGCGGGCCCGGTCCGTCAGGTCGTGGTCGCAGCTAAAGAGATCGACCCTGCGCTCTGGCGGAGCCGGCGGCGTGTCCAGCCGCCAATCGCGAGCGAAAGCGGCAACGCCCGCAACATCATGCCGCGGGTCCGACGCCGCTTCAGGCCATCCACTTGATCCAAGCACCGTGAGGGTGCGCTTCTGCCAATAGCTGGCCCCCGGCCCCGCCTGGCCAATAGCGGACGACCAGTTCGTGCCGGTGCGTGTCGCGGTTGGCTTCGAGCGCGACCCAAGCGAGCGGGCGGTCCGCCGTGGCCGCGGCGCCGGCGGCGTCCATCGCCTTCGTGACGCGCGCCTGCTGATCCTTGGGCACGTACTGCCAGACGATCGAGTGCATCAGCATCCGGGTGGTGCCCGGTTCCTGCGGCCGCGCCAGTTCTG
Source organism: Parafrankia sp. BMG5.11 (assembly GCF_004337455.1). Classification (NCBI taxonomy): domain Bacteria; kingdom Bacillati; phylum Actinomycetota; class Actinomycetes; order Frankiales; family Frankiaceae; genus Parafrankia; species Parafrankia sp. BMG5.11. The sequence goes on along the minus strand of NZ_SJXI01000018.1, from coordinate 41,728 downwards.
TCTCGATGAAGTCGGCGGCATTCATGCGCACCAGGTCAGGTGCTTTGGCGCGCGCCGCGCCGATCGCCGCGTCCATCCGCTCGAACCGCACGCCGTGTTCGGGCCAGATATACCCCTTCAACCGCAGCGCCTGCGCCGGGTCGGTCAGGTCGACCGGGGCCACATCGCAGCCCTTCAGGCTGGTGATGGCGATCGGGTGGTCAGGCGGCGGGTTGCCCTGCCAATCGGGCGCGAACGCCATCACCGGATCGGACGGGCCGGCCTTCACCCCTCCCAGATCATAGGCATAACGGTCGATCATCAGATTGATCCCGGCGCTCGAACCGATTTCAAGGCACTGAAACCGCGCAGGCAGGCCCTGTTCCGCGAGCCACAGCACCGCGGCGATGAAGCTCGACGAGCGCCCTGCCTCGTTCGTTTGCGGCGGGCCATCGAGCGAAGGCAGCAGCCGATCTTCGTGCGCGGCGATCACCTGGCGCACGATCGCCGCGTCGTCCGCATTCTTGCCGCGATAGATCGCGCCCAGGGCCGGCGCGTCGCCCGACAGGAACAGCGCGTGCAAGCCGCCCGCGATCCGCAGGGGCAGCGCATCGGCGAGCGGCGCGCCCTCCCACCCGCGGATGCGGTCGAGCAGCACGCCCGGGGTCTGATCGTCCAGCAAATCGCCCACCGCTGCCACCACCCGCGCGGTGATCGGCGCGTCCGCCGCGGTGCAGTACGCGACCTGGTTGGAAAACGCGGTCGCCACGGTGCCGGCCCCTTTCGCATCGAGGTCGATCCGCTGATACTGCGGCTTCTCGCCATGTTCGGCCATGTTCGCGTTGCCCTTCCCCGCCGGTTTGCCCTAAGCGCCCCCGCGATGGCCCCGCCCCTGTCCAAGACCGCGCTGACGTTCGCCGTCCCCAAGGGGCGCATCCTCGACGAGGCGCTGCCACTGATGGCGCGCGCCGGAGTGGTGCCCGAAGCAGGCTTTCACGACAAGGCCGACCGGCGCTTGGCGTTCGGGTGCGAAGACCAGGACTTTCGCGTGATCCGCGTGCGCGCGTTCGATGTCGCGACGTTCGTTGCCCACGGCGCGGCGCAGGCCGGCATCGTCGGCTCCGACGTGATCGAGGAGTTCGACTATTCGGACCTTTACGCGCCGGTCGATCTGGGCATCGGCAAGTGCCGGCTCTCGGTGGCCGAGCCTGCCGGCGGCGGCGCCTCGATCGACGGGGCGAGCCACGTGCGGGTGGCGACCAAGTACCCCGGCCTCACCCGCCGCCATTTCGAAGCGCACGGCATTCAGGCGGAATGCGTGAAGCTCAACGGCGCGATGGAGATCGCCCCGGCGCTGGGTCTTGCCGGGCGCATCGTCGACCTCGTCGAAAGCGGGCGCACGTTGGTGGAGAACGGCCTGGTGGAAACCGCCACGATCATGGAAGTGAGCGCGCGGCTGATCGTCAACCGCGCGGCGCTAAAAACAGACCCGCGGGTCTTCGCGCTGGTGGAGCGGTTCCGGGAGTTCGCGGCGTGAAACGGCTGCGGATCACCGACAAGGACTTCGACGCCCGGTTCCGCCGGATCGTCGATGACCGGCGCGAAAGCGGCGGCGACGTGGGGGCTGACGTCGCTTCGATCATCGCCCGCGTGCGGGCAAAAGGCGACGCCGCGCTGGCCGAATACACCCACCGTTTCGATGACCATCAACTGACCGACGAGGGTGATTGGCGGATCGACCTTGCCGATTGCCGCGCGGCGTTCGACGCGCTCGACCCCGCATTGCGCGATGCGCTGACGCTGGCGGCGGAGCGCATCCGCGCATTTCACGAGACCCAGCGCCCGGCCGACCGCGACCAAACCGATAGCGCCGGCGTCCGCCTGGGCGCGAAATGGCGCCCGGTCGATGCCGCGGGGCTGTATGTGCCGGGTGGGCGCGCGGCCTATCCCTCGTCGCTGCTGATGAACGCGATCCCCGCCAAGGTCGCCGGCGTGGAGCGGCTGGTGGTGGTGACGCCCACGCCCGGCGGCACGGCCAACCCGCTGGTGCTGGCCGCTGCGCACCTTGCCGGGGTGGACGAGATCTGGCGCGTCGGGGGCGCGCAGGCGGTCGCCGCGCTCGCCTATGGCACCGACCGGATCAAGCGGGTGGACGTGATCACCGGCCCCGGCAACGCCTGGGTGGCGGAGGCCAAGCGCCAGCTCTTCGGAGTGGTGGGCATCGACATGGTGGCGGGCCCCAGTGAAATCCTGGTGATCGCCGACAATCGCAACGATCCCGACTGGATCGCCGCCGACCTCCTCAGCCAGGCCGAACACGATCCCGATGCGCAGTCGATCCTGATTACCGATGACGAGCACTTCGCCGATCAGGTGGCCGACCGGATCGACGTTCAGTGCGCCATGCTGTCCACCCGCCGCACCGCGCAGACGAGCTGGGACGATCACGGCGTCATCATCGTGGTCGAACGGCTGGAGCAGGCAATCGCCCTCGCCAACGCGCTCGCTGCCGAGCACGTCGAACTGGCGGTGGACGATCCCGAGCCGTTCCTTGGCGCCATCCGCCACGCCGGCAGCGTGTTCATGGGCCGCATGGCGCCCGAGGCGGTCGGTGATTATGTGGCCGGCCCCAATCACGTCCTTCCCACGGGCCGCCGCGCGCGGTTCGCCAGCGGGCTGTCGGTGCTGGACTTCATGAAGCGGACCAGTTTCATCGAACTCGGCGCGGACGCGCTCCGCTCCATCGGCCCCGCCGCCGCTGCTCTCGCCCACGCCGAGGGACTGCCGGCCCACGCCCAATCGATCGAGGTCCGTCTGAAATGAACCAGAACCCGCGCTCCCAGGCGCGTTCCGCCGCCCGCCTGGCCGCCGTCCAGGCGCTGTACCAGCACCATCTGGAAAGCACCCCCACCGCCCGACTGCTCGACGAGTTCCACCAGCACCGCCTGGGCATGAGCGATGACGAGGACGACGCCGAATTCGCCGATGCCGAGGTCGCGTTCTTCGACGACCTGGTGCGCGGCGCGATCGCTCGCGCCGAGGAAATCGACGATCTGCTGACCGCCAAGCTGGCGGAAGGCTGGACGCTCAAGCGGCTCGACAAGACGATGCTGCAGATCCTGCGCGCCGGCGCTTACGAATTGCTCGCCCGGCCGGATGTGCCGGTCGGCGCGGCGATCAGCGAATGGGTCGATGTCGCCAAGGCGTTCTTCGACGATCGCGAGGCGAAGTTCGTCAACGGCGTGCTCGATGCCGTCGCCAAGGACGCGCGCTGAGCCGCGAGGCGTCCATCATCGCAGCGCTCCGCGGATTGGCGGACACCCCCGCCGCGCGCGGCCTGGCCGATGATGCAGCGGTGATCGAAATCGGCGGCGAAGCGCTGGTCTTGACGCACGATGCCATGGTCGAAGGGGTCCACTGGCTACCCGGACAGGACCTGGCAGACGTCGCGTGGAAGTTGGTCGCGGCCAACCTGTCCGACCTCGCCGCAAAAGGCGCGGAGCCCATCGGGGTATTGCTCGGCTTCATGCTGGGCGCTGAGGACGAGCGGTTCGTCACCGGCCTTGGCGAGGTGCTGCACGAGTACCTGGTACCGCTGCTTGGCGGAGACACCGTCGCGGGCGGGCCGCCGCGCACCTTCGGGCTGACCGCGGTCGGCCGTGCCACTCATCGTCCGGTGCCCGACCGTCGCGGTGCGCGCGCGGGCGACACGCTGTGGCTCACCGGACCGGTCGGCGCGGCGATGCTGGGGTTCGAGGCGCTGCGCGACGGCACCGCCGCCGACAGCGCCGCGTTCCGCCGCCCCCGCCCCCTGCTGTCAGAGGGACGGGCGCTCGCACCGCTGGTGAGTGCAATGATGGACGTGTCCGACGGGTTGCTGCTCGATGCCCGGCGTCTCGCGGATGCCAGCGGCGTAACGCTGGCGATCGACACGGCGGCGGTGCCGATCAGCGCGCCCGGGGACCGCCGCGCCGAAGCGCTGCGCTGGGGCGACGATTACCAGTTGCTGTTCACCTTGCCGGTCCACTGGAAACCGCCGATCCCGGCGCACCAGATTGGCGAAGCACGCCCCTTCGCAGGCTCGTCGCTGCTGATCAACGGGACCGCGCCCGCGCCAGACGACTCGCTGGGTTATCAGCACTGAGCGTGCGCCCCGGCGCTGCGCGCGTTTGGCTCTTGCGCACCCGAATCGCTTGCCTATACCTCGACGCCTCTAGCCGCTCGGGAGAGGCGGTTTTCCACTAAGCAGGAGGGGACTTACGTGGACCTTGTACTGATATCGATAATACTCGGGTTGCTGGCGATCGTGTACGGCTTCGTCACCAGCCGCCAGGTGCTCAGCTCCAGCGCCGGCAACGCCCGGATGCAGGAAATCGCCGCCGCCATCCAGGAAGGCGCGCAGGCCTACCTGCGGCGCCAGTACACCACCATTGCGGTGGTCGGCGTGGTTGTCGCGGTGCTCGTCGCCGTGTTTCTCGGGCCGATCTCGGCCACCGGCTTCGTGCTCGGCGCGATCCTGTCGGGCGTGGCCGGCTTCATCGGCATGAACATCTCGGTCCGCGCCAACGTTCGCACCGCGCAGGCGGCGAGCGAAGGGCTGCAACAGGGTCTGACGCTGGCATTCCGCGCCGGCGCGATCACCGGCATGCTGGTGGCGGGCTTGGCGCTGCTGGCCATCGCAGGCTTCTTCTACGTCCTTACCGGGCCGATGAACCTTCCCCCCAATGACCGCACCGTGATCGACGCGCTGGTTGCGCTGGCGTTCGGCGCCTCGCTGATCTCGATCTTCGCGCGCCTGGGCGGCGGTATCTTCACCAAGGCGGCCGACGTCGGCGCTGATCTCGTCGGCAAGGTCGAGGCCGGCATTCCCGAGGATGATCCGCGCAATCCGGCGGTGATTGCCGATAACGTGGGCGACAATGTCGGCGATTGTGCCGGCATGGCCGCCGACCTGTTCGAAACCTATGTCGTGACCGTGGGCGCGACGATGGTGCTGACTGCGCTGCTGATGAAGGGCCTCGGCGATCTGCTGATGCCGATGATGAGCCTGCCGCTGCTGATTGGCGGCGCCTGCATCGTCACCTCGATCATCGGCACCTATTTCGTGCGTCTGGGTGGCGGCAAGAACGTCATGGGCGCGATGTACAAGGGCTTCCTGGTCACCGCGATCCTGTCGATCCCGCTGATCTGGCTGGCCATCGACTATGCCGTTGGCCTCGGCACCACCATCGGCGCCAATCCGGAAGGCGTCGGCATCGGCGATCCGATGGCGACCGAAGGCCTGTCCGAACAGGTCGTGTCGTTCACCGGCATGGACCTGTTCTGGTGTTCGCTCCTCGGCTTGGTCATCACCGGGCTGATCATCTGGATCACCGAGTATTACACGGGCACCAACTACCGCCCGGTGCGCTCGATCGCCAAGTCGTCGGAAACCGGCCACGGCACCAACGTGATCCAAGGCCTTGCCATCAGCATGGAAGCGACGGCGCTGCCGACGCTGGTGATCGTGGCGGGCATCGTCATCGCCTACCAGCTCGCGGGCCTGATCGGCATCGCTTACGCGGCGACCGCGATGCTGGCGCTGGCCGGCATGGTGGTGGCACTCGACGCGTACGGCCCTGTCACCGACAACGCCGGCGGCATCGCCGAAATGGCGGGCCTCGACGACAGCGTGCGCGAGAAGACCGACCTGCTCGACGCGGTGGGCAACACCACCAAGGCAGTGACCAAGGGTTACGCGATCGGATCGGCGGGCCTCGCCGCGCTGGTCCTGTTCGCCGCCTACACCGCCGACCTCGCCGAATACTTCCCCGGCGCGGACGTCGATTTCAGCCTCGAGAACCCGTATGTGATCGTCGGGCTGCTGCTCGGCGCATTGCTGCCCTACCTGTTCGGATCGATGGGCATGACCGCCGTTGGCCGCGCGGCGGGCGACGTGGTGAAGGACGTGCGCGAACAGTTCGCGGGCGACCCGGGCATCATGGCCGGCACCTCCAAGCCCAACTACGCCCGCACGGTAGACCTCGTCACCAAGGCGGCGATCAAGGAAATGATCATCCCGTCGCTGCTGCCGGTGCTCGCGCCGCTGGTGGTGTACTTCGCGATCACCGCGATCGCGGGGCAGGAGAACGGCTTTGCCGCACTGGGCGCGCTGCTCCTCGGCGTGATCGTCAGCGGGCTGTTCGTGGCGCTGTCCATGACCGCCGGCGGCGGCGCGTGGGACAATGCCAAGAAGTACATCGAGGACGGTCATCACGGCGGCAAGGGCTCCGAAGCCCACAAAGCCGCGGTGACCGGCGACACGGTCGGCGATCCCTACAAGGATACCGCCGGCCCGGCGGTGAACCCGATGATCAAGATCACCAACATCGTCGCGCTGCTGTTGCTCGCGGCGCTGGCCGCCCAGGCTGGTGTCTAAGCGGGCGGGAGCCTGATCGACCACCTGCACCTTAACCGGTGGCCAGAACCCCGCCCCGTTTCGATACGGGGCGGGGTTTTTGCTGGCCGCGTTAAAGCTTCCATCAGGGTGATCCGCTACCGGCGCACGGGTGGAACAACCGCTCGGCCTCACCCGATCCACCCGCGGGATCGACGCCTGCTGCGCCGTGGTGCCCTGGCGTGACTTCGCCGACCGCGCCGGATGGGAATCGCTGGCCAGCCGTGTGGCCGAGCCCAACCCGTTTGCCGAACGCTGGTGCCTCGAGGCAGGACTGGCGGCGTTCGATCGCCGGGACGGGGTCCGGCTTGCCGCCGTCACCGCGGATGGCGCGCTCGTCGGCAGCCTGCCGCTGGCTCGCCGCTGGTCGTACGCGGGGCGCCCCCTCCCGCACCTCGGCAACTGGATGCACGCCAACGCCTTTTGCGGAGCGCCGCTGGCGGCCGCCGGCCATGAACACGCGTTCTGGCGTGCACTGCTGCGGTGGGCCGATCGCCACGCCGGCCGCGCGCTGTTCCTGCACCTTCAGTGCCTGCCCGCCGATGGACCGCTGTTCGCGGCGCTGCGCGATGTCTGCGCGCTGGAACAGCGACCGGCAGCGGTGGTTCAGCGGCTCGACCGTGCGCTGCTCTCCTCCGATCTGGCGCCACAGGACTATTACGACGCGGCGCTGAGCGGCAAAAAGCGCAAGGAAGCGCGGCGCCAGCACGCCCGGCTGGCCGAACAGGGGGACCTGTCGTTTGACCGGCAGACCGGCCCGGACGGGCTGGACGCGTGGACCGACGCATTCCTCGCGCTCGAACGCGCTGGCTGGAAAGGCCGCGAGAATTCGGCGCTCGCCTGCGATCCTGCGACGGCGGCGTTCTTCCGCCAGTCGCTCGCTGGCGCCGCCGGGCGTGGCCGGCTGGAGCGGCTGACCCTCGCCCTCGACGGCGCGCCGATTGCCATGCTGGCGAACTTCATCAGCCCGCCCGGCGCCTACAGTTTCAAGACCGCGTACGACGAACGCTACGCCCGGTTCTCCCCCGGCGTGTTGCTGCAGCGCGAAAACCTCGCCCTGCTCGCGCGCGAAGACATCGCCTGGGCCGACAGCTGCGCCGCTGCCGACCACCCGATGATCGAGCGGATCTGGCGCGAAAAGCGCCCAGTCGTTCGGGTCAGCATCGCGATCGGCGGCCCGCTCCGCCGCGCTGCTACCGCTTCCATCTTCCGCGCCGAACTGCGCAGACCTGCCGAAGGATTGTAAGCCATGCATGGGCTGACCGGCTTCACCATCACCGACCGCCCTGTGTTCGGGCCGCAGGCGCGCGCGCAGTTTGCCGCTGCCTATCCCGAAACGCCGGTCATCCTGCGGCACGACCTGGCCGAGCACCCCCTGTTGACGCTGGACGCGCTCGCCGCACTGGCGGCCAAGCTGCCGGACACCGCGATCGAGTACAATCGCGGCGACCTGCCGCTGGGCGTGGACGGCAAGCCTGGTCCCACGGACATCGGGATCGAGGACACTATCCGGCACATCGCGATCAGCAACAGTTGGGCGGTGCTCAAGAACATCGAGCAGGATCCGGCTTACGAGGCGCTGCTATTGGCGTTGCTCGGCGAGCTGCGGGGCGAAATAGAGGCGAAGACCGGCGCGATGCTGCGGCCGCAGGGCTTCGTGTTCATCTCCAGCCCCAATGCGGTGACACCCTATCACTTCGATCCTGAGCACAACATCCTGCTGCAACTGGCGGGCCACAAGGTGATGACCCAGTTCCCGGCCGGGGATCCTCGCTTCGCGCCCGATACGACGCACGAAAGCTATCACTCCGGCGGCCCGCGTGAGCTGGTCTGGCACGACGCGCTGGCCGACGGCGGCACCGCCTTCGCCATCGGCCCGGGCGAAGCGGTGATGGTGCCGGTTATGGCGCCGCATCATGTGCGCAATGGCCCGGTCAGCTCCATTTCCATGTCGATCACCTGGCGCAGCGACTGGTCGTTCGCCGAAGCCGACGCGCGCTGCTGGAACGGCTTGCTGCGCTCGGCCGGGCTGCGACCCCGCACGCCTGGCCGCTGGCCCCAAACCAATCGTGGCAAGGCGCTGGCCTTCCGCGCCTGGCGGCGCTTATTCAGGGCAAGTTGACGCAAGCGTAAAGCTGCCGCAAGGCACGCGGATGACCGACATGCCGAACGATGAACAACTGATCGCCGATCTTCTCGCGCTGCTCGATCCCGCGCCGCTGGGAGATGACCGTTTCGAAGGACCGCGCAAGAAGGGCGGCGTCGGCCGCGTGTTCGGCGGCCAGGTGATCGGCCAGGCGCTGATCGCCGCGGAGCGCACGGTGGATGATGACCGCGCCGCCCATTCGCTACACGCCTATTTCCTGCGTGGGGGCAGCGAGGATCATCCGATCCAGCTCACCGTCGACCGCCAGCTCGACGGCGGCAGTTTCTCCAACCGCCGCGTCGTCGCGAGCCAGCCCGGGCCTGACGGCACGATGCAGCCGATTCTGAACCTCGCGGCCAGCTTCCAGAAGCACCAGCCCGGCCTGGAGCACGAGCGCGCTGTGCAGCCCGACGTGCCTCCGCCCGACGACCTGGAAAGCGACGAGGTGCTGCGCCTGCGGGTGGCGGAAACCATGCCCGAGCGGGTCCGTCATATCTTCACCGAAGCGCGTCCGATCGAGATCAAGGCGACGACTGCGCGCCACTGGCTGAGCGAGGGCCCGCAGGAGCCGTTGCAGAATTCGTGGTTCCGCGCACGCGCGCCGCTGCCCGACGATCCGCGCATTCACCGCGCAGTGCTCGCTTATCTCAGCGACATGCAGCTTTTGGGCACCAGCATCATGCCGCATGGCCTGTCGTGGATGCGGGGCGAGGTGAAAAGCGCCAGCCTGGACCACGCGATCTGGTTCCATGCGCCGTTCCGGGCCGACGATTGGCTGCTGTACCACTGCGAAAGCCCATGGTCCGGCGGCAGCCGCGGGTTTAACGTCGGGCAAATCTTCCAGGATGGCCGATTGGTCGCCAGCGTGGCGCAGGAGGGCATGATCCGCCGAGTGGAGCCCCGCGCGCGCCCGGCGGCGGGGTCAAGCTAACCCGGTCTTAACCCTCAGGCGCGATTCTCCGGTTTCAATAACAGGAGAGTCGCCAGTGAAGATCGCAGCCCGATTCGAGGGCGATGCCGCCAATCGCCGCGGCGATGGCCGCCGCATGTTGCGGCTCGGCACCACCGGCAAGTTCGCCCGCGGCGACGGCGCGGTCACGGTGCACAACGTGTCGCAAAGCGGCCTGCTGATCGAAACACGCGAGCCATTAAGGCAAGGCGACACCTTCGCCGTCGTGCTGCCGCAGGCGGGGGAACAGAGCGCCGAAGTCGTCTGGGCCGATGCGCCTATGTTCGGGTGCCGTTTTGCCGAACCGCTCGGCGCGGCGGCGCTGAGCGCGGCGCAATTGCGCGGCGAACCGCTCACCGACGCTGACGCGGGAGCGGGCGCGGAGGATTTCGGGGCCCGGTTCCATCGCCTGCGCGTCGCTCGCGGCCTCTCGCTGGGGGACATCGCGACCCGGCTAGGCGTCAGCAAGCCGACCGTATGGGCGTGGGAGCACGGCAAGTCGCGCCCGGTGGAACGGCGCCTTGCGGCGCTGGCGGATGTCCTGGGCGTCAGCCTTTCGGGGCTGGAACCGGCAGCCCCCGGCCCCGATCGGGAACTGGAACTGAGCCGCCGCAGAATCGCTGATGCATACGGAGTGGAACCGGCCCGCGTGCGGATCATGATCGAGCTGTAGGCACTCAGCCGGGCAAAAAACCTTGCGATCAGTTGCAAATCCGGCGCATGACGAAGTTGGTTAACGAATCGCTTTTAGCTTTTATATCATATAGTTAGTCTAAGCTAACCGGAAAAGCTAACGGTTGTTCGGAACCCCGCGGAGCAGTTTCGGCTGCTCTGAGGTCGTGGTGCGTCAGGCTCGCCTGACGTTGCAGGGGGCACGCGTGCTTCTCGCGCCGGGTGGACGCGGGGGGCGGCGGCAAGGCAGGGGCTGTGCGGTTCTATGTGGGGCACGATTTCGCCGGGCGAATGCTCGGCGCTGTACCGGCTGGTCGCGACCAGCCCGACCGACCTGGTGGTCAAGACCGATCGACGCGGGCGGATCGTTCACGCCACGGCCGGCAGTTCGCGGCTGGGCATGGCGTTCGCCGGCGATCCGGTGGGCCGGCACATCCTGGAACTGATCGACCCATCGTTCGCCGACATCGTCATCGCCGAACACAGCGCGGCGATGGCCGGCAGCATGGGCGGCGGCTGGATCGAAGTGCTGGTGGTCGCGCAGGATGGCGCCGAGCGGTGGATGGAAATGAAGCTAGGCGCCCTGCCCGAACGCAATGGCGCCCTGTGCATGATGCGCTCGATCGAGGATCGCCGCAGTCTCGAGAACCGGCTGTTCGTGGCCGCCATGACCGATCCGCTGACCGGCCTGACGAACCGCGCCGCCTTCACCCGAATGCTGGGGCATCTGGTGGAAAGCGGCGCGCCGGGACACCTGGCGCTGTTCGATCTCGATCATTTCCGCACGATCAACCTGCGGCACGGGCACAGCGGCGGGGACCGGGTGCTGATCGCCTTCGCCCGCCTGCTGCGCACGCTATTGCGGGCCGACGACATCCTCAGCCGGATCGACGGCGGGACGTTTGGCGTGCTCCTGCCCGACGCCGACCAGCCGCGCGCGATAGCAGCCTGTCAGCGGGTCGTCGAGGCCTTGGGCGAGATGGACGGGGCCGGCCGGACGGAGCATCGCTTCACCGCCAGTGGCGGCATCGCGCCGTTCCATATTTGCGCTGACACCACTCTGCGCGAAGCCGAACTGGCGCTCCTCAGCGCCAAATCGCGCGGCCGGGCGCGGATCGAACAAGCTCGCTGCACGTGAGGTGTTTCGGCGAGTCGGAGGGTCAAAGTTGATAAGAGTTAGCCCTCAAAATCAATCCTTTACGGAGTAGCCAGGGAACCCAAGGCGCGCTCGCACGCTTTCTTGTCGAACAAGGAGCAGCATCCACTCATGGCTACGCGCGCCACAGACTACCGGGTCCGACGAGACTCGCAATTCCTCACGGACTCGTTCCAGCGCGGTCTCGCGCACTGGAATCGCCAGCGGCTTGAGCCCGGTCTCCCGCAGGATGACTGGCGCGAAACCGCCGAGCGCGATCATCGCATGCAGCGCTTGGAAGGCGCATTTATCGAAGAACTGCGCCGAGAAGTACGCGACGAAGCCGCCAGCGCTCCCACCGATGCCGATGGTTTCATCGACTGGTTCGAGAACCTGAAGCGGGTTGGCCCGGGTCAAGGCGATCCGCTATTCCCCTGGCTCGCCGAGCATGCCGACAAGGATCAACTGCGCTGGTTCTTTGAGCAGGAAGCAGCCGGAGAGGCAGGGTTCGATGATCTGGTTGCTCTCACGCAGGTAAAGCTGCCGACCCGCCCGAAGCTGGAACTGGCCCGCAATTACTGGGACGAGATGGGCCACGGCACCGTCAAGGGCATGCACGGCCCGATGCTCGATGCCCTGGTCGAGACGTTGCAGGTCGACCCCACGATCGAGAACACCGTGTGGGAGAGCCTGGCGCTGGCTAACGCGATGACGGCGATGGCCGTCAACCGGCGTTACGCATGGCTGTCGGTCGGTGCGCTGGGCGTGGTCGAACTGACCGCCCCTGGCCGATCGGCGCTGGTGGCCGACGCGCTCAAGCGCGTGGGTCTGACGCCCAAGGAAGCGCGCTATTTCACGCTCCATGCCGTGCTCGACGTGAAGCATTCGGAAGAGTGGAACAAGGAAGCGATCCGCCCCGCGGTTGAGGAAGATCCGCGCCGCGCGACAGCGATGGCCGAAGGCGCGTTAATCCGCCTAAAATGCGGCGAACGCTGCTTCGATGCCTATCGCGAGCGCCTGTGGGGCTGAGCGCGAGCGCGCTCAGCCGGCGTCGAGTTTTGCCTTTAGCAGCTGATTGACCACGGCGGGGTTGCCCTTCCCCGCCATCGCTTTCATCGTCTGGCCGACGAAGAAGCCGAACAGCTTGTCCTTGCCGCCCCGGTATTCGGCGACCTTGTCCGCATTGGCGGCGAGCACCTTGTCGATCTCGGCTTCGATGGCGCCAGTGTCGCTCTGCTGCTTGAGACCCTCGGTCTCGGCTATCTCGCCCGGTTCGCGCCCGGTCTTGAGGACGATCTCGTAGATTTCCTTGGCCTGCCCGCCGCTGATTTCTCCGGCGGCCTGCATGCTAAGGATCGCCGCCTGCGCCTTGGGCGGCGCGTGCTCTTCGGCGCCGGCGGCGCTGAGCACGCCCGGCGCGACCGATAGGGACCAGTTGGCCACCTGCGTCGCCACGTCGGCTTCGGACTTGCCGATGGTGCCTGCGGTCACGGCCAGCAACTCCTCGAACCGGCGAAACCCCTCGACCTCGGCGGTTAGTTCGCGCGCATTGTAGGGGGTAAGGCCCAGTTCCTCGACGTAGCGGCGCTTCTTCGCGTCGGGTAGTTCGGGCAGGCTTTCGCGGCATTCGCTGAGGAACGCGTCGTCCAGTTCGATCGGCAGCAGGTCGGGATCGGGGAAGTAGCGGTAATCGTGCGCATCTTCCTTGCTGCGCATCGACCGGGTGGTGCCGGTGCCGGGATCGAACAGCCGGGTTTCCTGCACCACGGTGCCGCCATCCTCGATCAGGTCGACCTGGCGGCGCGCCTCGTGTTCGATCGTCTGCATGACGAAGCGCACCGAATTGACGTTCTTGGTCTCGGTCCGGGTGCCGAACTCGTCACCCGGCTTGCGCACCGAAACATTGACGTCGGCGCGCATCGAGCCTTCTTCCATGTTGCCGTCGCAGCTGCCGACATAGCGCAGGATGGCGCGCAGCTTCCGCACATAAGCCCCGGCTTCGGCGGGCGAGCGCATGTCCGGGCGGCTGACGATCTCCATCAGCGCGACCCCGCTGCGGTTGAGATCGACGTAGGACATGCTCGGATGCTGGTCGTGCATCAGCTTGCCCGCGTCCTGTTCGACATGGATCCGCTCGATGCCGATGACCTTGTCAGTCGGAATGCCCGCCTTCTCGTCCGCCTCGATCGTCAGCGACCCCTCGCCCACGATCGGGTGGTAGAGCTGGCTGATCTGGTAGCCCTGCGGCAGATCGGCGTAGAAGTAGTTCTTCCGGTCGAACCGGCTCCAACGGTTGATCTGCGCCTCGATCGCCATGCCGGTGCGGACCGCTTGGCGGATGCATTCGCGGTTGGGCACCGGCAGCATGCCCGGCATCGCTGCGTCGATCAGGCTCACCTGACTGTTCGGCTCCGCCCCGAACGCGGTCGCCGCGCCGCTGAACAGCTTGGCGCTGGAAGTGACCTGCGCATGGACTTCAAGGCCGATCACGACCTCCCACTCGCCCGTGGCGCCCTGGATGCGATAGCTACTCATCTTTGATCAGCTTTCCGTCTTTATCGAAGCGCGCTTCACCATGCTGCACTCGCCGCGCGATGATCGCGGGGATGATGGACAGGACGATCACGACTGCAATGCCCGCGATGACCTCCATCGTGGCGATGCTCACCACCAACGCTCCGGCTTGGCGTTGAACATCGCGCGCTTCTCGATCGCGAGGCCGGCGTTGAGCACGCCCTGTTCGTCGAACGCGCGGCCGATCACCTGCAGCCCCAGCGGCAGCCCGGCGGCATTAAGTCCGCACGGCACGCTCATCGCGGGCAGGCCGGCGAGGCTGGCGGGCACGGCGAACACGTCGTTGAGGTACATCGCCAGCGGATCGTCCACCTTGTCGCCCAGCGGGAAACTGGCGGTCGGCGTGGTCGGCGCCAAGATCACGTCGCACTGTTCGAACGCTTCGGCAAAGTCGCGCGCGATCAGCGTCCGCACCCGCTGCGCCTGGTTGTAATAGGCGTCGTAGAACCCGGCGCTGAGCACATAGGTGCCGATCAGGATGCGGCGCTTGACCTCTTCCCCGAAGCCGGCGGCGCGGGTGGCGGCGTACATGTCCTGCAGCCCCGCGCCCTGCGGCAGGTCGCGCAGGCCGTATCGCACGCCGTCATAGCGCGCCAGATTGCTCGACGCTTCGGCGGGCGCGACGATGTAGTACGCCGGCAGCGCATACTTGGTGTGCGGCAGGCTGACCTCGACCACCTCGGCGCCCGCGTCCTTGAGCCAGGCGACGCCCTGGTCCCAGCTGGCGAGGATTTCGGGGTCGGTGCCGTCCATCCGGTATTCGCGCGGGATGCCCACGCGCTTGCCGCGCAAGTCATCGGACAGGCCGGCTTCCCATTCGGGCACCGGCAGGTCGAGGCTGGTCGAATCCTTGGGATCGAAGCCAGCCATCGCTTCCAGCATGATTGCGCAGTCGGTCACGTCGCGCGCCATCGGGCCCGCCTGGTCGAGGCTGGAGGCGAACGCGACCACACCCCACCGGCTGCACCGGCCGTATGTCGGCTTGATGCCCGAGATGCCGACGAAGGCCGCCGGCTGGCGGATCGAGCCGCCGGTGTCGGTCCCGGTCGCCGCCGGACACAGCCGCGCCGCCACCGCCGCCGAGCTGCCGCCCGAAGATCCGCCGGGAGCAAGCGCGGCGTTGCCACCGTCGTTCGTCCGCCAGGGCGAGATGACGTTGCCGAAATAGCTGGTCTCGTTCGACGAACCCATCGCGAACTGGTCGAGGTTCAGCTTACCCAGCATCCCCGCGCCCGCCTGCCACAGGTTGGCGGATACGGTGCTCTCGTACTCGGGTACGAAACCTTCGAGGATGTGGCTCGCCGCGGTGGTCTGGACGCCCCTGGTGGCGAACAGGTCCTTCATACCGATCGGCACGCCGGCAAGCTTGCCGAGCGGTTCGCCCTTCGTCCGTGCGGCGTCGACCGCATCGGCCGCCTCCAGCGCCTTTTCCGGCGTGGCGACGATAAAGGCGTTCAGCGCGTCCTGCGCTGCCGCGACGTTGGCGTTGAACGCTTCGGCCACTTCGCGCGCGGAAAAGTCACCGCCGGCGACCCCGTCGCGGATCGCCTTGACGCCCAGATCAGTCAGGTCGCTCATCTATTCGATCACCTTGGGTACGCCGAAAAAGCCATGCTCGGCTGCTGGCGCGTTCGCGAGCACCGCCTCACGGATGCCGCCGCCGGTCAGCGGATCGGCATCGATCACGTCATCGCGCAGCCGCTGGTGGTTCGGGATCACCGCCGTCATCGGCTCGACCCCGCTGGTGTCGACCTCGCCCAGTTGCTCCACCCAGTCGAGGATGGCGTTGAGTTCGGGGACCATCCGGTCGAGCGCCGGCTCATCCATGCGGATGCGCGCGAGGCTGGCGATCTTGGCCACGGTTTCGCGTGTGACTGACATGGCCCGCGCGTTAGCGAGGCGGGGCGGCACCTTCAAGCGGCTGTGCGGCATCGTCCAGCGGCGGGCCAACAGGCTTGCCGTTCACCATGATGTAACGGCGCTCGATCGTGCGGACCTCCACCGCGCTGTCCGGCGTCAGGGGGATCGCCGCCGGGGTTACCTCGGGCGCCTGCACCCCGCCCCCCGCCGACGAGAATTGCACCCGCTGGTAAGTGGACCCGGTCACCAGCGCGACTTCGCGTGCGCCGTTCTCCGCGCGACCAAGATCGAGAGCGACACAGTAGGTGTCACAAAGCCATTGATTGGCGCGCAGGTACTGGATGACCTGCGCACGCAGCGCCGGGTCTTCCGGCTGCAGCCGCACGTTGATGTCGGCGGCATCGCGCACCGGCCGGCCAAAGCCGCGCCAGGTGCGCGCGGTCTGCGCGGCCGCCACTTGGGCCAGATCGGCGACCGTGGCGTTGTCGCTTTTGGCCAGGCGCGCCAGCGCGCGCCGGCCGGCATTGCCGAAGTCCCACCGCAGCGCGTCGTAGTCGAAGTTTTCTGCGCTGACCTTGCCGCTCTCCAGCCGGGCGAGTTGCTGGCGCGTGCTGATCGCGCCGAAATCGAGAATCGGCAGCGCCAGGAACAGCGCGATGGCGCTGATCACCACCGCCAGGTGAAGGTTCGCGCGCCGCAGTCGCTCGCGCCAGGCGCCGCTCCGCCAACCGCACGCCACCGCTACCAGCCAGGCAAGACCGTACGCAGTCGCGGCAGCGATCGCGATCAGGCCCCACAGGCGTTCGGGACTGAGGCCATGCTGCGCGATCCGCGTGCCGAGCGACACGGCGGCGAACGCGGTCAGCGGCAGCACCGCCAGCGCCAGCACCAAGGCGGCGCCGCGCAAGATCCGGCTGGAGCTGGTCTGGGTATCGCGGTCGCGCACGATCGCGTTCACCAGCAGCCAGGCGCCCGCCGCGCACATCAGCAGCACCGGCGTGGCGCTGCGGGTTGCCTGCCACAGCACGTCCGGCCCGGACACGACCATCGCCACCAGGAACAGCGCAAGCCCAGCGGCCAGCGGCACGCCTAGGATGCTCATCACCACCATCACCACCCGCTGCAGGGTGCCGATGATGCGTGCTTCGTTGCGTAGCACGCCCAGCGCCGCGCCGAAGGCGGCCCCCGACCAGGTCCAGCCGAACCAGCCTTCGTCCATCACGTCACGCAGGATGTCGATCTTGAGCAGGTGGAACAGCTCGCTCAGCACCAGCAGCAGCAGCCACGACGCGCCGGTGAACGCCAGTGCGCCCGCGGCAGAAATTGCATCGCCCCAGGCGTGCCCGTGCACCAGTGGATAGGACGTGGCGAAGCGGGTGCGGTGAAAACCGGATTGAAACAGCGGCAGCGCGATCGCGGTGGCAATCACTCCAGCAAGGAAGCCGTACTGCGGGCTGGCATAGCTTTCCGCGCCCGCCACCGCGCGCCACGCCAGACCGGCCATGACCGCGCCGGCAAGGGCGGCGAACGCCAGCGGTTCCCTCCACCGCTCCCGCTCAAGGGTAAAGGCGAACGCGAGCGGGCCGAAGAAGCACAGCGCCACGACCGCTGCCCGCCAAGGGACCCGCGTGTCAGGACCGTCGCCGCCACTGGCAAGGTAAACCAGCAGGCCTGCGCCGCCCAGCAAGGCCGCCAACAGCCATGGGCGCAGCGGCCATTCCGCCCGGTCTTCGCCGGTTAGGTCATCAGTTGTCGTTTCGCGCACAGGTGGCTCCTCCCTTTTCGATGGAGCCACGCTAGCGCATCACATTTCGCGCGCCATGAGCGAAAGGTGAGCTTGTCGTGAAAAGCTTACTGCGGGGCGCCCGGATCGCGCGGCGCGCCCGGAGCCTGGCCGGGAGCGGCTCCCTGGGCACCCTGTTGCTGTTCCATCATCTGCTGCAGCACCTGGAACCGGCGCTGGGCATCGGCCTCGCTCATGAAATCGACCAGTTCGACATCGAACACGAGGTCCGCATTGGGCGGGATCGGAGCGCCCGGGGGCGGCGTGGCGCCATACGCCTTATCCGACGGAATGGTCAGGACATACTTGCCGCCCTTCTGCATCTGCTGCAGCCCTTCGCTGAAACCCGGGACGACGCCTGACACCTGCATCGGCATGCCTTCGGGCAGCAGTCCACCGGTCGGGAACGGCAGTTCCTTCGACTGGTCGAACACCGTGCCGTCGGTCAGCTTGCCGGTATAGCGGATGAACACCACATCGTCGGGTCCCGGACGCGGTCCGCTGCCCTCGGTCACGGTTTCCACCTGCACCCCTTGCGGCGCGGCCGCCCAGGCGAGCCCGCCGGCCAGCGCAACCGCCGCCGCGACGCCCAGCCACAGCTTGGTCAGCGATCCCCTGGTGATCGGCCGGAGCGGTACGCGGGTGATCTCGGTCATAAACTGTTCTCGCGGGTGATAAGCAAAGGGCGCGGATTTCTCCGCGCCCCGATGCCTTAGAGCTGTGTTCGGTGCAAGCGGGGCTTACTTGACCCCGTCGCGCTCCGCGCGCTTGCGCTCCATCTTGCGGGCGCGGCGAACGGCGGCAGCCTTTTCACGGGCGCGCACTTCGCTGGGCTTTTCATAGTGCCGGCGCAGCTTCATCTCGCGATACACGCCCTCGCGCTGCAGCTTCTTCTTGAGCGCGCGCAGAGCCTGGTCGACGTTGTTATCGCGAACGATGATTTGCATGTAGCCGTAAACCTCACAGCAAAAGCCCAGAGCCCGCTTCGCGGCGGGATTGCGCCATTGTTTTATAACGAAAAAGGCGAGGCATCCGAGCCGGATGTCCCGCGAACCGGAGCGCCCTTAGCGCGGCCTCCGCGATTCTGCAAGGCCGCGCATGCCTTTGCATCGCGCGAGGCACCCGCTAAGGCGCCCGGCGTGAACGCCCCTTCTCCATTGACCGCAAGTGCCATGGTCTTCGCCGGCGGCGGAGCGGGCGCCCTGCTGCGCTATCAGGTGGGGCGCGGCCTCACCCAGGTGTTCGGCCCCTCCGCGATGATGGCATTTCCATGGGCGACGCTGGTGGTCAACGTCGCCGGCAGCCTGGCGATGGGCCTGCTCGCGGGCTGGCTAGCGCGCCATGGCACGAGTGGTGAGCAGTGGCGCCTGCTGGTGGGCGTGGGCCTGCTTGGCGGGTTCACCACCTTCTCCAGCTTCAGCCTGGAACTGATGCTGCTGATTGAGCGGGGGCAGAGCGGTGCTGCGCTGGCATACGCCGCGGTTTCGGTACTGGCGGGGCTGACCGGGCTGTATATCGGGCTCATCATCATGCGGCTCGCGGCATGAGCGATCCCCTGCCATCGAGCGATGTGCGCCAGTTCACCGTCTCGCCGGACGATGACGACATCCGCCTCGACCGCTGGTTCAAGCGCCACCTGCCGCAGGTCGGCTTCGCCACCGTCAGCCGGTGGGCGCGGACCGGACAGATCCGGGTCGATGGCAAACGCGCCAAGCCCGAAGATCGCCTCGCCGCTGGTCAGGTGCTGCGGGTCCCGCCCGGCGGCGACCAGCCGCGCGGCAAGGCCGCCCCCGCCAAGCGCGAGCTGACCGACGCGCAGATCGCGGAAGCCGAAGCGATGGTGCTGGAAAGGACGCCGGCCGCCATCGTGCTCAACAAGCCGCCCGGCCTGGCCACGCAAGGCGGCACCAAGACCCACAGCCATGTCGACGGCCTGCTCGATGCCTTCGTCAGCGGCGAGGAGCCGCGCCCTCGGCTGGTTCACCGACTGGACAAGGACACCTCCGGCGTCCTGCTGATCGCCCGAACTCCCGGCAGCGCGGCGTTCTTTTCCAAGCGGTTCTCCGGCCGCTCGGCCAAGAAAGTCTATTGGGCGTTGGTCACCGGCGTGCCCGACGTGGCGCACGGCGTGATCGAGGCGCCGCTCGCCAAGCAGCCCGGCACCGGCGGCGAAAAGATGCACGTCGACGAGGAGAACGGTCAGCCGGCCAAGACCCGCTATCGCGTCGTCGAACGCGCCGGCAACGCCGCGGCATGGGTGGAGCTGGAACCGCTCACCGGCCGCACGCACCAGCTGCGCGCGCACATGGCGGCGATTGGCCACCCGATCGTAGGCGACGGCAAGTATGGCGGGCAGGAGGCGTTCCTGACCGGCAGCGTCAGCCGCAAGATGCACCTTCACGCGCGCCGCCTGATCATCGATCACCCGGTCGGTAAGTCCGGGGGTGGCGGCAAGCTGGACGTCACCGCACCGCTGCCCGAGCACTTCGCCGCCAGCATGATCCAGCTGGGCTTCGATGAATCCTTGAGCGATGCGTCCCCCACCGAAGGCCCGCCGCCGCCGTCGCGCGAGGACAAGAAGCAGGCAGCGCGCCAGCACGCCAAGCAACTGCGCAAGTCCAAGCCGACCCGCCGCGGGCGCAAGGACGTGCCCAAGGCTCCGCCGAAGAAGACGGGCCCGAACAAGAGTGGACCAAAGCCCGGACCCAAACCGCCCGGCCGGGGCAAGCGCTGATGCACCCCAACCAGCTGTTCCGCAGCGACGATCGCGCGCTGCTCGAAACGCTGATCGAGGAGGTAGGCTTCGGGATGATCTTCCAGACCACGCCCGACGGCCCCCGGGTGGCCCACACGCCCGTTCTCTCGACCGGGGACGGTGCGGTGCAGTTCCACCTCGCGCGCGGCAACGCCCTCACCCGCTGGCTGGACGGCGCCACCGCCCTCATCACGGTCAACGGCCCGGACGGCTACATCTCGCCCCGCTGGTATTCCGACCGGGCGACCGTGCCGACCTGGAACTATGTCGCGCTGGAGCTGGAAGGCCGCGTGCGGCGGATGGACAGCGACGGGCTAGAGGCTCTGCTCCACGGTCTGATCCAGCGGCATGAAACACAGCTGGGCGGGGACCCGTGGCGCGCTGACGAAACTCCGCCCGCCATGTGGCGCCAGCTGCTGGGCGGCATCGTCGGGTTCGAGCTGGAGGTGCTCGCCTGGCGGCCGACCATCAAGCTGTCGCAAAACAAGCCGGCCGAAGACCGCGCCGCGATCGCTGCCGGGCTGGATTCCGCCGGATCGCCTGCGCTGGCCGAGCTGGTCCGGCGGCTGGCGCCATGAGGCTGGCCGTGTTCGACTGCGACGGAACGCTGGTCGATGGCCAGGCGGCGGTGTGCGACGCGATGGACGCCGCGTTCGCGCAGGCCGGGCTGCCGGCACCCGACCGCGGCGATGTGCGGCGGATCGTCGGCCTCAGCCTGCCGCAAGCGGTGCGCGTGCTTGCTCCTGAAGCCGAGCCTGACCGGCAGGCCACGGCGGTGGACGCCTACAAAGCCGCCTTCCGCGCCGCGCGTGACAGCGGATCGCTGGAGGAGCCGCTTTATCCGGATATGGCCGCCCTGCTGGCCCGGCTGCACGCATCGGGCTGGCAGCTCGCGGTCGCGACCGGCAAGTCCGACAGGGGTCTCGCCGCGTGCCTCGCCAGCCATGGGATCGACCACCTGTTCTGTTCGCTGCAAACTGCCGACCGCCATGCATCCAAGCCCGATCCCGCGATGCTCGAAGCCGCTCTCGCCGAGGCCGGCGCGGAACCGGCGCAGGCGGTGATGATTGGTGATACGAGCTTCGACATGGCGATGGCCTGCGCCGCTGGCGTGCGGGCGATCGGCGTTGCATGGGGCTATCACACAGTGAGCGAACTCGTCGCCGCAGGGGCGGACGCGGTGGCGCACACGATGGACGAACTTGAAGGATTGCTCGATCGCCAGCCGCCCGCCTGAGGACCACGGACCGGTAGACCGTTCCGCGGCAAGCGACACGCGGGCCCGCAACCGCTGGGCGGCGTTGCAGGCGGCGCGGCTTGCCGGCGTAGCGCTGGTGATCCTCGGCATTCTGATCACGCAGGGAATTTGGGGCTTTGAGCGGGATCAAGGCCGCGTGGTCGGATACGCGATCATCATTGCCGGCCTGATCGATCTGTTTGTCTTGCCCCAGGTTCTCGCTCGCAGGTGGCGCACGCCGAAATGAAGCGTTTCTGGAAAGACGTGTCGGTCGAGCAGGAAAGCGGTGGCTGGCAGGTCACGCTCGACGGGCGCCGTGTGCGCACCCAGGGCGGCGCCGCTCAGGTTGTCCCCTCCCGCGCGCTGGCCGAACTGCTGGCCGATGAATGGCGCGCACAGGGCGAGGAGATCGATCCCGCAGCGTTCCGGGCGCGCGACCTGGCCGACTATGCGCTGTATGTTGTCACGCTCGATCCGGCCCAGGCGGTCGCCAAGATCCTGCGCTACGCTGAAACCGACACGCTTTGCTACCGCGCCGATCCCGACGAGCCGCTGCACCGGCGGCAGTGGGCGGAATGGGAGCCGGTGATCGCCGCGTTCGAAGCGCGCGAAGGCGTGACGCTGGAACGGGTCAGCGGCATCGTCCACCGCCGGCAACCGGCCGCGACACTCGACCGTCTGCAGCAGCGGCTGGAGTCGCTCGACCCATTCACCCTGGCCGCGCTGGAAGTGCTGGCCTCGCTTTCGGCATCGCTGACCGTCGCCCTTTCTGCGCTCGAACCCGATGCCGATCCCGCCGCCCTGTGGGCCGCGGCCGAACTGGAGGAGACCTGGCAAGTGGAACTGTGGGGCAGCGATGCGCTGGCGGAGGAACGCCGGCAACGGCGCGCAGACGATTTCCGCCACGCAGTGCAATTCGCGCGGGCGGCGGCGCACCCATGAGCACGCCTGCGAAACCAATTGTGGCGCGCACCGGGACCAACTCGGTCCTCCGCTCTTTCCTCAAGAGCGAGGCGACCGGCGGCCTGTTGTTGATGGCCGCCGCCGCGCTGGCGATGGTGGTCGCCAACAGCCCACTCGCCGATCCATATTTCGAGGTGCTCCATTCGTACCTCGGGCCGCTGTCGGTGCATCACTGGATCAACGACGGGCTGATGGCGCTGTTCTTTCTGCTCGTCGGCCTGGAGATCAAGCGCGAATTCGTCGACGGACGGCTGGCGACCTGGGCGGATCGCATGTTGCCCTTCATTGCCGCCGCTGCGGGCATGGCAATTCCGGCGCTGGTCTACCTGCTCGTGGTTGGCGGAACGCCGGGCCTGGCCCGTGGCTGGGCGATCCCCGCCGCGACCGACATAGCCTTTGCCATCGGCGTGCTCGCCCTCCTCGGCCGCCGCGCGCCGACATCGCTCAAGTTGTTCCTCACCACCGTGGCGATCGTCGATGACATGGGCGCGGTCGCGATCATCGCGCTTGCATACACTGCCGATCTCAACCTGCTCGCCCTCGGCGCCTCGGCGGTGATCCTGTTGGTGATGTTTGGACTGAACAAAGCCGGGGTGCAGCGCCTGTCCATCTACCTTGCGCTGGCTGCGGTGCTGTGGCTCGCGGTGCTCTTGTCAGGGGTCCACGCGACCCTGGCGGGGGTACTCGCCGCCTTCACCATCCCCGTCACGCGCACGCCCGGGCGGCCGGACAGCCAGACTTCGCCGCTCCACCGGCTCGAACACGGCATCCAGCCGTGGGTCGCATTTGCGGTCGTGCCGATCTTCGGCTTTGCGAACGCGGGCGTTCCGCTTGGCGGAATGGAGTGGAGTGAAGTGTTCGCACCGCTGCCCGTCGCGATCGCCGCGGGGCTGTTTCTCGGCAAGCAGATCGGCGTATTCGCCGGTGTCGCCCTGACGATCGCGCTCGGACTGGCCTCGCGGCCAAGCGGCTCGACCTGGCTGCAGATTTACGGCGTGTCGATCTTGTGCGGAATCGGCTTCACGATGAGCTTCTTCATCGGCGGCCTCGCGTTTGCCGATCCGTTGCTGCAGTCCGAAATGAAGATCGGCGTACTGGGCGGTTCGCTGCTGTCGGCGCTGGTCGGCTTCACCATCTTGCGCTTCGCCCCGCCAAAGTGGAGCGGAATGGCGCGTCGCTGACCCAGCCGGGGCTGCGCGTGGTCAGCCGACCCAGTCGGCGACCTGGCCCGCCACGTCGTTCGCCGCCTGGTTCAGCGCTGCGCCGATCGGCGCAGCCTCGGCCGCGATGCCCGGCACGGTGGACGAAAAGCGGCGGGTCATCACCTGGGTGCCGTTCACGTCGCGCACCGCGTCGAACGTCACCACCACGCTGGCGGTGCGCGCGTCGTATCCGAAGTCGATCAGGCTGCCGCGCAGCTGGTTCGTGGGCGTCAGCGCGGCATCGTCGTTGTCGATCACGAGCCGGCCGGACCGAGCGCGGATGGTTTCCCCCAGCAGCCGGCGGAACAGGCGGGTGGGCCGGTCGACCCACACCGCATCCTTCACGTACGCCACCTTGGTATCGTCGATCTGGACGGGCACGCGCGTAACCGCCAGCTTGGCGGGCGCCTCCGGCTCGACCACCGCGATCGCCTGGGTGATATCACCGTTGATGGTGGTACCCGCGGCCACTGTCCGGGCGGCCGTGAGGTTCAGCAAGCTTTCGGGTGGCTCGGCGCCAAAGCTGATGCAGCCGGCCAATAGAGCGGTGGCACCCACGGCGGCCGCGATCTTGATCTTGCTCATGGCGTCCCTCTCTGGGCCGGTGCGCGCCGGCCAACCTTACTTCGGATCGTAATCGGGCAGCTTCTGCCCACCGATCAGCCCGCCCGCACCCTGGGTTTCGATTTTCTCGGTCACCGCCCGTAGGGCGCGGCTGGTCTCACGCAGGTCGCGCAAGGTAGCCTCGGCCGCAGGCAGCGTGCTTTCGGACAATTGCCGGGTAGCAGGGCGCGCATCGTTGGCAGTGGCAGTCAATGCATCCGCCGCCGCGCCGGCCGACTTCAACGTCTCGCGCATCTGCGCGGCAAGGCTCTGCCCTTCCTGGTTGAGCAACCGGTCAGTCGATCCCAGCACCGTCTCGAACTGGTTCAGGGCGCCGCTTGCTTCGCGCAAGGTCACCTGCAGTTCGGCCAGCGTCCGCTGGACTTGCGGGGTCGCCTGCGAGAGGTCGGCAGTCATCTGGTTGGTGTTGTCGAGGATGCCCGCGATCGAGGCCTGATTGCGATCGGACAGCAGCATCGTCAGCCGCTCCGTCAGCGTCGCCAGCCGCTCCAGCAGCAACGGCGCGTTGGCGAGCAGTTCGCCAAGGCCACCCGGCTTGGTCGGGATGACCGGCACGCCTTCTGGACAAGCGGTCTTCCCCAGACCAGTGCCGGTGCAGGTTATCGCCGGCGCCCCACGGCGCGCGCCGTCGAGCAGGATGGTCGAAACCCCGGTAAACGACCCCTGGATGGTGGCGGTGGTGCCGACCAGAATCGGGGTCTGTTCATCCACCTTGATCCGCACACGGACAAAGCCGGGATCGGTGGGCCACAGCTCGATCGTGTCGACCTGTCCGGACGGCACGCCCGCGAACGACACCTGCGAACCCTTGGCAAGACCGGCGACCGACTGCTTGAAAAAGATGTCGTATTCGTTCTGCTCGCCCTTGTTCAGGCCAGCCAGCCAGACGAAGAACAGCGCCAGCGCCGCCAGCAGCGCGAGGGTGACTGCCCCCACCCAGACATTATTGGCCCTGGTTTCCATTCGCCTTCGCCTATGCCTGCTTACCGTTGATATTGTCCAACGCTTTGACCGCGTGCGCCGCGATCGGCTGGTCCATGTGCCGCCGCAGTTCGTCCAGTGCCTGCGCCGTCAGCGCCGCCCGGCCGCGCGGTCCGTTGAAGTATTCCTGGATCCACGGGTGATCGAGCTTCATCAGGTTGGGCACGGTATCGACCGCGATCACCCGCTTGTCCGCAATCACCGCCACCCGGTCGCAGATCTCGTGCAGGGTATCGAGGTCGTGGGTGATCAGGAACACCGTCAGCCCCAGCGTATCCTGCAACTCGCGGGTGAGACGGTCGAACGCCGCCGCCCCGATCGGGTCGAGGCCCGCGGTCGGCTCGTCGAGGAACAACAGTTCGGGATCGAGCGCGAGCGCGCGCGCCAGCCCGGCGCGCTTGCGCATGCCGCCCGACAGCTCGCTCGGAAACTTGGCCGCAGCCTCCGGCGGCAGGCCGGACAGCGTCACCTTGTAACGGGCGATCTCGTGCATCAGGTCGAGCGCGATGTCGGGATAGAACTGCTTCAGCGGCACCTCGACGTTCTCACCCACCGTCAAGGTGGAGAACAGCGCCCCGCCCTGGAACAGCACGCCCCAGCGGTTGCGCACGCCGATCACGTCTTCCGGGTCGCCATCGGTGATCGAGCGACCGAACACCTCGATATTGCCGGAATCCGGCGTTTGCAGCCCGATGATCGAACGCATCAGCACCGATTTACCGGTGCCCGACCCGCCGACGACACCCAGAATCTCGCCGCGGCGCACCATCAACGACAGGTTTTCATGAATTACCTGCTCGCCGAAAGAGTTGGTCAGCCCTTCGACCACGATCGGGTACTGACCCCGGAACCGCTCCAGCGGGCGGTTGACGTCGGGGTCGCCAAGGGCGGCGCCGTCGGTCTGGGCTTCGTCGGGCTTGTCGTCCGCCATCACGCCCAGCCCACGTTGGTGAAGAACACCGCGAAGAATGCGTCGAGCACGATCACGGTGAAGATCGCGAACACCACCGCGTTGGTGGTCTTCAGACCGACCTGCTCCGAGTTGCCTTCGACCTTGAGCCCCTGATAGCAGCCGGTCATCCCGACGATCAGCCCGAACACCGGCGCCTTCACCAGGCCGACATAGAGGTCATAGGTCGGGACGACATCCTTGATCCGGGCCAGGAACGATCCGAACGGGATGCCGAGCGACAGCTCTCCGATTACCGCGCCGCCGACGATCGCCACGCAACTGGCGTAGAACCCCAGCAGCACCATCATCACCGTGACCGCGAGCACGCGCGGGACGACCAGCGCCTCCATCGGCGAAATGCCGATCGTGCGCATGGCGTCGACCTCCTCGGTCAGTTTCATCGTGCCCAGCTGGGCGGCGAACGCGCTGCCGGAACGGCCCGCGACCATGATCGCGGTCATCAGCACGCCCAGTTCGCGCATGGTGATCCGTCCAACCAGGTTGACGGTCAGCGTCTCGGCGCCGAACTGCTGCAACTGCACCGCGCCCTGCTGCGCGATGACGATGCCGATCAGGAAACTCATCAAACCGATGATGCCGAGCGCGTCGACTCCCACCAGCTCCATCTGCCGCACGAACGCCTTGGTCCGGAACCGCCGCGGGTGGCGGATCAGCATCCCCACGGCGGCGATGAACTGGCCCACGAACGCCACCGCGCCCACCGTGCCGCGCTGGGCGGCGGCGACCCTGGCACCGGTGGCGGACGCGACGCGGGTGAACACCGGCAGGCGTTCAGGTTCCAGCGGGCCGCTGTCGTCAGTTGCGCTCAGCGCCTCGATCAGCCGGGTCGCGCGATCACTCGCGCCGACGATCTCGCCCCCCGTCTTGCGCGACAGGCTGAGCGCGATCCACGCGCCGACGGTGTCGATCTCGCGCACCGCGGACAGGTCGATCTCCTGCAGAGGTTCGTCGACTGCGCGAAGGTCGGTGTCGATCCGGCCAATCGTCGATACGAGGTAGTTGCCCGACAGCGCCAGCCGCCGGCCTCCATTCGCCTCGTCGATCGTGAATGCCGCCCCGTCGCTCATCGCTTGCGCGTATGCGGTGAAAAGCACGTTGCCACAAGCGGATGCTTGAACCCGTTGCGCGGGGCGGGACGCGCTGGCATGTCCCCGCGCGCCATGACCAGCGAACTAGCCAAGACTTTCGATCCCGCCGCCATCGAGGCGCGGTGGTACCAGCATTGGGAAACCAAGGGCCTGTTCCGGCCCGAACGGCCGGACGCGCAGCCGTTCACCATCGTCAACCCGCCGCCCAACGTGACCGGTTCGCTGCACATCGGCCATGCGCTCGACAACACGCTCCAGGATGTGGTGGTGCGGTACGAACGGATGCGCGGCAAGGACGCGCTGTGGGTGGTCGGGACCGACCACGCGGGCATCGCCACACAGATGGTGGTCGAACGGCAGATGGCGCTCAACCAGGACAAGCGCACGAACTATTCGCGCGAACTGTTCGTCGACAAGGTGTGGGAGTGGAAGGCGGAAAGCGGCGGCACCATCACGGGCCAGCTCCGCCGGCTGGGCTGTTCGATGGACTGGTCGCGCGAGCAGTTCACGATGGACCCCCACTTCACCCGCGCGGTGGTGAAGGTGTTCGTGGACCTCTACAACCAGGGCCTGATCTACCGCGACAAGCGACTGGTGAACTGGGACCCGGCGCTGGGCACTGCGATCAGCGACCTCGAGGTCGAGACGCACGAGATCAAGGGCGGCTTCTGGCACTTCCGCTATCCGCTCGCGGACGGCGTCACCACTGATGCCGGGGCGGATCACCTGGTGGTTGCGACCACCCGGCCCGAAACGATGCTGGCCGACATGGCCGTCGCCGTGCACCCTGATGACGCGCGGTATGCCAGCGTGATCGGCAAGGAGATCGTCCAGCCGATCACCGGCCGCCGGTTCAAGGTCATTGCCGACGAACATGCCGATCCAGAGCTTGGTTCGGGCGTGGTGAAGATCACCCCGGGCCACGATTTCAACGACTTCGAGGTCGGCAAGCGCGCCGGCTTCGCGGCGGGTGACATGCTCAACATGCTCGATGCGAAGGCCGCGGTGGTGCAGACCGCCGACGGGTTAGTGCCGGACGAATTCATCGGTCTCGACCGCTTCGCTGCCCGATCGTTGGTGGTGACCCGGATGAAGGAACTGGGCTTCCTCATCCCCCACGTCGACAAGGACGGGGCGGAACACGACGCCGAGCCGCGCACCATCGCCACCCCCTTCGGTGACCGCGGCGGCGTGGTGATCGAACCGTGGCTGACCGATCAGTGGTACGTCGATGCCGAGAAGCTGGCGCAGGCGCCGATGCAGGCGGTGCGCGACGGGCGGATCGAGATCGTCCCCAAGACGTGGGAGAAGACCTTCTTCAACTGGATGGAGAACATCCAGCCGTGGTGCGTCAGCCGCCAGCTGTGGTGGGGGCACCGGATTCCGGCGTGGTACGACGCGAACGGCAAGGCGTACGTCGCCGAGACGGAGGACGAGGCGCAGGCACTCGCCGGGGAAGGCGCCGTGCTGACCCGCGACGAAGATGTGCTCGACACCTGGTTCTCATCCGCGCTGTGGCCGTTCGCCACGCTCGGCTGGCCCGAACAGAGCGACCTGGTCCAGCGCCACTACCCCAACGACCTGCTGATCTCGGGCTTCGACATCCTGTTCTTCTGGGACGCGCGGATGGCGATGCAGGGGATGCACTTCATGGACGATGTGCCGTGGAAACGGCTGTATCTCCACGGTCTCGTGCGCGCCTCTGATGGCGCCAAGATGTCGAAGTCGAAGGGGAACGTGGTTGATCCGCTTGGCCTGATCGACCGCTATGGCGCTGATGCGTTGCGCTTCTTCATGTGCGCGATGGAGAGCCAGGGCCGCGACGTGAAGATGGATGAGAGCCGGGTTGAAGGCTATCGCAACTTCGCGACCAAGCTGTGGAATGCCACCCGCTTCTGCCAGGCGAACGGCATCGGCGCGAGCGCGTCGGTGGCCCCGCCTCAAGCGACCGCGGCGGTCAACAAGTGGATCATCGGCGAAGTGGCCGCCACCGTGGGCGAACTCGACAAGGCCATGGCCGAGCTGCGCTTCGACGTGGCAGCGGGCGCGATCTACCGCTTCGCGTGGGACACCTTTTGCGACTGGTATCTGGAACTCATCAAGGGTCAGATAGACGAGGAGACGAAGGCGGTCGCCGGCTGGGCGCTCGACCAGATCCTGGTTATGCTCCATCCGTTCATGCCCTTCATCACCGAGGAGTTGTGGCATGCGCAAGGTTCGCGGCCGTACGAACTGATCGTGGCGCAATGGCCCCGGCCGGAGGCTGAGATCGATGCCGCCGCGACCGCCGAGGTCGAATGGCTGATCGACCTAACCCGTTCGCTTCGCGCCGCCAAGAACGAGCTCGGCCTCGCGCCCGGTGCCAAGCTGGAAGCATGGCTGGCGACCCCGTCCGACACCGCCAGCCGGGTGCTGTCGGGTAACGCGTCCGCCATCGAACGGGTCGCCCGGCTGTTGGCGGTGAACGTCACTCCGGCGCCCGAAGGCCCGGCGATCCAGGTCGGCGCGGGCAGCGATGCCCTGGTAATACCGCTCGAAGGACTGATTGACGTTGAGGCCGAGAAGGCCCGCCTGACCAAGGCGCTGGCGGCTTCTGAGAAAGAAGCGGCTTCCCTGGCCGGCCGGCTCGGCAATGCGAGCTTCGTTGAACGCGCCAAGCCCGAAGCGGTGGAAAAGGCCCGCGCCGATCACGCGCATCACAGCGCTGAAGCCGATCGCCTCAAGGCGGCGCTCGAGCGGTTGGGCTGACCGCGGTGAAGCTTGATCACATGGTCGTGAAGGTTCGCTCGCTCGAAGCGAGCCTTCCCTGGTACGAGACTTTGCTGGGTCTGATCGGTTTCACCAGGAGCCGGGCGCACGTTTGGGGCAACGCGGACGGCGTTCATCTCGACCTCAAGCAGGCGGAGCCGGACACGCGGGACTACGAACGGCGCGGCCCGGGCCTCAACCATCTCGGGTTCACCGCGCTCACTGAGGGCGATCTCGACCGCGTCCGGGCAGGAATGACATCGGCAGGGTTTGAGGTGCCTGAGAAGCAATATATTGGCAGCGAGATCGCGACGTTCTTCCGCGATCCCGATGGGATGCGCATCGAAGTGACGGTTTATTCCTGAGAACGCGGCCCACTTCCGAGCCATCACGTGATGCACGACAATGCGCCCGGGCCATGGCAATTTCCTACCCTCGGCGACTGTGTCATGGGCGAGCGATGTGCTTCCTTTGCGCCTTCAATCGACCGCGTTACGCCGGCTTTCCGCAGGTCTGGCCGTTGAATCCAAGTCAGTGGTCCAGGGGATCCACGGTTCAGCATCAGCCGCGCGGGGCTGAGCGGTGAACCTTGTCCTCGCCACCGACGACACCGGCGGGCCGGAGATTTTCGCCTCGCTCCAGGGCGAAGGCCCATCGATCGGTGTCCCGTGCGCGTTCATCCGCCTGTCGCGCTGCAACCTTGCCTGCGTGTGGTGCGACACCGACTATACCTGGCGCTTCGAGGGGGACAAGCGGCCCCATCGCGGCGGGGTGACGTACGCTCGCAAGGCTAACCAGGTGGTGCTCGATGTGGCGGAAGCCGCGCGTCTCATCGCCGCCGTTCCGCCGCGCCGGCTGGTCGTGACCGGCGGCGAACCGCTGCTGCAAGGGGCGGCCCTGGCGCAGCTTGCCGCGCTGCTCCCCGAACACACGATCGAGGTCGAAACCAACGGCACGTTCGAGCCGCACGCGCGCTTCGATCCTCTTGTCAGTCAGTACAACGTCAGCCCCAAACTGTCGCACAGCGGCAATCCGGCCACCCTTGCCCTGCTGCCGCCGCGGATGCGGCAATGGGCCGGCGATCCCCGCGCGTTCTTCAAGTTCGTCATCGCGGAACCCGCCGATGTGGACGAGGTTCTGTTCCTGCAACGTGCCTATGCCATCGCTTCCGACAAGATTTTCCTGATGCCCGAGGGCACCGACAGCGCAACCCTGCGCGCCCGGCAGGAATGGCTCGTGCCGTTGGCTGACAGCCACGGCTTCCATACGTCTGACCGCCTGCACATCCACCTGTACGGCGACACGCGCGGCACATGAGCGATGCGGCCGCCCTGCCCGCCCGCCGCCCGGGCATGCGCGATCTCACCGCCGGGCCGGTGCTGCGGACGCTAGTGCTGTTCAGCCTGCCGACGCTGGGATCGAACCTGCTGCAATCGCTCAACGGCACGGTGAATTCGATCTGGGTTGGCCGGCTGATCGGCGAAGCCGCGCTGGCGGCGACCGCCAACGCCAACATCGTTATGTTCCTCGTCTTCTCCGCCGTGTTCGGCTTCGGCATGGCGGCGACCGTCAAGATGGGCCAGGCGTTCGGCGCCGGAGAGGTCGACGTCGCCCGCCGCACGTTCGGCAGCGCGGTCGGGCTGTGCCTGGTGCTGGCGGTGATCGTGGCGACCGCCGGGTGGGTGTTCGCGCCACCGCTGCTGACGCTGCTCGGCACGCCCGGCGAAAGCTATGCACTGGCGCTCGATTACCTGCGGATCATCTTCATCTCGATCCCCGGCGGGATGCTGACGGTGATGATCGCGATGGGTCTGCGAGGAGCAGGCGATTCGCGCACCCCGTTCCTGTTCATGGGCCTGTCCGTGGCGCTCGATGTCATCCTCAACCCGCTGCTGATCTCCGGCATCGGACCCTTCCCGCAGATGGGTATCGCCGGTTCGGCGGCATCGACCGCCTTTGCCGGCTACGCCTCGCTCGCCGCGCTGGTGGGTTACGTCTATGCCAAGGACCTGCCGCTGCGGCTGCGAGGGGCGGAGATCCGATACCTGATCCCGCGCCGCGAGGAGCTCCGCTATATCGTAGGCAAGGGACTGCCGATGGGCGCGCAGATGCTGCTGATCTCGTCCGCCGGGATCGTCATCATCGGGCTCGTCAACCGCTACGGCATCATCTCCGCCGCCGCTTACGGGGCGTCGCTCCAGCTGTGGACCTATCTCCAGATGCCAGCGATGGCGATCGGCGCGGGGGTGAGCGCGATGGCGGCGCAGGCAATCGGTGCGCGGTTGCCGGAACGGATCGATCAGATCAGCCGCGCCGGCATTCTGGTGAACCTGGCGATGACCGGATCGATGGCCGCGCTGCTGCTGTTGTTCGACCGGCCGGCGCTGGTCCTGTTCCTGGGCCCGGACAGCCCCGCCGTGCCGCTGGCCCGGCACATCCAGTATCTCGCGAGCTGGAGCTTCATCCTGTTCGGGGTCACTATCGTCCTATTCGGCACCATGCGTGCAGCAGGCGTGGTGTGGGTGCCGCTGATCGCGCTTGGCGTCGCCATGTTCCCGGCAAGGCTGGGCTTCTACTATGCCCTCGAACCATGGCTGGGCCAGGACGCGCTGTGGCTGTGCTTTCCGTTCGGCTCGGCGGTTTCGATGCTGATCGCGATCTGGTTTTACCGCCGTCCTGGCTGGCGCACCCAAGGCCGCGCCATCAGCCCGGAGCGCGCAGCCGAGGAATGCCTCACCACCGCCGACACGGCCGGCCGGTTCAAACCGGAGCTGTGATCACTTCCCCTGGCTGCGCCAGCGTTGGACGATGCGGTGAACCCGCTCTTCCTCACCACCCGACTGACGCCACAGATCGACGAAGCTGGGATCTTCGGAAGCCGGGCGCTTCTGCTCCTCCAGGTTGTCGAAACTGACCCGCATCGGGATCGCGACGCCCTCGCCGCAGATGATGCACTCGCGGTTGCGCAGCGCCGGGATGGAATCGAGAAAGCCGCGCGCACCTTCCGGCATCGCGGCTTTCACGAACGCCTGATCCCGTTCGTTGTTGAGGCGCATCGAAATGATGGTGCCGCACTGCGACAGCACGCCTTCGGCAAGGTCGGACGGTCGCTGGGTAATCAGGCCCAGGCTGATGCCGTACTTGCGGCCCTCCTTGGCGATACGGCTGAGAATTTTGCCGACCGAAGAGCCATCGGCATTCTTCTCGTTCGGCACGTACCGGTGCGCCTCCTCGCACACCAACAGGATAGGCCGGGTACGCTCCTCGCGGCCCCAGATGGCGAAGTCGAACACCAACCGGCTGAGCACGGCGACCACGGTGCTGGTGATGTCGGACGGCACGCCCGACACGTCGATGATCGCGATTGGTTTGCCGGCGCTGGGCATGCGGAAGATCTTGGCGAGAAAGTCCGCCATCGTGTCTCCGACCAGCATGCCGGAGAACATGAACTGGTACCGCGGATCGGCCTTGAGCTCGTCGAGCTTGGTCTTGATCCGCATGTACGGCGCGGTGTTGGTCGCCTTGTCGAGCTTGCCCATCTCGTTCTGGATCTCGTTGGTGAGGTCCGACAACAGATACGGGATCGGCGAATCGACGGTGATCTTGCCCATCGTTTCGGCCAGGCGGTTCTTGCCGCGCGCGCGCAGCAGGCACTTGGCAAGGACGTCCTGATCGGTCTGCAGATCGTTGCCGCTGCTGCTCAGCAAGACTTCGCAGTGCTCTTCGAAATTCATCAGCCAGTACGGCATCTGGAGGTTGGACACGTCGAGGATCAGGCCGGTGTTGCGGAACGCCGCCGAATACTCGCCGTGCGGGTCGATCATCAGGATGTGCCCGTCTGGCGCCGCATCGCAGATCCGGTGCAGGATCAGCGCCGCGCTGGTCGACTTGCCCGTGCCGGTGGAACCGAGCAGAGCAAAGTGCTTGCCGAGCATCGCGTCGATATAGACGCCGGCGCGGATGTCCTTGGTTGGATAGACCGTGCCGATCTGGATATTCGAGCGGCCGTCGCTGGCGTAGATCTGCCGCAGGTCCGCGGTGGTCGCCGGATAGATCAGCGCCCCGGGAACAGGGTAACGGGTGACACCGCGGCGGAAGCCGTGGATCCGGCCGGTCAGTTTCTCTTCGTTACCTTCACCCAGAAAATCGATGTTGGCGACAATCCCGCCGCCGGCTCGCCGGTCCTGCTTCTGGTTGCGCACGCTGGCGAGCAGCCACGAATTGCCAACGCGAATCTTTACCTGGCTGCCGACCTGGCCCGCCAGCGCGATGGATGGGTCGCCGTCGGTCATGCATTCGTTGAGCCGCTGCAGATCAAGCGCGATCTGCGACCCCGATCCGGCGATCTCCAGGACCACGCCGATTGGCTGCATCGCATTGTCGATCGACGCATCCGCTGCGCCGTCCTCCGCAGCCAGTGCCGGCGCACTACCGGCGGAACCATGAAACGTCTGCTTACCCATGTCGTCCATGTGCGGACCTGCCCCTCGACAATCGTGAAGGGCGGCCATGACCTGAATGCGGTTAAGATCGGGTCAACGCTGTGGAGAGCGCTCCCTGATCAGATCAGCGCAAACAGGCGTCCCGCGATCCAGCCCATGGCTACCGACAGGCTGACGGCGAGCAGGCCATACAGCAACGACTGCTGCTGGGCGAACAGCTCGACGAAGCGTTCGAAACCGACCTTGCGAACTTCTACTTCGGCGATAGCGGAAGCGACCACCCGGCCTCTGGTAACGGCAAACGTCTCGGCCGTGTACGTGCCCGTCTGCACGCTCGACGGCAACTGGAAGCGCGCCTGATAGAGCACCTGGCCGCTGATCTTCACCCCCGTCATCGCCTCGGCATACAGACCCTGCCGGCGCATGAGATCGACCAGCCCGGCACTGAAGCGCGCCTGTTCCTGCGGGTCGATCTCCCCGATGGGCGATAACTGGATGAAGTCGGTGCCGAATTCGTAGATCGCGGCGGTCCGTTCATCGACGATATCCTTGACCGGGCGCGACGCGGCGACGGCAAAGTATGACGGAGCGGAGCGAAAATCGGTGCTCGCGGCGTTGAGCCAGACGCCGCCCACCTTCGACTTCTCGCGCAGGCGGATCGGTTCGGTCGGCCCCTTGAGCACCACCACAACATCGTAGTCGCGCGCCGCCCGCGTTCCCGCCGGGTCGAGGATCGCGCCGAACAACAGCAGCTCGGTGCCGGTAAAGCCCTGGCGCACCAGCACCTCGTGCTGGCTGACTTCGGGCACCAGGATGGGGTCCCGCGCACCGGTGAGCGCGAACAACGCGAGCAGGAGCAAGAAAAGCCGCCTCACAGCGGGGCCACCGTGTAGATTTCGTCAGGCCGCACGCCCAGCCCCCACAACATGCGCAGCGCTATCAGCAGCACCAAAGCCGCCAGGATCAGGCGCAGGGTCTCGGGCTTGGCTTTCTGGGCCAACTGGCTGCCGATCTGCGCCCCGGACACCGACCCCAGCAGCAGCAGCGCGGCCAGCACGATATCGACCGCCTTGGTGGTCAACGCGTGCATCATCGTGGTGACCATGGTCACGAACAGGATGTTGAACAGGCTGGTGCCGACCACCACCCCGGCGCTCATGCCAAGGATGTAGAGCATCGCGGGCACCATGATGAACCCGCCGCCGACGCCCATCAGCATCGTCAGAATGCCCACGCCCACCCCCAGGATCAGCGGCGCGAGCGGAGAGATGTACAGGCCCGAGCGATAGAACCGCCACCGGCCGGGCAAGGCCGCCACCAGCGGGTGGTGGCGCCGCTTGGCGGCCCGCGGACGTGCACTCCGCTTGTCCGCCCGCAGCGAAGTCCACGCCTCGCGCGCCATCAGGGTGCCGATCGACCCGAGCATCACCACGTAAAGGATCGAGATCACCGTATCGATCTGCCCAATCGACTGGAAGAAGCGGAACAGCAGTGCGCCGATACCGCTGCCGATTATCCCACCCACGATCGTCACCGTGCCCATCCGGTAATCGACCCCGCCGCGACGGTTGTGGGCCAGCACGCCCGATACGCTCGCTCCGGTCACCTGTGTCGAGGCAGAGGCAGCGGCCACCGTCGGCGGGACGCCGTAAAAGATCAGCAGCGGGGTCGTCAGGAACCCACCCCCCACTCCGAACAGGCCGGACAGGACACCGGTCAGCGCGCCCAGCAGGACGATCACCAGTCCGTTCACCGACAGGTTCGCGATCGGGAGGTAGACGTCCATACAAGGGGCCCTACGCCCTAGCGCCGCGCGATTGAAGGTGCCGGTGCCTAGAAACCCGTCGAAAGCGTCAAAGCGGCGCCATTGCCGGGCGTGGCATTGCCGGCGACCCTCACGCGATAGTCCAGCGAGAGCCGCACCGGCGCAAGGTCGATGGTGGCGCTTGGCCCGACATCCAGGCGCTCGGCAAACTTTTGTGCGCCGCCCCACGCACCCACACCTATGCTTGCCCGAACCCCGCCGCCCCGGGCTATCGGGCGCATCACGCGAAGCTGGCCATCGGCGAAGGCCGTGGCGAAACGACCGCCGACCCACCCGCCCTGGGCGTAGCCTTCGGCGGAAAGACCTAGCGGCAAAGGCGTCGCCGCAAGTTCGGTGACGGCAAAGGCAGCGGGCCGGATTTGGGTCGATCCTTGGCTGTCCGTTGCCCGCACCTCTGCGAGCACACGGATAGGCACGTCAGCCAGCGGACGCACGCCGATCCCCACCGCCGCCTCGCGCTGGCGGGGTCGATCGGGCGCGTAAGTCGCCCGCACGTGCACCGCCGGGCGATGCGGTTCTGTCATCAGGTCGAACTGTCCCACAAAGCCCATCTGCGTGCCGCCATAGCCCGCCGGCCGCGCCCCATTCGCCAGTCTGGGCAGTCCGCTTCCCTGCCGCCACGAAGACCACGCTGCCAGGTGCAAGCGTGTCGCTGGCGGGCGCATGAAGGGAGGTGGCAAGGCGACGATAGCCGGAACCGGCGTATCCCGATCGGGCGCTTTCGCCGTCGTTTGTGCAGCCTCCGGGGTGATGTAGAGGTGCCGTGGCAAGGGAGGCGCCGCAATCCCGGCATGGTAGGGCGCGACGGGGGCCAGGGCGAACACGAACTTCCGGTCCCGGACGGCGCTCCTCTCCCGAGTAAGCAACGCAGTCTCTGGGCCCGATTCCCGCGGTGTTGCGTGCGAAGTAGAGTTGATGAGCCGCGCGTCCTCATCGGCATCTTGCGCGGGCGTTTCCCGCACAAATGAGAAGGGCGTTTCCCACAGCGCGGCGCGCACACCCATCCATCCTGCGACAAGCAGGACAAGCGCCGCCAGCGGCTCACCGCGGCGGCGCGCGGTGGCGTGTGGTTTCACGCTGCTTCCCGGTGCGGGGCGGCGAGCGCCGGGTGAACTATGTGCTCGGTCTTGTCCCAGCGCGGATTGCGTCCTCCCAACGAGGCGACGTAGGCGACGAACGCGCGCCGCCCCGCCATGATCGAGATGACGTTGGTCACAGGAATGCGCAGGATCGCCCGCAGACCTTCCGCCGCGCCGTATTCTCTGGCGGTGAAGGCAAATCGCCACGCCGCCCGCCACGCAAAGCTCGCCAAATTGATAGCCAACAGGACGAGCAGCGCGGGCGACAAATCGGCTTCTGGGGCAAACCCGGCGAGCTGCGCGATCCATCCCGCTGACACAAGAAACAGCAGCAGATACGCGATCAATAGCACCAGCGCGGTGAGCGGACCGCGCCGATCGCGCAGCCGCATCCACAAATCGGCCGGATTGCGGCTCCAGCCGAGCCGGTACCACGATTGAAAGGCGATGCCGTGGACCCAGCGGGTCTTCTGGCGGACAGCTGCTTCCAGCTTGGCCGGGAAACAGGCGCGCG
Source organism: Parafrankia sp. BMG5.11 (assembly GCF_004337455.1). Taxonomy (NCBI): domain Bacteria; kingdom Bacillati; phylum Actinomycetota; class Actinomycetes; order Frankiales; family Frankiaceae; genus Parafrankia; species Parafrankia sp. BMG5.11. Next base: position 3,763 of record NZ_SJXI01000018.1, on the reverse strand, counting down.
TAGCGACCAGGCGCCCGCTTGCCGTCCGGCAGCGAACGAACCGGGCATTCCCGCCCAGCGCAGAAACGCCCAGGCCGAGTTCGTAATCCTCGGTCAGGCATTCCGCCGCGAACGGCCCTTCGCCCGCACTCCGGCTGTCGAGAGTCATCAAAGCGTGGCGGGCAATGGCGCATCCCACGCCTGCGGTTGGCAGACCCGCGCCCAGGGCATCGCGCACGACCATGCCCTTGCCGTGCTGTTCGGCGAATTCCTCGCAGTAATGGGATGCGATCCAGCGCGACTGCGGCATCGGATGTGGCAGGACCGGCAGCTGCACCAGGTCGGCAGCGCCGATGTGCCGATCCAGCAGGCTCAGCGCAGCGGGATCAACCATGTCTTCGGCATCGTGCAGCACGACCATGTGGAACGGCACGCCAGACGATCGCTCCTCATCTTGCAGCGCTCTATATAGGCCGTTGAGGCAATCCGCCTTGGTCGTCGGACCGGGGTGGGACATGATCACCACCCGGAGGCGGCCATCGCCATCGGCTCCGGCGCGCGCGGCGCGAGCGGTCGCGGGGTCGTTGAGATAGCAGCCGACGTAGAGCCGCAGGTCTGCCTGGGGCCATGCGTCAAGGGCATGCCGCACGGTCGCTTCGATGACCGCTTCCTCGCGCCAGGCCGGAATGAAAACCGCCGCCCGCCCCGATAGCGGCAGTTGTTCCTGGTCCGCCATCAGCCGCTCGGACTTTCCGCGCCCGGTGATCCGCAGCCACACCCAGATCAGATCGACCGCCAGCTCGTCGAGCGCGCCGAGCAGGAAGAACAATCCGGCGAAAAGCAACAGCTCATGCTCGACCAGCACAAGCCATTGCGCAGGCGTGAAGCCTTCTCCCGGCAATTGCGACCCCCTCTTGCCCGAGATCGCCGCCTACCAAGCGGCACACCCGGGCGCAACGCGCTATTCGTGAAGACTGTTCAATAGCTTGGCGGGGTAGCAACGCTGCATAGGCGCACCTCGGGGGATCGTGCTTTTAGCCGCGCCGCCTCTGCTCAAGTCGATCAGGTCAGCGTCACCAAGTGCCGGTATTCTCCATCGACGCCCACGGCTCTTGCGGAAGCAGGCGACCGTCCTGCAGCAGCTCGACCGAGATACCGTCCGGCGACTTGACGAACGCCATGTGTCCATCGCGCGGCGGGCGGTGGATGATGTGGCCCGCCTCAGCCAGCCCGGCGCACGTGTCGTAGATATTGTCGACCTGGTAGGCGAGGTGCCCGAAATTGCGCCCCCCGTCGTATTGCTCGGTCGCGCTGCCATCGGCGGGCGGCCAGTTGTAGGTCAATTCGACCTCGGCCACCCCCTCCTGCCCCGGCGCCGCAAGGAAGATCAGGGTGAAGCGTCCCTGCTCGCTATCGAACCGGCGCACTTCTTCCAGACCCACGAGGTTGAAGAACGCGATGGTCGCATCCGGGTCCGTCACCCGGATCATCGTGTGAAGAAACTTCGCCAAGGGACACTCCGGTCAGCACTGGCCGATCGGCCCATGCCGCCGGCTGCAAGCCAGGCAACTAGCCGCTGACTTGGTGATCGATCAACCCGGCCGCTCACCATGGTCCTGCGGGTGACTGATCACTAGCGGTCTCGGGCGATGGCCGAAGTCGGGGCCGGTGCGAAAACCGGCCCCGCAATTCGGCTCAGAAGCTTGCGCCTAAGGACACCACCACCGCGTCGTCCGTCAGCCCGTCGATCGAGGGGCCCTCCACACCGACGTAAGAGACACCCAGGGTGAGGCTGCCGAGGACGGTGGCGCTGGCGCCCACCGACCAGTCGAACGCGCTGTCATCACCCGTGCCCGCGAGCAATGTCGGCGCCAGCGAACCGTCGGTATAGCCGAGATGCGCCGACAGCGTCAGCGGCGTGGTGGGAATTGCCGAGCTCAATTCGGTGTGAAGGTACAGGTTGTCGTCGGCCAACCCCTTTTGATCCCACGCATAATTGACCCCGAACTTGGCCGAGACTGGTCCGAGATCGCCTGAGACCGTCGCGTAAGGCTCGAAGTACTCGGCATCGATCCCGGCCCAGCAGTCCCACATCGAGTCCGATGCCTTCGGACACGGCGCCGCTCCACCCGCCGAACAGATCGACCTCGACGTCGCCAAAGACGTCGGTGCCGCCATCGTCGATCGAGGATGCCCAAGTTCCGACATAAAACCCGGTGTCACTGGTGACAGTCACGCCGCCTTGGATGGCCGGATCTCCCCCCGACAGCGATACGCCGCGAAAGCGATAGTCAGACACCAGCGTGACGCTGCCAGACACGGACAAGCCGCCGGTGGCCGCAGTGCTTTCGTCCTGCGCGAAAGCAGGCGCCGCGACGACGGATAGACCCAGAATGGTTGCGGCCCCAAGACCGCGGATGGACGTTAGCATGGCAAACTCCTCGTTTGTGCCGATCGTCCCACCTGCGCCGCGGCTGAAGCCCGTCGTGCTCGCGGGCGATTGGCAGCCAATGCGCAACTTTCTTGCCGCGAGTTGCTGCATCGCACAAGAAAAAACGGCGTGTCGCCTTTAGGAGACGTGCCGATGTGGATTCGATGCATCACAGCCATCGCCCGCAGGCATCGTTCATTGCCCGGCAGGATACCGTGGCCTATGCGACCGCGCCTGATGTTCGAACCGCTCCGCCAAATGTTCCGGCTGCGCCCCCGCGCAGCAGACCGTCCGCCTCCCGCAGTACCGCCAGGCACTCGCTGGTATGCGGTGGGTGACATTCATGGCCGCCTGGATCTGTTCGAAGCCCTCATTGCCGCGATTGAGCAGGACGACGCGTCCGCTGCTCCAGCGGAAACTGCGGTCGTCCTGCTGGGCGATCTCGTCGATCGGGGGCCGGACAGCGCGGGCGTGGTAGCCCGCGCGCGCGCTTGGCAGGCCACGCGCCGGGTCAAGCTGCTCGCCGGCAATCACGAGGAGATGTTCCTCGAAGGGCTCAGCGACGTGGCCGTGCTGCGCCACTTTCTGCGACATGGCGGGCGTGAAACCGCGCTGAGTTACGGGATCTCCCGTCAAGACTACGATCGCGCGACCGTTGAAGAGGTGCAGCAACTGTTATCGAATGCGTTGCCGGAGGAGGATCGGCAGTTTCTCAGCAGCGCCAAGGATTACCTCGTCGCCGGCGACTACCTGTTCGTGCATGCGGGCATCGCGCCCGGCGTCCCGCTGGCGGAGCAGGCGGACCATCATATGCGCTGGATCCGTGAGCCATTTCTCGACCATGCCGACCCGCATGAACACTTTGTGATCCATGGCCACACGATCACTGAGGGGCTCGACCAGCGATCCAATCGGATCGGGATCGATACCGGCGCCTATCGCTCGGGTTGCCTGACGGCCCTGGTGCTGGAGGGGACCGGACGACGGGTCATCCAGGCGGTGGAGCGTGATGGCGCGACGCACATCGAACACGGAGCACTGACGGCATGAAGATCGCGATGGTGGGCTCGGGATACGTCGGTTTGGTCTCGGGAGCCTGCTTCGCCGACTTTGGGCACGAGGTGGTCTGCATCGACAAGGATGCCGCCAAGATCGAGCGGCTAGAGAACGGCATCATGCCGATCTATGAACCGGGTCTTGACGCGCTGGTGGAAGCCAACGTGAAGGCTGGGCGGCTGTCATTCACTACCGATCTCGCCGCCGGCATCCGCGGCGCCTCTGCCATTTTCATCGCGGTCGGCACGCCGAGCCGGCGCGGCGATGGTCATGCCGACCTGTCGTTCGTCCACGCTG